>NZ_JAWNCA010000044.1:0-26440 GCF_034106185.1 Enterobacter sp. 296B2 | reverse complement strand
CTATTCTCCTCAATAGCCAGGTATAAGCTATCAATAAATTTATCACCATTAGCTAACATCATCTCCTTTTGATGTGAGTCAAATACAGAGAAAACAGTAAATATTAACTCAAAGAGTTGTTTATTAATAGGTGATTTTTTATTTTCCGGATCTTTTGAAAAAGCTATTTCACCAAAAACTTCATTTGCTAAGATTAAAGCCTGATTATATTTTGAATATAAAGTTAAAAAGACTTCACTTGAAGGAGAAATAAGAGCTGTTCCAGCATCAATCTCTTCTTTATTAATGATGCTTAATGGATAATTATTTAGCTTCTGCATTGCACTACATAAAAAATGATCATACGAATGTTGGCCATAGTTATTATAACCAAGTACCATAAAAGCAAGAGCGGACAAACAGAGCTCCATATCTTTTTGCCTGTCCGGCTTTACTTTAAATTGCGTCGCTTTTTTGAACGTTTCTAATGAAGCTAAATAACGTAAAAAGGTTACGCTATTGCCTTTATTAAGTGCAGATCTTATTTCTTGACTACTTAACTTTACACCATATGTGTTTATTCTATGGAATAGTTCTACAACCAATTCAGAACTATCATCATTTAGTTCTATTTGGTAAGCCGTAATTTGATACTCTCTAATGTCTCGTTGCTCGGTTCGAGTAAGATCTTTAAAACTCTTTCCATTTAAATGCTCTAAAATAGAGAGCCCTTTCAATGAGAAATGACCACTCATATAATCACAAATTGTAGTCGTTCTTTGAAGGCCATCAATAACTACCCAGTTACCGTTTGGCTTTTCACCAAAGTAAAACCCCGGTAATGGAAGCTTCATTAATATTGATTCAATAAGTTTTGACTTTTTGTCGTCAGGCCAAATTCGGTCTTTTCTCTGAAAGTCAGGTTGTAACTCAATTTCATCATATCTTACACGATCAAAAATTAGTGTTAAAACTGGTGTAGTCATAAGCATTTTTGCAATGCCCGTACGTTTCTGCTCAGGTGCTAATTCTGAGTCCGATTGATCCTCAATATTCTTATCACCTGAGTCAATTCCACTTACCTCAGGGGACTCAAGTAAATCCTCTAAAGATAAATCTTCTTTAAATAACTCTACTTGTTTGAATTTACTTAATTTATTTAATTTATTAATTTTATCGCCAGCACTGTCAAAGTCCAAGGAAACATAAGAATCAATCAGAACTTCGCTAATGTTTTTTAATCCCAGCAAACCTTGCTCAGCCATTATAACAGGAATATCCCCTGGATATTTTTTTAAAATAGCATCATAGGCATCGAACATTTTTTCCAATGATTTTAACTGCTGATCTGCAATTTCACTTAAATTAAGAGATAAATAATTTTCTATTTGCTTCCTTATAGCACGAGACTCAGCTCCTTGTAATTCAGAAAGTTGACCTGCTTCATGTACATTTTTATTACGTAATAAAATATGTTTCTTTTTCTTGAACTTAAAGAACTGAATATAAGGCAAGTTTGCAAATATTGTTTCCGGATGATTACGGCTTGAAGAGCTACCATATAATGACTGATCTACATTACAAAAACCTTTACGCAGTAAGTCATTAAATATATATTCAAATTCAGAAATTGACCTTGCCGTAGGCTTAGCATTTAAAGAAACAGACACGTAATATTTACCAATATCCCTGTCTATTTTTAAAAGGAATAATGGGGGAGTGTTAGGATTTATAGACTGCAACTCTTTACCAATTAAGAGTCTTTCAATATCATTTATAAGCTCTTCAAAATTCATAACAGAAGCCTTTATCCATTGATATTATACTAATGGCTATCATACCATATTTATGCCTATTGGTAATCATTGATTTCCTAAATAAAACAGAAAAAACCCTAAAAAAAATACCAATAGATCACATACAAAACAACCAGTTAAAAGAACTCACCTTACCTCGCTTTAGTTGGCTTTTTTAGGTAGTACTCATCATATGTAACTAATAGGAGTTACCCATGCCCCCACACAAAATCCGCCAGGAGTGGCTGACGCTGGACGAGGCCGCAGAAGTCATCCGGCAGCACAACATCACGTTGCTGCCCGCCGATCTGATCCGCCACGCCCTGCACGGCGATCTGCCACTCTCGGTCTACTTCCCCTCTCCTGTACTTCTGAGACCACTCAATCCTCCTTGCCACTTTGCCTGCCGATTCAGTAAGCCCCCCTTTCCGCCTTCGCAGTGCAACAAACCCGGCAACCGCAAAGTGATGGCGAACTCTCCGCCATGCCGACGCGACCCGACTCTGCAACTGACCACCAGCCATCTGTGGAATTTGCCGTTAATCGGCCTTGAGCGCCTGCTGCTCCACCAGCAACTGGCGAAAACGTTGAATCGTCCTTGCCCCAAAGATACCCACTGCTGCAACCAGATTGGCATTGTGGTCTGCGATGAGAACGACAGCTACTACCAACTCTGTTGCCGCAAATCGCTACGGGAGCTTTTGCTGGAACTGCTCGCCACACAAAACAACCTCCAGGAAGAGCTTCATCTGCTGATTGGCCAGCTGTATGGCAATGGTCGCAATGACCTTAAATCCCGGCTCAGTCTGTCCGTCTGCTACCTGCAGGACACGCTGCCTCCTGACGCACTGTTCGTCATCCGCCGCACTCATCTCGAAACCTTCCTGACCCGTCATCAGCCGGAATCAAAGGAGCGGATCACCTCCGCGCTTTCCCGTCTGCTGTGGCTGGCCTGCAAGCACAACCCGCAACTGGACGATGAAATGCTGGAGCATCCTTATAAGCTGCTGAACATTTTTGAATGCTGGGCACGTGAGGATGGTATGCACCTGCCGCTGAGCCCCGAAACGTTGAAAACCGCACTCCAGCGCGGCGCACCGCCGTAACGCAATCCACTAACCCTTTCAACTAACAACTCTCACTAACCCAGATAAGGATTTTTACTGCCTGGCAGGGACGCTGCTGCTTTGATAACCACGCCCATCGTGCTGATGTGAACGAATCTGGACACAGGAGGAATGGTTATGAATAGCGACAGATTTTTACGCTTACGCCAGGTGGAAGACAAAATCGGCTTCGGTAAATCGTGGATTTACCGGCAAATCCAGCTGCAACAGTTTCCGCCATCCATCCGACTCAACAGCCGCCACGTCGCCTGGCTGGAAAGCGAGGTGGATGCTTGGATCCAGCAGCGCATCCGCCTCACCCGCGATGTCTGAATGCCGGAGGAAGATCATGTGCGCTTCACACCTGCTCAACCGCTGGCTTCACGGCGCCAGCAATACCGGAGAACAGGAAATAGTCCAGGTCAGTCTGGAGCAAATCCAGCCGTTCTCTCTTAATCCCCGCGTCACCCGCAACCCTGGCTATGATGTACTGAAAGCGTCAATTCTTGCCCGCGGGCTGGATAACCCGCCGGTGTTAACTCGTCGCCCCGGTGATGAAAAGTATATGCTCGCCAGCGGCGGGAATACGCGCCTCGCCATTCTCAATGAACTGTGGCAGGAGACGCAGGATGAGCGTTACCACCGCGTCTGCTGGCCGTTCAGACCGTGGCCGGAAACGCTGTCACCGCAGCAAGGCGAAGTCCAGTGCCTGATCGGCCATCTGGCCGAAAGTGACCTGCATAACGGATTGATGTTTATCGAACGGGCGGAAGGCATTCTGCATCTGCGCGATCTTTACCACGAGGCAGGCATTGAATGCGTGACGCAACTGGCGCTGGCGGAGCAACTCACCCGCGACGGCTATCCCGTCAGCCAGTCGCAAATCAGCCGGATGTTACAGACCGTCGACTGGCTGCTGCCCTGCATCCCTAACGCGCTGTATGGCGGCCTTACCCGAAAGGTTATCGATCGCCTGCTGGCGCTGCGTAGCGCGGCGGAACAGGTGTGGGCAAAGCTGATGCCGCCTGAACGCCAGCCCGAATTTGCCGACCTGTTCAGCACCGCCCTCGCCACCTTCAACGGCGAGGCGGAAGCCGTGGTACCGCAACTGGTGCAGGACGAACTGCTCGGCGAGATGAGCTGTCGTAGCGGCATAAGCTGGAATACGCTGCTGGCGGAACTGACCGATGGCCAGAGTAAGCGGCTGGGGCTGCTGGGGCCTCCAGCCGAAAAGGTCCTCTGGCCGCCACCGCCGGAAACGGAGAAAGCACCACTACCAGAGCCTGAGCTACCGACTGAACCCGCCAAGCCAAGGCCCTCACCGCTGGTGCATACGGCACGGTCGCTGTGTGCCTGTTGGGGACTGGACACCTGTATCCAGCCGGACGACAGCGCTCCGGCGGGTTTCACCCTCGCACCCTGCGACGAATTTCCCCATCCGGCGGCGCAGCGCTGCTATCAGGTGCTGGCAGCCCTGAATGGCGACACCAGTACGCCAATGCCCGCCCTTGAATTGTTGCTGTCGCCGGACTACGACAACGCTCAGATCCAGCAACTGATGCAGCTTATCAGCCTGTGCCGTCAGCGGCGGCTGCGGGAGGTTCGCCATGACGCCCTCAGTTAACCAGGCGGTACTCACCCATATCGTCCAGGCGCTGAAGGAGGGACAGATCCGCTACTGCGAATCGCTCGGCTTCAGCCCGCAGGAACTGTGTGAGCTGACGCGACTTACCGCCGACGACATCCTGTTTCTCAGCAACAGTGCGGTGCAGTTTATCACCACCCACATTGACCACGAGATGCTGGGCCGGATGCTGGCGAGGATGGAGCAGGAGCGGCTGTTCCAGCAGCGTCTGGAGGAAGCTCTGTCTCTCGGCGCATCCATCGAGTTCATCAACCACTACTTTGGCCTTTCCACGCCGGAGGTCTGTGCCCGGCGACGGCTGATTGGCCTGTTTGTCCGGCAAGGGCGCAACAATGCTCCGGATGAGCAGGTGGAAACGCTGGTATGGAATGAGTGGCAGAAGACCGGCGTGAAAAAGCTCGACTCACCCGAAGCGCTGACCGCCATGATGGAGATAGCCCGCGAACACGATCTGTCGCTGACGGTTATCTGGAACCTGCTGCGCCAGTGGACTCAGGAGAAGCTGCTGCATGCAGAGTGACGATCGGCTGCTGTTTCTCGGCAACCCGCAGCAGAGCGTGCCGAAGCGCCTGCTGCTGGCGCGCAACCTTTCCCCGCGCGACAAGTTCGCGTGGCAACTGCTGCGCCTGCACGCCCGCGACGACGGCAGCGGCGTCTTCCCGTCATACAACGAACTGCAGAGCTGGCTTTCAGACCAGCCTGAGGGCGAGAAGGCCTCGCGCAGTACCGTCAGCAACGCGCTGATGATGCTGCGGATCACCCGCTGGCTGAGCCTGTGCCAGCGACTGCGCGACGAGCAAAGCGGCAGGATCACCGGCAACCTCTACGCCTTGCATGATGCGCCACTGACTCATGCTGATGCCTGCCGGATGGACAGCGAATATCTGGCGCTGCTTACGGCCTGTTCCCGCCACCGCAACCGGCGTATCCGCAACATCGCCATCGGGCTACTGCTCACCCTGCAACAACCTGTGAATAGTGGACGAACCTGCACTGAGTCTCCATTGAAGACCGCCCCTGGTCTTAATCGAGGACTCAGTAAAAAATGCCCGAGTCTTCAATTAAGACTCAGTGATGTGGCGGGGGCTGGCGGGCAACCTGAGCCACCTTGTGTACATACTGGTACAGACTTAAACAATAAACATAAAAAACGTACGCAACTGCTGCACTGGCCTGTGGATAATCCCTTCAGCGCCAGCGAACGCCGCGCCGCCGAACGCGCGATGCGCAATCTGGATCCCGACCTCTGCCAGCAGGTGCTGGACGACTGCCTGTGGCGGATCGCCGCCCACGATATCCACCGCCCCCTCGCCTATCTGCTGGCAACGCTGGAGAAGGCCAGACGGGGCGAGTTCAATCAGCTTCGGCGCAGGCGCAGATAGCCCTGATTTTATGCGCACCGCATAAAGCCGGTGTACCAGCTATCAATCAAACCTCATTCATCGGCGAAATTAACTTTCTGTGAACCAGATGGGTTTCCCGTCGCCTGGCTCATTGCGCGGACCGACACTGCGGGCATCTGAATCCATGGAGAATTTCCGATGCCTGGCACAACCCTGTTCAGCGATATCCGCATCACCCTGCACACCCGCGTCGCCGCCCGGCTTTGGCAGGCGCATCCCACCGGCATGCTGCTCTGTCTGGCGTTACTCAGGCGACTGCTGCGCGCCGAAGAGGCCAACGATCCGTGGGCCGCCCACTGGCTGAAGCAACTGCGCATCCGCCTGAACCTGATCGCCCACCTGCTGAAGCAAAAAAACCGTCGGCTGGACCAAGCCTTCGCCAGCCTGCCAGGCGCTATCCACACCACGCAGGTCAGTAACCCGTCCCCGACCGAATTCATCCTGCCGCTGGCGCTGTTCTCACCGCCCGGTTCACGCCTGCTGCAACAGTTGATTGATTACGATCTGCTGGTCCGCCGCACCCTGCTTGCCTGGCATCTCGGTCTTATAACCCAGGCGGAGAAGCGCGATTTCATTGCCACCATCCCACGCCTGATGCTCCAGGTGTTCAGCTTCGTGAACCGCTTTCGCACCACCGGTGTGACCCGCGCCGACGTGCGGGCGAACAGTCCGCTGGCGCAGACGATGGCGCATAAGCTCGGGAATTTGCCCAAAAAGATGCTTGCGGAGATCCTGCGTGATGATCGGTGAAGACGACAATGAAAGCGCCGCCCGCAAAAGCTCGCTAAAGGGCCTTTTAAAGGCCTTTAAGGGTAAGGGAGAGCTGCGAGCGATGGTGCAGGAATTACAGACGCTGCGCGCGCAACTGCAACAACGTCAGCCGATGCTGAAACAGGCGGTGTATGAATTGCCGGGGCGTAACGTACCGCTGATCCTGTGCAGCAACCCGGCGCGCTCCGGCATCAGCTATCTGCGCTGGCGTAATCTGGACAACAACCGTTCGGGAGGCGTGGCGTTGCTGGAGGCCATTCAACAGCCTGACGTAAGCGATGAACTGCGCGATGCGCTGATGGCGCTCGAATGGCAGCGGCAGGTACTGAATACGCAGCTTTCAGTGGTGATGTTTATGCTGCGGCGGATACAGCCCTTAACCGCGCTGGTTTAAAATTTTGCGCAAAGTTAAACCCTGAGTGTCACGTTAGCGATTGTTTTAAACTCAGTTCATACACCTAAAAACAGGCACTATCCGCTTAATGCACGTTTTAAGGTGCAATTTTTACCTTCTTCCTCCAGTTTCCCCTGTCGCCTTATCCCTCCGGAACACCATGCTGAACTCCCTTTCACCGGAAACAGCCCATGCAACTTTACCTGTGCGAAAAACCCTCTCAGGCGCGCGATATTGCCCGCGTTCTTGACGCCCGTAACCGCAGCGATGGTTACCTGCATAACGCCACCGTAACCGTCACCTGGTGCTTTGGCCATCTGCTGAGCATGGCCGCGCCGGAGGATTACGATCCGGCGCTGAAACACTGGCGGGCAGAGCATCTGCCGTTTATTCCCCCGGCATGGCGGCTGGTGATCCGCCCGGAGGTGCGCAAGCAGTTCCGCATCATCGAAAAGCTGCTGAAACAGGCGGCCGCAGTGGTGATCGCCACCGACGCCGATCGCGAAGGCGAGACCATTGCCCGCGAGATCCTCGAACAATGCCGCTGGCGCGGTCCGGTCCAGCGGCTGTGGCTGTCGGCGCTGGATGAGGCCAGTATCCACAAGGCGCTCGCTGCGCTGCGACCCGGCGACAGCACGTTTCCGCTGTATCAGGCTGGACTGGCGCGCGCGCGCGCCGACTGGCTGGTCGGCATCAACATGACCCGCGCCTGCACGCTAATGAACCGGCGGCACAAGGGCGTGCTCTCCGTGGGCCGGGTGCAGACGCCAACCCTGCGTCTGGTGGTGGAACGCGACCGGGAGATCGCCCGCTTCACGCCCCGCCCCTGGTGGCGGGTGGATACCCGCTTGCATGCGGAGGGTTGTTCCTTTCTGGCGCAGTGGCAGCCGGATAGTGCGAACTGCGACGACGAAGGGCGCTGCATCCGCGAATCCGCCGCCCGCGAGGCCGCTGCACGCCTGCAACAGGCCGGAACCGCGCTGGTGCTGGATGTGACCACCCGCCGGGAGAAAACGCCGCCACCGCTGGCCTTCACCCTCAGCGCCCTGCAACAGACCTGCTCGAAACAGTGGGGCATGGGCGCGCAGGAGGTACTGGATATCGCCCAGCGCCTGTATGAAACCCATAAAGCCACCACCTATCCGCGCACCGACTGCGGCTGGCTGCCGCTCTCCATGCACGCTGAAGCACCGCAGGTTCTGGCGGCGCTGGTCGCCAGCGACATCTCACTGCAGCCCCTCGCCACGCAACTGAATTTGCAACAACGCTCCCGGCTATGGGACGACAGCAAAATCACCGCCCACCATGGCATCATCCCGACCCGTAAAACGGTAGATCTGACGCAGATGAATGACAGCGAGCGCAAGGTTTACGGCCTGGTACGCAGCCATTTTCTGGCGCAGTTTCTGCCGGACCATGAGGTGGATAAAACCGACCTGCGCCTGAACTGCGCTGGGGAAACGCTGGCTGCCCGTGGCTCAGTCGTGATTGTCAGCGGCTGGCAACAACTGTTTTTACGCGAGATGGCAACACATTCACCGGAAGAAACGCAGTCACTTCCCGTCCTGCAACAGGGACAGACCTGCCAGGTGGAACAGGTAGACGTTCGCGCCCGTCAGACTCAACCGCCGGAGCACTACACCGAAGGGACGCTGATTGCCGCGATGAAAAACGCCGCCCGTTTTGTCAGCGATGAGCGCCTGAAACAGCGGCTGAAAGAGAACGCCGGTATTGGCACCGAAGCCACCCGCGCCGGGATTATCCAGACGCTGCTTAAGCGTGGTTATCTGATTAAGCAACGCCGCTTTCTGTTGGCAACGGATACCGCCAGCGCGCTGATTGACGCCCTGCCAGAAACGCTGAAAGATCCGGGCACCACTGCACTGTGGGAGCAAATGCTGGATGACATCGCGACGGGGAAAATGGGGCTGGAGGCGTTCCTGGTGCAGCAGCAAGAAACCGTTACAGCGCTCACGGCTCAAATAGTCAGAGGCCAGAAAAGTGGCTCATCAGGTTAGCAAAACGCCCGGCGTTTGCCGGGCGTGAAAACAACGTCAGTCAACGATTACGGCTTGTGTTCAATCGCCGGGTTGTTGTTGATGGCGATGCGCTGCGGTTTCTCTTCTTCCGGGATATCCTGGTGTAATTCAATCGCCAGCAAGCCGTTTTCCAGCGAAGCGCCGGTCACTTTCACATGCTCCGGCAGACTATAGCTGGCCCGGAAGTCGCTGCGGCTGATACCCCGATGGATCCACCCTTCTTCGCTGTTTTCGGTTTTCTCCTCTTCACGTTTACCGCTGATGTTCAGCTGACCGCCAACGGTTTCAATTTCCAGTTCGCTCTCTTTCCAGCCCGGCACGCTGAGCGTCAGTTCATAGCGATTATCGCCCAGCCGCCGGATATTGTAAGAAGGCGTGGAGGGCAACGGCGTACTGCCGGTTAGCTGGCTAAAAAGGCGATCGATGCGGTTAAAACGGTCCGCAAACAGAGAATCGGAGAGATCATGTAATACAGGAAAAGTTCTGAGAGTCATCATGTACCTCCTGAACAGTAAAAAGAATATTCAAAAAGTTCATGTCTTGCGGGCAGGTGTTCCTTACCCGCTTTCTATATGAGGTTACTGCGCAACTTTTCAACTCACCGAAGCGCAATTTTGTGATGTGAATTACACATTGTGCTCCCGGCCTGTCACGGAAATTATTCAGCCACCGGTAACAAATCTCGCTGTCCTCTCACCCCGAAAGCTGTTGCTGTAATGCCGTTATCACCAAAGTCCGCCATGCATTCCTGAAACGCGGAGGCGCACAGCGCGGAATGCCCGTACTGCCAGTAACTCAGAGGCCCTGCAGCCAATGAGCCAAACCCGAAGCGGGGCGTTCCCGCGCATGGGGCGCTCCGCACCTTCAACACGGAGATACCACCATGAACGATACCCACTACTTCAACCTGTACACCAGCGGTCTGGGCTACCTCAACCGGATCCGGGAAGTGACCCCGAAAAAAGGCGAACCGTTCCTGTGCTGCGACATTGCCGCACTGCGGGGCGAAGCCAGCAACACGGAGCACACCTGGTTTGACTGCCGCGTCAGCGGCAAGGAAGCGCAGAAACTGGTGCGCCGCTGTATCGACGCCTGCGAGCAGAAACGCAAGGTACTGATCCAGTTCCGCCTCGGCGATCTGTATGCCGACACCTTTGTCTACAGCAAAGGCGACCGTAAAGGCGAAACCGGCGTCAGCCTGAAAGCCCATCTGTTGCACATCGGGCTCATCAAAATTGACGGTGAAGAGGTTTACCGGGCAGAACGCGAAGCAGAATCCCAGCCAGCGCCAGCCGCACCGCCAGCAGAGCCTGTAGCGCAGTTCTGACACACAGCATTCACCCTGCCGGGGAAATTCCCCGCCGGGGCGTTTCCCTGGCCTTTTACCGGAGAGACGCATGATGAATACCGTATTGAACTCACGTGAAGAAGCCCTTAACCGGGGTAAATTGATTAACCTTGATGACGAGGCGCTGGACGCTGGCTTGCCGCTTGATCTGGCCATAACTCTTCCGGCCCACAAGCACTGTCTTGAAGACCGGAATGACAACGCCATCAAGGATTTGCTGAAAGGTGTTGAAATGGCAGCGGTAGTGGCCTTTATCGCCCACCAACCGCCGCAGCGCACCATTCGTATCGATTACCGCTCGGTGCTGACGCAAAAAACCAACGGCAGCACGCAGCAGCAAACCGCCAGGCTGACGTTACGCGTTCATTTTTCTGAGCAAGGCATCCCCATCGCCGCCACGCTGGGGCTGATGGGGGAAAGATTCCCTTACTAACTGATTTCGCGCCCGTAACCGGGCGCTATTTTTATTTTGAGATATCTCCATCTGTAGTTTTATCCTTTACTGCCTTGCACAACCTACTCCAGGCAATATATTATTGCTGAGATCGATCTTTAAGAGAACAGGTTCATCGGACGTGTATGTGTCAATTTCCTTTATCGTTTCCAATAACAACGAATGAAAATTTTCACAAGTCGTTAAGTTCATTTCTTTCATACCGTCGCTCTGCATAGGATAGTCTTTTGGCCACTCTGGAAATGATTTTTGTTGCTTTATAATCAAATGCATTTGTTTAGCCATAGTAGGGAACTGCAGAAAATGATGATCTTGGATTCTATTTAGACGCACCAATGTCTCCATCGGAATAGCATGTGCATATTTATAAAGGAATTTCTCAAGCTTATCCTGAAATCTTTCATTCTCCCTAAAGAAATAGGCAAACATAAATTCACTACCATTAGCATAATGGAATTTAGCAAAATAATTTATGCTAACAATTTGCTTGTAGTATTCATTGGTAAAATGTATTTCAGGAGAGACGTCGAACTTCCCCTTTTCCTCCAAACTTGTAAATTTATAATATTGTGAAAGAGTCCGAAGTTCAAGTTCAATCACAGGGCGTAACATTCCCATTGCCTGCGACATCCATTGTTCTGTTTCTTGTATTCTCTCTAGCTTTACTTGATGATCTTTTTGATCACTTAATTTTTGTGAAATAGAATTCAAAAACAGACCAATTATAACTACACCTAAAACCACTTCAAAAGAGATGGTTAACAACAAGAAATCCTTATCCAAGGAAGGAATCACATCTCCAAAACCAAGTGTCGTTGCTGTCACTACACTAAAATACAAAGAAACAGGGTAGCTTAACGGCTGACTAAACGAATCATTGAATAAAAAGAAATAAACACCAGAAAAAATGGCTATATTTATAAAATACATCACCCCATAAAAAGATGGTTTCTTGTTCATTAAGATACCCTTGAAAAATTAACTCCAAAACCTTCTATCATGATGAGCCATCTAACTAAAGCTCTATCAATGTAATTTCTAGATTATCATAATAAGAAAATAACGTCATAACGGAAAATATTTTCATACCGAAAAAAGAGTTATCGATAAAATATTCCACCCTTTTCATACATTCTTCCGTCATAACCCTGTGGAGGATGCGATGAAACAACTGCTGCCAGCCCTGCTCCTGTTTATTTTCAACGGCGTAACCACCGCCTCCCCTGCCACGCCAGAAGTCGTCCGCTACGACCGCTATCTGCTGGTCAGCACATCACCGCAACAGCCTCCGTTGGAGCAACTTATAGCCCTCTCTGTTCCGCCCGGTTTTCATCCGACGGTAGGGGAAGCTCTACAGTATCTGCTGCGCGACAGCGGCTGGTCTTTGTGCCTTGCCGATGCACACAGGGCACAGCTTTATGGGCTCCCGTTACCATTGAGCCAATACCGTATCGGCCCGCTGCGCCTGAAGGCCGCCCTGCAACTGCTGGCGGGCCCGGCGTGGCGAATAATCACCGACGAAAACCGCCGCGAAGTCTGTTTCGCCAGCGACCATTCCCTCCCCCAGACGGTGGCTTACCGTCATCCCGTGTCCCTCCACCCTTTGGGGCCGTTAACGGCCCCGTTTTTTCTCGCCGGGACCTTACAGCGCGGAGATATCCGCCTGGTGGTGATCGTGCCGCCGGAGGCCATTTACCTCCATCAAGTGGTGTGGCTGCGCACGGATGAACAGTGGCGCGGCTGGCGGCTGGAGCGGTTTGATGAGCGCCGGGCGGTATTCCGCCACGGCAAACGCCAATTGACGCTGAAGATGCCGGAGTAAGCAATGAAACGCCTGGTTCTTCTGTTACTGTTCACCGCCAGCGCGTGGGCGCAACCGATTCAGATGCAAACCAGCCAGAATGCGGACTCCGCTCTCAGGCCGCTGACCACGCAACAGCAGGCCACCGTTTGGGGCATCACGCCGGAAGAGTGGCAGCGCTATCTCATGCTGAAACAACAGGTGCGCGGCGTCTGGTCGCCGGGGCTCGATCCGCTGACCACGCTGGGCGTCGAAGCTGACACAGACCACGAACGTCAGCGCTTCGCCGAACTGCTGGTCAGGCAGGAATACCAGCGGCTGGAGAAAGAACTCGCCTTCCAGCGCGCCTATGACGCGGCCTGGCAACGCCTCTATCCGGGCCTGACACCGCTGAAAACCACGTCTGCCAGTACTTCTCGCGTTTCGCTATTTGTTAAAGATGACTGCCCGCCCTGCGACAGCCTGCTGCGTACCCTGCTGGCACAACAGCGCCCACTGGATATCTGGCTGGTCAACAGCGAAGGCGATGATAACCGGGTGCGTCGCTGGGCGATGGCGCATGGCATCGACGCAAAACTGGTGAGTGAACACAGCATCACGCTTAACCATGACGCGGGCCGCTGGATGCTGCTGGGGCAGAGCAAAATCCCGGTGGCGCTGGAGCATAAGGGGGAGCAATGGCGCGAGGTCCTGCCCTGATCCTGCTGCTGCCCTGCCTGGCGCTGGCGCAACCGCTGCCGGAAGCGTACCTGCGCGCCGCAGAGCATTTCCGCGTGCCGCCGGAACTGCTGTGGGCCGTCACACAGACCGAAAGCGGGGCGAACCTGAGTGGCAAACATCGCCCGTGGCCGTGGACGCTCAATATCAAAGGTACCGGCTACCGCTACGCCAGCCGGGAACAGGCCTGTCAGGCACTGCTGGCCGCCATCCGCCGCACCAGTCCGAAGCGCATTGACGTGGGGCTCGGGCAAATCAATATCGGCTGGCACCGGGCGTATTTTGCTTCTCCCTGCGACGCCCTGCATCCCCTGCAAAACCTGTCGCTCACCGCCCGCCTGCTGCGTCAGCGCTACGATGAACGTCCCGGAAGCTGGCTCAATGCCGCCGCCCGCTATCATCGTCCCGCTGGCGGCGCGCCCGCCGCACGCTACCGCAAACTGGTCAGCCGCCACTTCCAACAGGAATCCCCGCCATGAGCCGCTACGCGCTGGAAGCGCTGCTGCGCCCACCTGTGGAGTTTTACAGCACCGTCACCGCAAGCTGTGGCGCGCTGATCTGCCTGACGCAGGCCCCGCTGCTGATGCTCACGCCGTGGCAGGCCCGCCTGATGGCCGGAGCCCTGATGCTGCTGGCCCTGCGACGCGGCTGGCAGGGATGGCAAATCGTACGCTACCAGCGTAACCTCCTGCGCCTGCCGCGCTATGCGCTCACCAGCAGGAAAATCCCGGTCAGCCGCCAGCGGCTGTTTCTCGGTAAAGGCTTTCGCTGGCTGCCTATCCACACCCAGCGTCTGTACGACTGCCTGCAACCGGAAGCCGCGCGCTGGCTGCGCCCGGGATGGTGTTACCGTCTGGCAAGACATATCGAAAAACGCAGCGAGCATACTCTGCCCGGGCTTGCCCGCCTGCTCAGCGCCGATCGCTGGCTGAACCCGGTCCGTCCGCTGCCACCCGTCGGCGGTAATCCGTGGTTACACGGGGTGGAACTGAAAGAGTGCGACGTCACTCTACCGCTCAGTGAACGCCCCGGCCACACGCTGGTGCTCGGTACCACCCGCGTCGGTAAAACCCGTCTGGCGGAACTGCTTGTCACTCAGGACATCCGCCGTGGCGAGGTCGTGATCGTTTTCGATCCGAAAGGCGACGCCGATCTGTTGAAGCGTCTGTGGACAGAAGCGCAGCGCGCCGGACGCGGCGACCGCTTTATCCTGTTCCACCTGGCGTATCCGGAGATCTCCGCCCGCTATAACGCCATCGGGCGCTTTGGCCGCATCTCGGAAGTGGCGTCGCGCCTCACCGGACAGCTTTCCGGCGAAGGCAACTCGGCGGCCTTTCGCGAGTTCGCCTGGCGCTTTGTCAATATCATCGCCCGCGCCCTGGTGGCGCTCGGTCAGCGTCCCGACTATCAGTTAATTTCCCGCCACGTCGTCAATATCGACGCCCTGTTTATCGACTATGCCCGCATCGTGCTGCCGCGCCACAACGCGCGAGCGTGGGAAGTGGTGGCGCAACTGGCGGAGCGCGTTAACGACAAAAACACGCCGCGCCATATGCTGGGCCGCGATCCTCACGTGGTGGCACTGGAGCAATACCTCAATGCGGAAAAATTATACGATCCGATCCTCGACGGCCTGCTCTCGGCGGTGCGCTATGACAAAACCTACTTCGACAAGATTGTCGCCTCGCTGCTACCGCTGCTGGAAAAGCTGACCACCGGCACGCTCGCCGCCCTGCTCGCCCCGGACTACCACGATCTGGACGACACACGTCCGATCCTCGACTGGCAGCAGGCGATCCGCCAGAAGGCGGTGGTCTATGTCGGGCTGGACGCGCTCTCTGATTCAGTGGTCGCTGCCGCCGTCGGCAATTCAATGTTTGCCGATCTGGTGAGCGTCGCCGGGCACCTCTACAAGTTTGGTCTCAATGAAGGACTGCCCGGCAGCAGTGAAAAACCGCTGCCTATCAATCTGCACTGCGATGAGTTTAATGAACTGATGGGCGACGAGTTTATTCCGCTGGTCAACAAGGGCGGCGGCGCGGGCATTCAGGTCACGGCCTATACCCAGACGCTGAGTGATATTCAGGCCCGCATCGGCAGCGCCCCCAAGGCAGGTCAGGTGGTCGGCAACTTTAACAACCTGATTATGCTGCGGGTGCGCGAAACTACCACCGCTGAACTGCTGACAAAGCAACTGCCACAGGTTGATGTGCGCAGCCGCCAGGTCAGTTCCGGCGTCACCGACACGCCGGGCGGCATCAACAGCTTTACCAGCAACACCCGTGAACAGGTGACCACCAGTAATGTACCGCTACTCGATACCGCCGCGCTGATCCAGCTTCCCAAAGGCCAGGCCTTTGCCCTGCTTGAAGGCGGACAACTGTGGAAAATCCGTCTGCCGCTGCCCGTCGCGGATAAGCACTGCCCACTACCGGAGTCCGTCACGCAACTGGCGGCCTGGATGCAGACGCGCCAGCAGGGACAGCCGGAATGAGCGAACAACGGGCCCCACCTTCGCCTCCACCACAAGGGCCGATTGGCTGGCTATTGTCACTGGCCGGACGGATTATTGGGCTGGTTATTGGGGCGCTGGTGTTGCGGGTGGTGCTGGAACTGGCGGGGCTCTATTTCTGGTGGCCGCAGGAGGGGAGCAGGCATGTTTTACAGGTGATGAGGCAGGAGCGGGCGGAACTGGTTATTGCGCTACAACCGCATCCGCTGAGGAATGAAATGGTGATGTTGCTGGAGAACGGGACAACTCACGGGCTTTTGGCTAACAGGTTCCTGCAGAAACCGTTCATCGTCCTGGCTTATACGCTGGTGAGTTTTATGCAGCGCCTGATATGGCTTATCGCCATGCAGCCTCTGTTTTGCCTTTGTGCCTTAACCTCGCTGGCTGATGGGCTGGTTCAACGGGACTTGAGGCGGTTTGGCTCCGGGTTGGAATCCGTTTTTCTCCATCGTTATGTCATCAGGTTCGGCAGTTCAGTCACCTCAACGGTTTGGGGGTTTTATCTGGCACAGCCGTTGTTTCTGCCCGCAATGCTGGTTTTACTGCCTGCCGCCTTATGGTTTGGGATAACGGTGTGGATGGCGGCAGGGAGTTTTAAGCGATATATATAGCTCACTCTTTTTAAATTCTCTAATTTTCAACCATAGCTATGCATATCAAAAAAATGCAAAAAAAATAGTTACCTAAATCCTCCATTACAGTACCATTCGCTCTCTGACAAAGCTAAGTAAATAGCTGTTTCCCATGAATTTAGGCAATATCTAACCCTACTTTCTGCTTCTGCGAAAAAATAATCAGTAACAGCCTCTGAACCTCCTCTTTCATATAAATCAATCACTCTATATCTGAGATTAGACAATAGGACACCAGACTGAGAAACATACAATGAGTTTAACTTAAAAATCTCAAAATGATTTCTAATCCTACTATTTAAAACATCATCATATTCAGGGACATCACGCGTGTAAAAATGAGCAGATGCAGGCTCACCTTCGATAATCTCTGCAAATAACCATTGATATTCAGTTACATTATCATAGTAAGGATGTAGAGTTTGGCTTTCCTTATCCACAGCAACTACGTCTAATTTATCTTTATTACAGTCTGAACATGCAGGAATTAAATTAAAAGGCATAACAACATGCTTTGAATAATTAGATTTAGGTAAGTAATGATCTAATGTTTTAACTTGCCTATGTCCACATAATGGACATAGATTAAAATCAGCAGATGAACGTAATCGGTCATAAACGTTTCGTCCCGGAGAAGATGCTTTAGCCATTCGTTGTGTGTATACTTTCTCCATAACTACTTTTGTTATGTTATCATTAATATTTATCGATTGTGGAACGCGGTATAAATCAGCATTTTGTGCATGCTCATCATATTCTATAGCAGCCTGATTAATCAATTGTTTAATATCCTCAAGATTTCTCTTTAAATTCACATTTTTTACTTTGCTAATACAAAGAGCAAATACCTCCATAGCATTGTCATTTGGTTTATTCATCCTTTTCATCAATTTTCTCCTTCGGAATACAACAATCCTTGCAAAATCATTTTAGCTTCTGAACCAAGTTGCCCATCAAATTTCCTCAGAATTTTTTTATAACTTGCCCCGGGATTAGACCTAATTTCATTATTTAATAAAGTATGGAATCCAGATTCAGTAACCTCTAAACCAAATATATCACTTGTTAGTAATCCGACATTCTCACCAAATGTCTCTTTTTGAGGTCTTTCAGCTTTAGAGATCTCACCGAAGCGTTTAATTTTCCACACACAGACTTTAGGTACTTCTTGGAGAATAATTGGAGAATGAGTTGCAATGATTGCTACACCATTTTTATATATCAATAGCTCAGAAACTGCTCGAATAAAAGATGAAAGTAATGGCGGATGTAAATGAGACTCAGGTTCATCCATTAGGACTAATGTCTTTTCTTCTAAAACCTCTACAAGCTTAGTAATTGTTAACATAGTAATTGCATGTCCTGAACTCAGTTTCCTGAATTTATTTCTGCAGTTTCTTTTGAATGTATCTTCATCACTATCACTCACATCCATTTGAGTATATAAATCAATCAAATCACCAAAGTTATGATCCTTCAATAGAACATCGGATTCCAAAATGCGAATTGAACGTAACCAACGGTTTGACTTCTCTTTTTTACAACAACTGTATAAACTTTCGGCAAACTCATTTTCAAGCATTCTTTTACTTTTGTGAGTACCTATTTTACCCCCAATATTATTTACTCGCTTCAAACCAATATAGGAATATTTTACCGATTTAGTTTTATCTTTTTCCTCAGGAAGTGGGGTAAATGGGTCGAATGCACTAAAAGCAACCGATACGACCCCAGAAAATATTTCATTAATATCATTAATTTTTGTCTTATCATCATCCTCATCAGTCAAATAAAATTGAGAGTGTTTTGTATTTATTTTTTTGATTTTTAACACTGATTCAATCATATGATTGAGCAAACTTGTTTTACCAACTCCATTTGAACCAATTATCACATGAATATTAGTCGGTGGATTTGCCTCTGGATTAACATGAAAATCAAGATCCATCGTGCTTTTAGCATTACCTGAAACAAAACCAAAATGATATTCAGTAAGAATATCACCACCATCTATTAATCGTCTAAATTGATTTTTTACTGTAGAAAGACTAACATCTCTTAATAAAGAATAAGTCATTACTCTTTCATTTGATACCTTTAAAAGCAAGTCAGCATTATATACAACATCATTTAGACCGCTTAATATTTTAGTTTGCAATGCTTTACTTAACGTTCTAACACCTAAATAATAATCGACACTTTGCCCTAAAGAAAAATAGTTATCCTTTAGCACGGAAAAACTTTCATCTATTTCTGTTCGGCTTTCATCTTGCCCTATACAACCGATTTTTAAAATTCCCAAGTCATGCCTTTTATTTTCCTCATCATATACAACACTTTTGAACGTTGTTCGAAAACTAAAATCATCCCAGTTATCGTCAATAAGATACATTATGGGTTCACCTATATCTGACAACTTAAAATTTCGAGGAACACGTTTAAATCTCACTTACATCTCCTTTTCTCTAAGTAATTTCCAATCAAATAAACAATCTTTCACAAACCTTTAAAAGGTAATCCATTTTATTTATAGAGGGAACTCCGTCAAGTTTAGATTGTGACAATTTTTTTTACCTACGAATAGTTAATCGAAGGCGGTTTTCCGATAGGGGCTTACCATATTACAAAATGAATGAGGTATTTTAAGATGAAAAATCGATTCACTTTAACACTTTTGATTGTCTCATTTTATTCAATAGCCGATTCGCCTGAACCCACCCAGCTCGCCCTCGCGCTGAAGCAACTCGACGGCGTGGAAACCTCGCTGGAGCGCGCCCGGAGCAGCGCCAGCACCGATCCGCAGTCACGCTATTTCTTCGACTACTTACAGGCGCAGCAGGATATCACCACCGTTGAACAGGGCATCCGCCGCTACCTTGCCCCGGCAAGGGCGCAGCCGCGCGCCGTCCAGCCCCTGAGCGCCAGCTACCAGCGGGAGAACCCCGATGACTGACTCGCAACTCGCCGCCTTTCAGGCCGCCAGCCTGAGCAAACCGGAGACCGTCAGCCTGCTGGTGCTTGGCCTGTTCACCAGCGTCCTGCTGCTGTGGTGCGCCTGGACGCTAATGGTCGCCTGGCAGGGTGTCTGCCGCCAGCGCCTGAGCTGGCAGAGTTTTGGCGCGGTGGCGGCCCGTTCACTGTTACTGGTGCTGGTCAGCTTCTGGCTGGTACTGAGCTGAGGAGGCATCATGCGCTGGCTGTTGCTGCTGTTACTTACTACGTTTGATGCACTTGCCGACCTACCGACGATGGAAGATCCCTCACGCGGCCAGGGTCAAGGCATTATGGAGACACTGCAAAACTACGGATTTGACATCGTGGTGCTACTGGCGCTGGCCATCTGCGCCGTCGGTTTTCTGGTGGTGGCGAACAACTGCATTGCCACCTATTCAGAAATCCAGAGCGGACGCAAGCAGTGGAAAGATCTGGGCTCAATGGCAGGTGTCGGCAGCATACTGCTGGTGATCATTATATGGCTGCTCAACCAGGCTTCGGACGTCCTGTAATATGGCGACCATCCCCTTTCTCCCCGACCGCCTCAACCGCGAGCCCGTGGTCTGGCGCGGCCTGACCACCAGCGAACTGTTTCTGGCGCTGGCTCTCGGCCTGGGCGGTGGCTGTGCGTTCGGCATTCTGCTGGCCCTGATAACCCACTACTGGCCGTTGATCCCCGGTTCAGCGCTGGCAGGTGCGGCATTACTGATTCAGGGCGGCGGACGCATCCTGGCCCGCGCCAAACGTGGTAAGCCCGACAGCTGGCTGCCGCAGACAATCCTTGCCTGGCTGGAACGCCATCATCTTCGGGGTACGCAACTGGTCCAGCACAGCACCGTGTGGGTGGTACGCAGGAGTCCGCGATGAGCCGCTTTCGCCACGCGCTGGCTGAGCGCGATAACCATATCCTGACGCTGCGGGCGGTGATTATTCTGCTGTGCCTGTGTCTGGCGGGCGTTGGCTACGGCTGGTACAGCGCCCCACAAAAGCTCACCCTCTGGTTCCCGCCGGACCTGCGCAGCGGCAGCACCCGCCCGTGGTGGGAAGTACCTACCGCCAGCGTCTACGCCTTCACCTTTTATATTTTCCAGCAACTGAACCGCTGGCCGGATAACGGCGAGGAGGACTATTCCCGCAATCTCCGCTCGCTGCGCGCCTACCTGACACCCGCCTGTTACACCCGGCTGGAGCACGATTTCCAGGTACGGCGCAACGGCGGTGAACTACGCGGACGCACACGCGGCGTGTATGAGCTTCCCGGCCATGGCTACAGCAGCCTGGTGCATGACGGCGATAAACGCCCCTTCCCCCGCGTCGAGACCTTAAGCCGGGATGCCTGGCGGGTGACACTTGATGTAGCGGTTGAGGAGTATTATCAGAACGAGCCGGTGAAAAAAGCACTGGTGCGCTACCCGTTGCAGGTGGTGCGTTACGCCATTGATGCGGAGAAAAATCCGTGGGGACTGGCGATCGACTGTCCCGATGCCGCACCGCAGCGTCTGGTAGCGGAGGAGAAACCATGAAGCCAGTCCTCCTGGCTTTGTTCTTCAGTTTCCCGGCCTTCGCCACGGAAGTGGTGCAGTGGGAAAACATCCCCCTGCCCGTCACGCTGCATGTCGGGCAGGAGCGGATTGTCGATGTGGGCAAACCGGTACGTATTGGCTATCCCGCCACGCTGGAAGGCAAAGTGCGTCTGCAAAGCGCGGGCGGCAAGGTATTTCTGCTGGCGAACACGGCGTTTCCGTCCACCCGCATCCAACTCCGTAACACCGACAGCGGCGAGCTAATCCTGTTGGATATTCAGGCAACCCAAAGCACTTCACCGCTTGAACCCGTGCAAATTAGCTATGAGCCGCAGACACCTGCCGCAGCAAAAACGTCCGTCCCGGTGGTAGCATCAACAGAGCCTCTGCCCATCCTGCTGGTGCGCTATGCCGCGCAGAACCTGTATGCGCCGCTGCGCACCGTTGAAGCCCTGCCCGGCGTCACACCAGCTCCCGTTCGACTGACGAAGCGCATCACCACCTTACTACCACAGCAGCCTGTTACTGCCATTCCGCTGGCATCATGGCAGGTTAACGCCACCACCGTCACCGCTATCCGCCTGCAAAACCAGAGCGGACAGCGCATCACGCTCGATCCGCGCGAACTTCAGGGGCAGTTCACCGCCGCCGCGTTCCAGCATGACTGGCTCGGCCCACGTGGTCTGGCAGAAGATACCACCGTGGTTTACCTGGTGACGGAAGGCCCGGTTTCGCGCGCCCTGCTGCCGGAGACGAAACCATGATGCCGCGCCAGAGCCTCCTGCTGAAAATCCTGCTGCCCGTGATTGTGCTGGTAACGGTATGGCTGCTGCTGCGCCCGGCCAGCAAAAACACCACTGAGAAATCCCCGTCCCGCAGCGTGGCAGCACTAACACCACAGGAACTGCGCGATCTGGGTATCGACGGCGACACGCCCGCCGATACCGTCGCCACGCTGGTCGGCCAGATGAAGCAGTACCGCCGGGAGCTTCAGTCAATCCAGAGCGATAATGAAAGCCAGCAAGCCCGCGAAAAGCGGCTAAAAGCACAACAGGCGACGCTGGTATCGGAATTACGCGGCGATATGCGCAGACAGCAGGATCAGATGCGCGATGAACTGCTGAAAAGCCAGCGGGGGCTGCTGGATAAGCTCGACCGCCTGATGGCGAAACGCCCGGACGATATCCCGCCAGGTCTGGGGCTGACGCCCGGCGAACTACCTACCGACGTTCAACCCGATATCCGCTGGCTGGAGCCGCTGGATGCGCCCCCGCCTGTGGATGAAAAGCTGCTGCGCGTCCCTCTGAAAGCGGCCGACAAACCTCCGCCGAAACCTGACGTGAAGGTCTACACCCTGCCGCAGAACGCCACGCTGACCGGATCGGTGGCGATGACGGCGCTGATTGGTCGCGTGCCGCTTAACGGCACCGTCAGCGATCCCTACCCGTTTAAACTGCTGATTGGTGAGGACAACCTCACCGCCAATGGCATCGAACTGCCGGACGTGGCGGGTGCAGTGGTCTCCGGTATCGCCTCCGGCGACTGGACGCTCTCCTGCGTGCGCGGGCAAATCACCTCGATGACCTTTGTGTTTCACGACGGCACCATCCGCACCGTCCCGCAGGGCGGCAAATCCGGCAACAAACAGCAGGAGATCGGCTGGCTCTCGGATAACCAGGGGCTGCCCTGTATTCCCGGCGAGCGCAAAAGCAATGCGAAGGAGTACCTGACCTCGCAGTTCCTGCTGGCAGGTTCCGGCGCGGCGGCGCAGGCCTTCGCCAATGGCGAAAGCACCACCGTGGTCGAGGACGGCAGCATCACCAGCGCGGTGACAGGCAACAACGGCCAGTACGTGCTCGGCCAGGCCATCGGCGGCGGATTAAAAGAGACCGCCGACTGGATGAAACAGCACTACGGCCAGATGTTCGACGCCGTGTATGTGCCACCGGGCCACAAGGTGGCGGTGCATCTCACTGAACCGCTGACCATCGACTACGAGCCGGAAGGCCGAAAAGTGAAATATCAGCAGGCCAGCACGCCGGGGGGACTGGAATGAAATACACCATCTTGATACTTCTGTTTTTACTGGCCGGGTGCAGCACCTCGCAGGAAGAACTGATGCCGGTCGACCCCGATGCCAGCATGCTCTCGCTGTGGCAGCAGCAAAGCGACGGCAGCGCGGCTCTGCTGGATGCCCGCGCCCAGCTACGCCGCCCGCCAGATGGTCCGGTGACGCAACCTGAAGCAGACACTATCCGCAGCCAGTTTCCGCGACTGCCCAACCCGGATATGGTGCTGTATGTCTTCCCGCACCTTAACGGCAATACGCCAGTCCCCGGTTACAGCACTGTCTTCCCCTTCTACACCCGTCCGCAGTATGCGCTGCCGGGAGAGCGCCTGACGCCACCATGACGGAACGCCACGGTCTCCCGCAACAGGCGCTGAATACCAGCTACCGCAAAGGCCCGTCGTTTGTCGACTGGCTACCGTGGGTGGAGTTTTTACCGGAGTCGCAGACGCTGCTGCTGGAGGATGGCCGCTCGGTAGGTGCCGTATTTGAGCTAAATCCTGTTGGTACCGAAGGCCGCTCGACGGCGTTTCTGGAACAGGTCCGCGATACCGTCACCGACGCATTGCAGGATGCCTTTGACGAGCATGAGCGCGCGCCGTGGGTGGTGCAGTTTTTGTGTCAGGACGAGGACGACAGCGAGGCGTGGCTGGCATCACTTGCAGCTTACGCCGCGCCGGAGATCCGCGACTCCGCCTTTACCCGAGAATGGCTTGCGCAGATGGCAAACCATATGGCCGCCCTCACCCGTGAAGAGGGGCTGTTTCTCGATAACACCGTCACCCATACTCGCTGGCAGGCAACGTGGCGGCGCACGCGGATGGTGGTCTACCGCTGGCTTCCCGCTCTTTCATCGGATGAAGCGTCGCCGGAAGAGACGCTGAATAATATCTGCGAACGCCTTACCGCCGGGCTAAAAGCGGCGGGCATAAGCGCAGTCCGTCAGAATGAGCAGGCCATTCACCGCTGGCTGGTGCGCTGGTTTAACCCCGCGCCGCCCGTAGAAGATAAAAAATCCTTCTGGCGACAATTGGATTTACCGGAAGCTGAATCCCTGCCCGTTATCACCGATTTCGCCGAACGGCTGCTGACAAGCGAAACGCGCTCAGATGCGGAGAACGGTGTCTGGTGGCTGGATAACCGCCCGCATAAAGTGGTGGTCGTTGATCGCCTGCGCAAAGCGCCGCCACCCGGCCTGCTGACCGGAGAAACCGCTCGTAGCGACGGCATCAACGCCCTGTTCGACCTGCTGCCTGCAGGCACCATCATGAACCTGACGGTGGTGGTGTATCCGCAAGACAAACTGGAGCAGCACATCATTCACCTTTCCGAACGGGCGATTGGCGACAACACCGATTCGGAATACACTCGCCGCGACTGCCACGAAGTACGGAGCTACCTGAAGGACGGCCATAAGCTCTACCGCAGTACGCTGGCGTTTTACCTTCATGCTCCCGACACCGACACCCTGTTTCGCCACCAGCGCCAGTTGCACAGCCTGTTGCTCAACGCCGGGCTGGTGCCGGTGCAGGAGCAGCATGAAGTGGCTCCACTCAGCCACTGGCTGCGCTGGCTGCCGATGTGCTTCGATCCCCTGCGCGATCCGCGCGGACTGTATACCCGGCTCAACTTTGTGCAGCATATCGCCGGGCTGTTGCCGGTGTACGGGCGGGAAACCGGCACCGGGCATCCGGGAATTTGCTACTTCAACCGCGGTGGTGCGCCGCTGTGCTTCGATCCGCTGAATAAGCTGGATCGTGCCCAGAACGGCCACCTTTTACTTCTTGGGCCAACCGGAGCAGGCAAATCCGCCACCCTCAACGCCAAAATCGCACAACTGATGGCGCTCCATCGCCCGCGCCTGTTTATCATCGAGGCCGGAAACTCGTTTGGCCTGATGGCCGACTACGCTGCCGCCCACGGTCTGACGGTGAATAAAATCAGCCTGCGCCCCGGCTCCGGCGTTACCCTGCCCCTGTTCGCCGATGCCTGGCGACTGGTGGAACAGGCGATTACCGACGCCGAACCGCCGGAGGACGAAGAGAGCGACGGCAATGACCAGCGCGATGTGCTCGGTGAAATGGAGATCACCGCCCGGCTGATGATCACCGGCGGCGAAGCAAAAGAAGATGTACGCCTCACCCGGCCAGACCGGGCGATGATCCGCCAGGCGATTATCGCTGCCGCGCAGACTTGTTATCAGGAAAAACGACAGACGCTGACCCAGGATATCCGTGATGCTCTTTTTGCCCTTTCCAGAGATATCAGCCTGCCGGAAGCCCGCCGCCAGCGGGCATATGAAATGGCGGAATCCATCAACCTGTTCTGTGCCGGGTTTGAAGGCGAACTGTTTAACCGCGAAGGCACGATGTGGCCGGAGGCGGATATC
Organism: Enterobacter sp. 296B2; assembly: GCF_034106185.1. Taxonomy (NCBI): domain Bacteria; kingdom Pseudomonadati; phylum Pseudomonadota; class Gammaproteobacteria; order Enterobacterales; family Enterobacteriaceae; genus Enterobacter; species Enterobacter sp. 296B2. Next base: position 869 of record NZ_JAWNCA010000044.1, on the reverse strand, counting down.
ACCTTGGTAGACCTCGCTACTTTCGCTCGCGAAGGTTACGAGGCACAGCTTGCCATCAGCTATATCTCTCTGATTAACCATATTAATAACCTCGGCGAGCGCGACCAGCATCTGGCGCGGCCAATCGTTAATATTACCGACGAGGCGCATATCATTACCGTTAATCCGCTACTGGCGCGGTTCCTCACGAAGGGCTCGAAGATGTGGCGCAAGCTTGGCATCTGGCTATGGCTGGCGACCCAGAACCTGGCGGATTTTCCTGACGAGGCGAAGAAACTGCTGAATATGATCGAGTGGTGGGAACTGCTGGTGATGCCGCCGGAGGAGATCGATCAGCTATGCCGGTTTAAGGCGCTGACCGAGGAACAGCGGCAACTGCTGCGCTCAGCGGTGAAATCGCCGGGGCAGTATACCGAAGGTGTCGTGCTGTCGCCGCGCGTGGAAGCGCTGTTCCGGGTGGTGCCGCCCGCGCTGTATCTGGCGCTGGCAATGACCGAGAAGCATGAGAAAGCGGAAAGGATGCGGATTATGAAGGAGACCGGATGTAGTGAAGTGGAAGCAGCTATGATTACAACTACTAAATCAATTTTAACTGGTAATGCTCTTTCGAAACACCTTCACACTTCATCATAAATATCCATATCTTTGATTGTATTGGAATAAAAGTTCAAATAGATTAGATAACTATCTTCACAGAGAAAATTCTGTGAAGCAAAACATAGTAAGGGAATAGCATGAGTGATCTATATACCAACAGAAATTCACGGCAGGATTTTGTTAAACATGCATTTACACATCACATTCAGAATAATATGGATATATTTATTGCTTCTGCTTTTTTTACTGAATTTAATGTAATTGACAGTCTG
>NZ_JAWNCA010000043.1:0-27445 GCF_034106185.1 Enterobacter sp. 296B2 | reverse complement strand
TACCGTTCGACTTGCATGTGTTAGGCCTGCCGCCAGCGTTCAATCTGAGCCATGATCAAACTCTTCAATTTAAGTTTGATGCTCGTGAATTAAACTTCGTAATGAATTACGCATGTTCACTCAGAGACTTGGTATTCATTTTTCGTCTTGCGACGTTAAGAATCCATGTCACTTTGAGTGCCCACACAGATTGTCTGATAAATTGTTAAAGAGCAGTTGCAACGCGGCTTTCAGCTCACCGTTGCGAGGTGGCGTATATTACGCTTTCCTCTTTCAGAGTCAACCCGTTATTTCAGGATTTTTTCTCTTCAACCGACCGGGTTGTCTGTGAAGTGATTCACATCCGCCGTGTCGATGGAGGCGCATTATAGGGAGTTCTCCGCAGGCCGCAACCGTTAAATAACAGAAAAATGACTGACTGCTGCATTCCACAGCAAAACCCCGCCTTATACCTTTTTACACACAGACTTATCCACAATTACATCAGGATCCCGGTGCGATCCTGCGAACTGAAAGGGAAGATCATCTATACTAGCGGCAAATATTCTTCTCCGCAGAGCCCCCTTCATGAATACACAACGCCTGCGCCGCGACTGGCACCTTCCTAGAGCCGGGTTAATATTGCTGGCAATCCTCTTCGCGGGATTTACCCTGCATACGCACTGGAACGCCTTTATCCAGTGGTGTCTTGCCACGCAAATTACCCTGCACCGTTATCTGGTGATGTATCTGCTGCAGCTTAACAACCACCAGTACAGCGGCGGATTATGGCTCTTAACGGGCGCTTTCCTCTATGGCGTCCTTCACGCCATCGGGCCGGGGCATGGAAAATTCATAATGACGACCTATCTGACCACCAATAAGGAGAGCGAGCTGGCCGCCCGCGTGGTCCCCTTCATTGGCAGCCTGATGCAGGGCGTTAGCGCGATTCTGTTCGTCTTTATTCTGGCGGTGGGGTTTAACCTCGCGTCAGGCGATATCAGTACCAGCCGCTGGTACGTTGAGAAGATAAGCGCCGTGCTGATTGGCGCGTTTGGTGCTTTCATCATTTACCAGGCGCTGAAGAGCCTGCGTCCGCGCAGAATGACGGTCTCCACCATTAATCCGCTCCATCAGCATAATGAACGCTGTGGCTGTGGCCATCATGGCGTGGGCGTAGATCTGACACAAGGTGACTGGAAAACGCGTCTGGGCGTCATTCTGGCTATTGGCGCACGCCCGTGCAGCGGTGCGATCATGATTCTGATGTTTTCGAACGCGCTGGGCATTGTCACCTGGGGGATGGCGGCCGTTATGACCATGTCTTTAGGAACGGCACTCTCTATTATGGGGCTATCACTGGCGGTTCGTTATGCCCGTGAACGCACGGTGGCATGGTTCGGAGGAAATAGCTCGTTAAGATGGCTGGTGCCGGCAGTTAAAATTGCCGGAGGGGTCGTCCTGATCCTGTTCGCGACCATTCTTTTCCTGACGGTCATCCCCATCAGCGCCAACGGCGACTACATCGCCGCCGGATGCTAATAAAAGAAAACCCGCCGTTGGCGGGTTTCTTTATTACTCGTTAATCCGAGGATGTTGATCAACAAGACGGGAGCGTTTCTTCTGCAGCTCTTCAATCTCTGCGTCGATATCCTCAATCTTCTGCTCAACGTTGTCGTAATGCTCGCGCAGGATCTCTTTCGCTTCCTGAATATCGGATGCCGCAGGCGTCGCCCCTTTCAGAGGACGGTTTGCCGTCTCCTTCATGGTCAGGCCGGTCGCCAGACCGACTACCGCGATAACCATCAGGTAATAGGCTGGCATCATCAGATTCTGCGTGCTTTCCACCAGAGAGGCAGCAAGCGTAGGCGTCAGGCCAGCAATCAGAACAGAGATGTTGAACGCTGCCGCCAGCGCGCTATAACGAATGTGCGTCGGGAACATCGCAGGTAACGTAGATGCCATCACCCCGATAAAGCAGTTCAGGATCACCGCCAGCATCAACAGACCCGCGAAAATCAAACCCAGCACGTTACTGTTGATCAGAATAAAGGCCGGGATCGCCAGCGCAAACAACGCCACACTCCCCAGGATGATAAACGGTCGACGGCCAAAGCGGTCGCTCAGCAGACCCATAATTGGCTGCACGAACAGCATACCCACCATGATGGCGATAATGATCAGCACGCCGTGATCTTCCGAGTAGTGCAGGTTATGCGACAGATAGCTCGGCATGTAGGTCAGCAGCATGTAATAAGTGACGTTGGTGGAAATCACCAGACCAATACAGGTCAGCAGGCTGCGCCAGTGCTTCGTCGCAATCTCTTTAAAGGAGACTTTCGGACCATCCTGCAGGCCTTCGCGGTCACCTTGCTCCAGTTTCTCAACGTGCTGCTGGAAGGCAGGCGTCTCTTCCAGCGCGTGACGCAGGTAAAGACCGATAATACCCAGCGGAAGCGCGATAAAGAACGGGATACGCCAGCCCCAGTCGAGGAAGTTCTCCTCACCGACCACGGTTGAAATCAGAACCACGACGCCCGCGCCCATCACAAATCCGGCAATCGAACCAAAGTCCAGCCAGCTGCCCATGAAGCCGCGCTTACGGTCAGGGGAATACTCCGCGACGAAGATCGACGCACCGGTATACTCGCCCCCGACGGAGAAGCCCTGCGCCATCTTACAGAGCAACAGCAGAATAGGTGCCCAGATGCCGATCGTGGCATAGGACGGAATCAGGCCGATACAGAACGTACTGATCGACATAATGACAATGGTGATAGCAAGTATTTTCTGGCGACCGTATTTGTCACCGAGCATACCGAAGAACAGACCGCCCAGCGGGCGAATGAGGAAGGGAACGGAGAACGTACCCAGTGCGGCAATCATCTGCAGGCTGGGGTCAGCCCCGGGGAAGAACACTTTACCTAACGCGTAGGCGACAAAGCCATAGACACCAAAATCGAACCATTCCATCGCATTACCAAGCGAGGCTGCAGTAATGGCTTTACGCAGTTTTGCGTCATCAATAATGGTGACGTCGCGCAGTGTGATGGGTTTAACCTTTTTCCTTCTTAGCATAGCTATCCTCGTTGACTCGGCCCTGTCTGTTTCACAGTCCAGTTAGCGTGCTGCGAACCATGGGATCCGCTCCATGCGAATCGCCTTATTCAAGCGTAGCAGGTTTACTTACATTGACGTTTTCCGTCGATACAACCGAACCTGTTGACGCCTGTCTGGGCAGTTAATGACCTTTTTACCCTACCAGCGTTTATATTTGTGATCAACTTCACACATATATTTATGCTGCGTAAAGTGAAGACAGCATTTGTCAACTTCCGCAAATAAGACCTTTCTCAACCCTTCCCTTGATAATGATTTTCAGCATGATCCGTTTTCTTTTTATCCCGGAATATAAAGGCAAATTTTTACAAGAGATTTACATAAAACCTCACCTGACAGAACGCGTCGTAAAGTTTACATTCAATATGTGATACAGATAACTAAAACATCGTTTTATTTTCATTGAATCATTATTCCAGTGATCGCATGATAATTCCCGAAACATAGCACCAGGTGCTTTCTGGCAAGAGAAAAGAAGAGCACTTACTGCATTTTGGTTGCGGGGTTATCAAATACAAACCATCAAAAAACCCTTCATCAAGTTGAATTTATTGATTTTTTATTTACACCTGCCGCTCGCCACGAGTGGTAAAAATTATGAGGGTTGTATATGAAGATTAAAGCCACGATAGAACGTATACCGGGTGGTATGATGCTGGTGCCGCTGGTACTCGGCGCCATTCTGAATACATTAGCACCTGATACCGGGGCTTATTTTGGTGGTTTCACAAAAGGGATGATTACGGGTACCGTTCCCATCCTGGCCGTCTGGTTCTTTTGTATCGGCGCATCCATTAATTTACGCGCTACGGGTACCGTATTACGCAAATCCGGAACGCTGGTGATAACCAAAATAGCGGTCGCCTGGGTTGTCGCAATGATATGCGCGATGTTCATTCCGGAAAATGGAATTCAGACCGGTTTCTTCGCCGGGCTATCCGTCCTGGCGATTGTCTCGGCGATGGATATGACCAACGGCGGGCTGTATGCCAGCCTGATGAACCAGTACGGAACGAAAGAGGAGTCCGGCGCATTTGTTTTGATGTCTCTGGAATCCGGCCCGCTCATGACGATGCTGATCCTGGGGTCTGCTGGCCTGGCTTCTTTTGAGCCGCACCACTTTGTCGGCGCGATCCTGCCGTTTCTGATCGGTTTTGCCCTGGGTAATCTGGATCACGATCTGCGTGATTTCTTCAGCAAAGCTACGCCAGTGCTGATCCCGTTCTTTGGCTTTGCGCTGGGCAACACCATCAACCTGAACGTGATCCTTGATACGGGACTGCTGGGGATTGTGCTGGGTGTCGCGGTTATCATCATCACCGGTATTCCGCTGATTATTGCCGACCGCGTGATCGGGGGAGGAAACGGCACGGCGGGCGTCGCCGCCTCTTCAGCCGCAGGCGCTGCCGTCGCAAACCCGGTAATTATTGCCCAGATAAACCCGGCCTTTGAACCGGTAGCCGCTTCCGCAACGGCACTGGTTGCCGCCAGCGTGATTGTCACCGCGATCCTGGTGCCCATCATCACGGCGCTTTACGCGAAGCGCTACGGAAATGTGCAAGAGATCCAGCCTGAACCGAAACCGATTGAGATGAATCATTAACACACCGCACCCGTCTATCCCCTCTCCCCTATGGGGAGAGGGTCAGGGTGAGGGGGGTTCAACCAAAAATCTCCTCCACCATCGCATCCACCAGCCGTTTTGCCGAACACAGCCTCGGCATACCCAGCGCGACGGTCTGCCAGCTTTGCGTTACTGACCAGCTCACCGGGTGTGCATCCGCCTGACACCAGTCGCCGAGCCAGCCCAGCATGTCTTTATGATCGATTAAACCCGCCGAAGCGGGCGTAGTCAGCCACTGATGATAAAAATGGCGCGTCGTGGGAGACGCATTGATGCCCTGAGCCAGGTAGTTGGCAGCCATGCTGCGTAAATTATCCTTGAGCATTGCCGACACATCGTCGTTCGCCAGACGGCATGCATCGCCAAATGCTCCCCAGCGCAGCTCTTCGAGGACGATGAAGCAGCGCCCGGCCAAAGACCAGCCATCATAGTGGCCGGCTCGCCAGCGGGTGAAAATTTGTTCACTGTGCTCGCCCGCCTGTACCGTCAGTCCACGCTGGGTCAGCGCCTTTTCTTTATAGGCAGCACGTTGGGTAAAATGAGAGGAGAGCTGCACGTACTGCTCAAGCAGGCCGGGGGATGGCTGAGCGCGCAAGTGGGCCTGCTGGCGCAGCGCAATCAGTTTATCGGCCATCAGCGTCAGCGCGAGATGGCCCGGATCCAGCATGCCGGCAAGTTTTTCCGCCAGCCCCAGGCGCAGGGCCGCGTTCTCATTAAGCATTCCCGCCATCGCCCAGGGCCGTAGCCGGGTGTGCGTCATGATTTCCTGAGTCAAACGCTCACGAAACTGCAACTGCTGCGGCCCCAGATGGGGATATCGCGCCGCGTCCACGCCCTGCACAAGATCGACCATAAACTTGGGATGAATACACTCCAGCGTCCGCCCGGGACCGTCCAGTAGCTGTGTTGTCATGGTTGCTCTGCCGCGAATAGTGTTTGAATATCATCGCGTAACAGTCGGGTATCTTCCTGAATCCACGCCGCAGTCGTAATGCTTTGCTTCAACAGCTGGCTGAGCGCTCGGGTCGAATGCTCATTTTGTTGACGCACTGCGAGGCTATCACGCAAGCTTTCCTGTAAGCCGGTCAGGCATAACGAAAATTCTGCAAAGAACGTCGCCATTCCGGCCGTAACAGAGACATCGACCTGAGCGGACAAAGCTTTACGTATTTGTTCACAAAACTGATCAATATGTTGCTTAAATTTGTCATGCAGCTGCGCAATGTCGATAACATAGCGCGTGCGCGTGACCACATAATCATCCCAGCCCCAGCCAGGATTATTCAGCCACCGCGAAACGGTTTCACGCATACTGCTCCCGGCGGAAGGCTGACCTGCCGGGCGGTTATCCTCCGCAATAGCATCGTTAAACAGGGACCGCGTATTGAAATTAAGCTGGTTAGCCTGAAAAGCCGGGAAGCTGATCCGCGCCCGGAAGCCGGCATGGCTCAGATGCTCTTTAATACGCGTTTCAATGGGGCGCATAGCTTCATTCAGCGAACGCGCCAGCGTAGATTCCAGCTGATCGAAGCGTAACGCCAGCTCCCTGCAGATTTTCGTCTGCGCATCCAGCATGATCAGTTCACAGGAGGAGCGAATTTTACTCAGCGCGATCTGCGCCTGCCCTTCATCATCCAGAACCAGCTGTTTCAGCTCTTGCGGTTCGTCACTGCGGTGATTGAGCCGGTCAATGCCTGCCAAATCAAGAATATTGTGAGTGCTGAAAACCTGATCAATCGACTGATGAAGCGCCGTTTTCTGGGCCCCCATAAAGTCCGCGGTAGCGTTCAGCGCCTGCTCAACTTCATGTTTCACCTCATCGCTCACCGCGCGCTGACGCGTTTGCAGCAGCGCCATATCTTCTTCAAGACGCGCGATGTTCATTTCCAGCGCCTCAAAGGCCACCGTCAGCCCCTGATAGCGGAAGTCGAGATACTCCCGGGCATTCTGCGCGTAGTTGAGCAACTTATGCGACGCCGAACGCAGCGCGAATAACGAGGCATTGGCATAGGCGGCGTAAATCAGTTTGCGTATCGGTTGTTCAAACAGCGAATCTTCCCACAGCAAATCGGCTGCGTGACGGATATGGTCAATATCGTCCAGGTCCGCCGTACGCCAGCGGCGTCCGAGGGCAGCTTCGGCAAAATCCTGCACCCAGGGCTGCTCCTGATGATCCGGCAGGCGTCCGTGGCTATTCATTTCGTAGCGCGCACGGTTTGCCAGATACGCCCACATAGATGAAACAGGGTAGATCTGGCCAGGCGAAATATTGCCTTTCATTAAGGTGCCAGAGATCATCGCCCTGACCTGCTCTTCATCGTCGCTATTGCGATCCTTCTGGTCGAATTTATTCACCAGCGCATAAAGAGGCACTGATTTCCCCGCCACCGAAATAGCCTGACGGACCTCTTCATCAGAAATAGATTTAAGCTGGGTATAATCCATCACCGCCAGCACCGCCGACGCGCGGGCGAGCTGTTCGCTAAGCATTTTTTGCAGATGCGGTTGTCCAGCCTCATTGGGGCCGGGGGTATCGAGCAGCGTCAACTGCCCGAGGTGGGCATCCAGACCCGCAAGATGCACGAACTCCACTTCAATCACCGGAATATGTTCGATGGCCGCGTATTCGGAAAACGGAAACGCCACGCCCAGCGCCTGGGAGAGTCTCACCAGGTCATTGAGACTTTTCAGGCAATGAAATATTGGCTGCGCGCCCAGATGATGCTTTTCAAAGGCCTCGCCTCTCTCAATGCGTTCAAGCAGCGTATTCATGTCCTTATCAATTTCCAGATGCAAAGCCAGCTTGCCGCGATCGTAATCGCAGAGCTTTTTCTGCAGCAGGTGGATCAAATCATCAATAGGAGAGGCATGTGAGAAGTGGAGCACCGGCTCCTTCTGGCCTGGCGTATGACGGATCAGCGTAGGAAGCGCCGTCATTGGGCGGTTGCGGTTCGGCAACACTTCGGTACCTACAATGGCATTAATGGTGGTCGATTTCCCCGCTTTCATCGTGCCAACGATAGCCAGAACCATTTCCAGACGTGTTATTTTGCGTAATTCATTATTCAGCGTTGCCTGCTGTGCTTCGACGCCCCGCGCACTAAAATGCAAAGGCAGAACGTTGTTCTTTTCTCCCGTAATAGCCGCCGTCGTGTTCTCCAGCATCGCTGTCGGCATTGACCTCAGGGTATCGAGATTTTGCAGGGCGAGCTGTAACAAACGTTCAGCTTCCTGGCTTAATTCAAAAATGGTCTGTGTGTGCATGATAAAAGCCTTTCCTTAACGCAAATTTATTACTTTTATTAAGCCACTTGTTTTAATTATAATGTTCAGGCTTATATGATCACGTGTGGAAAACATGTTCACCGGAATATAACTGATTGAAGATAATCAGAAATAAATGGCTATCCCTGCATGGCGTGTAAAGCTCTCCTCAAGGCCCGGAAGCCAAAAGATAAAAAGCCTGACCCATTTTAAGAAGCTCCAGGATATATCATCATTATTTACCCACCTAAAAAGAGAGGGATAGGCCGCCGCCATAAGAAATGTATGGCAGCAAAGTTCGAAGATAAATAACAATGTGTTGCTTCACCTTATCTGAAATGAAGGTGCGTAGCAATTTGCCGTAATAAAATATTCGATATATTTAGCGACTTCTCTTTCCACCGTGTTAATGACGTTAGCATCGCTTAGCTGACTGACAGTAAGTGTCACTCACAATACATTTTCTGCGTTTTTTAAATTCACAATATCACCGACAAACGTGTGGATTTGCGCTATACTTGCCGCCTTTTTCGGCACTCTGCCGTCATTAAGCTGGCACTTTCCAGCGCGTTAACACTTTTGAGGATACCGATATGCAACTCCCACACTGTCCAAAATGCAATTCTGAATACACCTATGAAGATAATGGCATGTTCATCTGCCCGGAATGCGCACACGAATGGAATGATGCCGAGCCAGCGCAGGATGCTGATGCGCTGGTCGTCAAAGATGCGAACGGCAATCTGCTGGCGGATGGCGACAGCGTCACCGTGGTGAAAGATCTGAAGGTGAAAGGCAGCTCTTCAATGCTGAAGATTGGTACTAAAGTGAAGAATATCCGTCTGGTTGAAGGCGATCATAATATCGACTGCAAAATTGACGGCTTCGGTCCAATGAAACTGAAATCTGAGTTCGTGAAAAAGAACTGATTTACCCGCCCGGTGGCGCTTCGCTTACCGGGCTTTCGGGAACTACACTTAACGGGCTTTTCTTACGTGAGGTAAAGATTATGCCGTTAAGTCCCTACATCTCTTTCGCCGGCAACTGTGCAGAGGCTACCGCCTTCTATCAGCAGGCCGTCGGCGCAGAACTCCTCTATAAAATAACCTTCGGCGAAATGCCAAAAAGCGATAACAGCGAAGAAGGCTGTCCGTCCGGCATGCAGTTTCCGGATTCGGCTATCGCCCACTCCAATGTCCGCATTGCGGGCAGCGATATCATGATGAGCGACGGGCTGCCGCCGGGCAGCAGCGCACAGTACGCGGGCTTCACGCTGGTGCTCGACACGCAGGATGTGTCGGAAGGCAAGCGCTGGTTCGACAACCTCGCCGATGGCGGCAATATCGAAATGGCCTGGCAGGAAACCTTCTGGGCGCACGGCTTCGGTAAGGTCACCGACAAATACGGCGTGCCGTGGATGATTAACGTCGTTAAGCAACAGCACTAATTTTCGGGCGGTGGGCGGTCTGCCTCCGCCTGTCATCAAACTCGCCTCAACTCTTCAAACTCCCGCAACCTGCACTTAACCCAAATGTCATATTGATGCGCCAGCATGAGGCCACATTTATCGTGAGGCCCAGCACATGCAAACTGTTATCCGCGTCGAGAAACTGAGCAAAACCTTCAATCACAACAAGGCGCTGCATGCCGTTGATCTGACCGTCCAGCAGGGCGACATGGTGGCGCTTCTCGGGCCGTCTGGTTCGGGAAAATCCACCCTTTTACGCCACTTAAGCGGCCTCATTACCTGCGATAAAACGCCGGAAAGCCACGTCGAGCTGCTGGGCAACACCGTGCAGCGCGCAGGGCGTCTGGCGAGCGATATTCGAAAAAGCCGCGCCCGGACGGGCTACATCTTCCAGCAGTTCAACCTGGTGAACCGTCTTACGGTGCTGGAGAACGTGCTGATTGGCGCCCTCGGCAGCACCCCGTTCTGGCGCACCTGCCTGCGCTGGTTCTCCCCATCCCAGAAGCAGGAAGCCTTACAGGCGCTGACCCGCGTCGGCATGGCGCACTTCGCCCACCAGCGCGTCTCCACCCTCTCCGGTGGACAACAGCAGCGCGTCGCCATCGCCCGCGCGCTGATGCAGAAAGCGCGAATCATTCTGGCCGACGAGCCTATCGCCTCGCTGGACCCGGAATCGGCGCGCATCGTGATGGAAACCCTGCGCGACATCAACCAGAACGACGGCATTACCGTGGTGGTCACGCTGCATCAGGTGGATTACGCCCTGCGCTACTGCGAGCGCATTGTCGCCCTGCGGCAGGGGCATGTCTTCTTTGATGGCGCGAGCCATCAGTTTGATAACGAACGTTTTGATCATCTCTACCGCAGCGTAAACCGCGTCGAAGAGCGCGCGCAGGCTGCATAACGTCCCCATAACGAGGAATGGAAATGAACTATAAAGCCGTTGCCGCGCTGGCCTTTACCAGCATGTTCAGCATCAGCACCCTGTTAAGCCCGGCGTATGCGGAAGAGCAGGAAAAAGCGCTGAATTTCGGCATTATTTCGACGGAATCACAGCAGAACCTGAAGCCTCAGTGGGAACCGTTCCTGAAAGATATGGAAACCAGGCTGGGGATCAAAGTAAACGCCTTCTTCGCCCCGGACTACGCGGGCATCATCCAGGGAATGCGCTTCAACAAAGTGGACATTGCCTGGTACGGTAACCTCTCGGCGATGGAAGCGGTGGACCGCGCCAACGGCCAGGTCTTTGCCCAGACCGTTGCGGCAGATGGCTCCCCTGGCTACTGGAGCGTGCTGATCGTTAACAAAGACAGCCCGATCAACACCCTCAACGACATGATCGCCAAACGCAAAGAGCTGACTTTTGGTAACGGCGATCCGAACTCCACCTCCGGCTTCCTCGTTCCTGGCTACTACGTCTTCGCGAAAAACAACATCTCCACCAGCGACTTCAAACGCACGGTGAACGCCGGGCACGAAACCAACGCGCTGGCCGTGGCGAACAAGCAGGTGGACGTTGCCACCAACAACACAGAAAACCTCGACAAGCTGAAGACCTCCGCGCCGGACAAGCTGAAAGAGCTGAAGGTCATCTGGAAATCGCCGCTGATCCCTGGCGACCCGATCGTCTGGCGCAAAAATCTCTCCGAAAGCACCAAGGACAAGGTCTACGACTTCTTTATGAACTACGGCAAAACGCCGGAAGAGAAAGCGGTTCTGGAACGTCTGGGCTGGGCGCCGTTCCGCGCGTCGAGCGATCTGCAGCTGGTCCCGATTCGCCAGCTGGCTCTGTTTAAGCAGATGCAGGCCGTGAAGGACAACAAAGGGCTCAAGGACGAGGAGAAGACCAGCAAAGTGTCTGAAATCCAGGCTCAGCTGGAAGACCTCGACCGCCTGACCGCCGCGCTCGGCGCGATGACCAGCGTGAATAAAGCGGTGCAGTAACGCAAGTCCCCTCTCCCTTGAGGGAGAGGGGTAGGGTGAGGGGGAAATGCGCACGCTGATGCCCTCACCCCGGCCCTCTCCCACAGGGAGAGGGAGAACAGATTAAGGAGTCAACATGCAAACCATCACCCTCCCGCCGCCAAAGCGCAGCTGGTTCTCGCTCATCAGCTGGGCCATTCTGCTGGCGGTGCTGGTTATCTCCTGGAAGGGCGCAGAAATGGATCCGCTGCTGCTCTTCAAAGATTCCGGCAACATGGCCACCTTCGCCGCCGACTTCTTCCCGCCGGACTTCAGCCAGTGGCAGGACTACCTCAGCGAAATGGCGGTCACTCTGCAAATCGCCGTCTGGGGTACTGCCCTTGCCGTCATTCTCTCCATTCCGTTTGGCCTGATGAGCGCTGAAAACATCGTGCCGTGGTGGGTCTACCAGCCGATGCGCCGCCTGATGGACGCCTGCCGCGCCATCAATGAAATGGTCTTTGCGATGCTGTTCGTGGTGGCCGTTGGCCTGGGTCCGTTCGCGGGCGTCATGGCGCTGTTCATCCACACCACCGGCGTACTTTCCAAACTACTGTCCGAAGCGGTCGAAGCCATCGAGCCCGGCCCGGTGGAAGGCATCCGCGCAACCGGCGCCAACAAAATCGAAGAGATCCTTTACGGCGTCCTGCCGCAGGTGATGCCGCTGCTGATCTCTTACTCTCTGTACCGCTTTGAGTCCAACGTCCGCTCCGCCACCGTCGTGGGTATGGTGGGCGCAGGCGGGGTTGGCGTCACCCTGTGGGAAGCGATTCGCGGTTTCCAGTTCCAGCAAACCTGCGCCCTGATGGTGCTCATCATCGTCACCGTCAGCCTGCTGGATTTCCTCTCTCAACGTTTGCGTAAGCACTTCATCTGAGAAGCGAGGCTTTGATTTGTATGCACTTATCCAGACATCCGACCAGTTACCCCACCCGCTGGCAGGAGATTGCGGCAAAGCTCGAAGTGGAGCTGCGCACGCACTACCGCTGCGGGGACTACCTGCCCGCCGAGCAGCAGCTTGCCGACCGCTACGAGGTCAATCGCCATACCCTGCGCCGCGCCATTGACCAACTGGTCGAGCGCGGCTGGGTGCAGCGCCGCCAGGGCGTGGGCGTGCTGGTGCTGATGCGCCCGTTCGACTACCCGCTTAACGCCCAGGCGCGCTTTAGCCAGAACCTGCTGGATCAGGGCAGCCACCCGACCAGCGAAAAGCTGCTCTCGGTATTGCGCCCGGCCTCCAGCCACGTGGCGGACGCGCTGGGGATTCAGGAAGGTGATAACGTCATTCACCTGCGCACGCTGCGCCGGGTCAACGGCGTGGCGGTGTGCCAGATTGACCACTACTTCGCGGACCTGGCCCTCTGGCCCGTACTGCAAAACTTTACCAGCGGTTCCCTGCACGACTTTCTTCAGGATGCCACGGGCATCGCCCTCAAGCGCACCCAGACGCGCATAAGCGCCCGCCGCGCGCAGGCAAAAGAGAGCAAGGTGCTCGAAATTCCCAACATGGCCCCGCTGCTCTGCGTACGCACCCTCAACCACCGTGACGGCGAGATCAACGCGACGGAATACTCCGTCAGCCTGACCCGCGCCGACATGATTGAATTCACCATGGAGCACTGAATGCACGTCGATACCTCCACCCGACAGCGCTGGATGCGCGTGCTGGCCCATTGCCAGCCTGCCGCCCTGCGCGAGCGCATGAACGCGCTGGGCCTGGCGCCTGACTACGACACGATCCGCGCGCCGGAAATCGGCCTGGTACAAATCCAGGCGCGGATGGGCGGCACCGGCCAGCGCTTTTTTGCAGGTGACGCCACCCTCACCCGCGCGACGATCCGCCTGAACAGCGGCACGCTGGGCTACAGCTATGTGCTGGGTCGCGATAAGGCGCACGCCGAGCGCTGCGCGGTAATCGACGCCCTTTTGCAGGAACCCCCGCATTTCCAGACGTTAATGGAAACCCTTATTGCCCCGCTGGAAGCCGACCGCGCCGCACGGGTTGCCGCCCGTCAGGCCGAAGTGAACACCAGCCGGGTCGACTTCTTTACGCTCGTTCGCGGAGATAACGCATGACGCTTCAACCTGCTTTTACCCTGGCCGTCCAGGATGCCCAACAAAGTTTTCGTCGCCTGCTGAAGGCCATGAGCGAGCCGGGCGTGATTGTCTCCCTGCACCAGCTCTCCCAGGGCTGGCTGCCGCTGAACCTCGCCTCCACCAGCGTGCTGCTGACGCTGGCGGACAACGATACCCCGGTATGGCTGTCAGGTGCCCTGTCGAACGATATCGCCAGCCAGAACCTGCGTTTTCACACCAGCGCCCCGCTGGTCGATCAGCCCCAGCAGGCGGTTTTTGCCGTGGCCGATGAGCAAATCAGCCATGAACAGCTCAACGCCCTGAGCGAAGGCAGCGCCGTCGCCCCGGAGACCAGCGCCACGCTGATCCTGCAGGTCTCCAGCCTGAGCGGCGGCCGCATGCTGCGCCTGACGGGCGCAGGCATCGCCGACGAGCGCATGGTCGCGCCGCAGCTGCCGGAGTGCATCATTCACGAGCTGACCGAGCGCCCGCACCCGTTCCCGCTGGGCATTGACCTGATCCTGACCTGCGGCGAACGCCTGCTGGCGATCCCGCGAACCACCCACGTGGAGGTGTGCTGATGTACGTAGCCGTCAAAGGGGGCGAAAAGGCCATCGCCGCCGCCCATGCCTTGCAGGAACACAGACGACGGGGCGATGAACGGCTTCCCGAGCTGAGCGTCGCCCAGATTGAACAGCAGCTAAACCTCGCGGTTGACCGGGTGATGACCGAGGGCGGCATCGCCGACCGCGAGCTGGCGGCGCTGGCCCTTAAGCAGGCCAGCGGCGATAACGTGGAAGCCATCTTCCTGCTGCGCGCCTACCGCACTACCCTTGCCAAACTGGCGGTGAGCGAGCCGGTAGACACGGCGGAGATGCGCCTGGAGCGCCGCATTTCTGCCGTTTATAAAGATATCCCCGGCGGCCAGCTGCTTGGCCCTACCTACGATTACACCCATCGCCTGCTGGACTTCACCCTGCTGGCGAACGGCGAAGCCCCAACGCTTAGCACTTCAGACGCCGAACAGGAACCGTCTCCGCACGTCTTTAGCCTGCTGGCAAATCAGGGGCTGGCGAAGGCGGAAGAGGACACGGGAGCCGCGCCGGATGACATTACCCGCACGCCACCGGTTTACCCGTGCTCGCGCTCGTCCCGCCTGCAGCAGCTGATGCGAGGCGACGAAGGCTATCTGCTGGCGCTGGCCTACTCCACCCAGCGCGGCTACGGGCGCAACCACCCGTTTGCGGCGGAGATCCGCAGCGGCTATATCGACGTTGAAATCGTACCGGAAGAGCTGGGTTTTGCAGTGAACGTTGGCGAACTGCTAATGACCGAGTGTGAAATGGTGAACGGTTTCGTCGCGCCAGAGAATGAAGATCCGCACTTTACCCGCGGCTACGGGCTGGTGTTTGGCCTCGGCGAGCGCAAGGCGATGGCGATGGCGCTGGTTGACCGCGCCCTGCAGGCACCGGAGTACGGCGAGCACATCGCCGGCCCGGCGCAGGACGAAGAGTTCGTGCTGGCCCACGCGGATAACGTCGAGGCCGCTGGCTTTGTCTCGCACCTCAAGCTGCCGCACTACGTCGATTTCCAGGCCGAACTGGAACTGCTGAAACGTCTGCAACGGGAGCGCGCCAATGGCTAACTTAAGCGGCTACAACTTTGCCTATCTGGACGAGCAAACCAAACGCATGATCCGCCGCGCCATCTTAAAAGCGGTGGCTATTCCGGGCTATCAGGTGCCGTTCGGCGGCCGCGAAATGCCGATGCCCTACGGCTGGGGCACGGGCGGCATCCAGCTGACCGCCAGCGTGATCGGTGAAGCGGACGTGCTCAAGGTCATCGACCAGGGCGCGGACGACACCACCAACGCGGTGTCGATCCGCAACTTCTTTAAGCGCGTAACGGGCGTCAACACCACCGAAAAAACCGAAGACGCGACGCTGATCCAGACCCGTCACCGCATCCCGGAAACTCCGCTGACGGAAGATCAGATTCTGATTTTCCAGGTGCCGATCCCGGAACCGCTGCGCTTTATCGAGCCGCGCGAAACCGAGACCCGCACCATGCACGCGCTGGAAGAGTACGGGGTAATGCAGGTCAAACTGTATGAGGATATCGCCCGCTTCGGCCATATCGCCACCACCTACGCCTATCCGGTGAAGGTCAACGGGCGCTACGTGATGGACCCGTCACCGATCCCGAAATTCGACAACCCGAAGATGGACATGATGCCCGCCCTGCAGCTCTTTGGTGCCGGACGTGAAAAACGCATCTACGCCGTCCCGCCTTACACCCGCGTGGAAAGTCTCGATTTCGACGATCACCCGTTTACGGTGCAGGAGTGGGACGAGCCGTGCGCCATCTGCGGCTCCAGACACAGCTATCTCGACGAAGTGGTGCTGGACGACACGGGCAAACGAATGTTTGTCTGCTCCGACACCGATTACTGCCGCCAACAGAGCGAGGCGAACGGCCAATGAAACCGCTGCTTTCGGTTAATAACCTCACCCATCTATATGCGCCGGGCAAAGGCTTCAGCGACGTGTCGTTTGAGCTGTGGCCGGGCGAAGTGCTGGGGATCGTCGGCGAGTCCGGCTCCGGCAAAACGACCCTGCTGAAGTCCATCTCCGCGCGCCTGGCGCCGCAACACGGCGAGATCCTGTATCAGGGACGCTCCCTCTACGGCATAAGCGAGGCCGAGCGCCGCCGCCTGCTGCGCACCGAGTGGGGCGTGGTGCACCAGCATCCGATGGACGGCCTGCGCCGTCAGGTCTCTGCCGGGGGCAACATCGGCGAGCGCCTGATGGCCACCGGCGCGCGCCACTACGGCAACATCCGCGCCACGGCGCAGCACTGGCTGGAGGAGGTGGAAATCCCCGCCTCGCGCATCGACGACCTGCCGACGACCTTCTCCGGTGGGATGCAGCAGCGTCTGCAGATTGCCCGCAACCTGGTCACCCATCCGAAGCTGGTGTTTATGGATGAACCCACCGGCGGGCTGGACGTCTCCGTACAGGCGCGCCTGCTCGACCTGCTGCGCGGTCTGGTGGTGGATCTGAACCTTGCGGTGGTGATTGTCACCCACGATTTAGGCGTTGCGCGCCTGCTGGCGGACCGTCTGCTGGTGATGAAGCAGGGCCAGGTGGTGGAAAGTGGGCTGACCGACCGGGTGCTTGACGATCCGCACCATCCGTACACCCAGCTGCTGGTGTCCTCGGTATTACAGAATTAAGAGGTCAACATGATCCACGTACAAAACGTAAGTAAGACCTTTGTGCTCCACCAGCAAAACGGCGTGCGCCTGCCGGTGTTGCAAAACGCCTCGTTAGAGGTGAGTCAGGGTGAATGCGTGGTGCTGCACGGCCACTCCGGCAGCGGTAAATCCACCCTGCTGCGCTCCCTGTACGCCAACTATTTACCGGACGAAGGGCACATCCGCATTCGCCACAATGATGAATGGGTCGATCTGGTGCAGGCCCCGGCGCGCAAGGTGCTGGAAGTGCGCCGCTCGACGATCGGCTGGGTCAGCCAGTTCCTGCGGGTGATCCCGCGGATCTCCGCCCTGGACGTGGTGATGCAGCCCCTGCTGGATCTCGGCGTGCCGCGTGAAACCTGCGCTGCCAGGGCCGCCAGCCTGCTGACGCGCCTCAACGTACCGGAGCGCCTGTGGCACCTCGCCCCGTCGACCTTTTCCGGCGGCGAGCAGCAGCGCGTGAATATCGCGCGCGGGTTTATCGTCGATTATCCGATCTTACTGCTGGATGAACCCACCGCCTCGCTCGACGCTAAAAACAGCGCAGCGGTGATAGCGCTGATCGAACAGGCCAAAGCGCGGGGCGCGGCGATCGTCGGGATCTTCCACGACGACGCCGTACGCACCCGCGTGGCAGACAGACTGCACCCGATGGGGACAAACGCATGATTATCAATAACGTCAGGCTGGTGCTGGAAAATGAGGTCGTTAAGGGTTCGGTTGAAATCCATGAAGGCGTCATCCGCACGTTTGCCGAAACCCAAAGCCGTTCCCCTGAAGCGATGGACGGCGACGGCGGCTGGCTGCTGCCGGGGCTGATTGAGCTGCATACCGATAATCTGGATAAATTCTTCACCCCGCGCCCGAAGGTGGACTGGCCCGCCCATTCGGCGATGAGCAGCCACGACGCGCTGATGGTCGCCAGCGGCATCACCACGGTGCTGGACGCGGTGGCGATCGGAGACGTGCGCGACGGCGGCGATCGCCTGGAGAATCTGGAGAAGATGATCAACGCCGTGGAGGAGACGCAAAAGCGCGGCCTCAACCGCGCCGAGCACCGTCTGCACCTGCGCTGCGAACTGCCGCACCACACCACGCTGCCGCTGTTTGAAAAGCTGGTGGGCCGCGAGCCGGTCTCGCTGGTCTCCCTGATGGACCACTCGCCGGGGCAGCGCCAGTTCGCCAACATTGAAAAGTATCGTGAATACTATCAGGGCAAATACTCGCTCAACGACGCGGAGATGGCGCGCTACGAAGAAGAGCAGCTTCAGCTTGCGGCCCAGTGGTCGCAGCCCAACCGTCTTAAGATTGCCGCGATGTGCCGGGACCGGAATATCGCGCTGGCGAGCCATGACGACGCCACGCGCGAGCACGTGCGCGAATCCCACCAGCTTGGCAGCGTAATAGCCGAATTTCCCACCACGTTCGAAGCAGCTGAGGCGTCGCGCCAGCACGGCATGAACGTGCTGATGGGCGCACCGAACATCGTGCGCGGCGGATCGCACTCCGGCAACGTGGCGGCAAGCAAACTCGCCTCCCTCGGCCTGCTGGACATTCTCTCGTCCGACTACTACCCCGCCAGCCTGCTGGATGCGGCATTCCGGGTGGCGGACGACGAGGGCAACCGCTTTACGCTGCCGCAGGCAATTCGCCTGGTGACCAAAAACCCGGCCACCGCGCTCAATCTTCAGGATCGCGGTGAGATTGCCGAAGGCAAACGGGCAGATCTGGTGCTCGCCCACCGCAGGGGCGAGCACGTTCATATCGACCACGTCTGGCGTCAGGGAAAAAGGGTGTTCTGATGGGAAGACTCATCTGGTTAATGGGGCCGTCCGGCTCCGGGAAAGACAGCCTGCTCTCGGCGCTCCGGCAGCGGGAACATTCACAGCTGCTGGTGGCGCACCGCTACATTACCCGCGCCGCCAACGCCGGAAGCGAGAACCATATCGCCCTGAGCGAGCAGGAGTTTTTTACCCGCGCCGGGCAAAATCTGCTGGCGCTGAGCTGGCACGCCAACGGCTTTTATTACGGCGTGGGTATTGAGATTGACCTCTGGCTGCACGCGGGATTCGACGTGCTGGTTAACGGCTCGCGCGCGCATCTGCCGCAGGCAAAAGCCCGGTACGAAGCGGCGCTGCTGCCGGTCTGCCTGCAGGTTTCCCCGGATATCCTGCGCAGCCGGCTGCAAAGCCGGGGACGGGAAAATGCGCGTGAGATCGACCAGCGGCTGGAACGTGCGGCGCGCTATACCCCGTCGGGCTGTCACATCCTCAATAACGACGGAAGTTTGCTACAGTCAGTCGAGACCTTTTTATCGCTTATCCGCCAGAAGGAGAAACAGCATGCCTGACTGCCAGCTTCGCCCCGCCACCGCCGACGATGCGCAGATTGTCTATGCCCTGATCTGCGAACTGAAGCAGGCAGAGTTCGACCATCAGGCGTTCCACGCCGGATTTCTTGCCAACCTTCAGGATCACAACATGCGCTACCAGCTTGCCGAGCTGGACGGACATGTCGTCGGCATGATCGGCCTGCACATGCAGTTTCACCTCCATCACGCGCGCTGGATCGGCGAGATCCAGGAGCTGGTGGTGATGCCGCAGGCGCGCGGGCTAAAGGTGGGCAGCCAGCTGCTGGCCTGGGCGGAAGAGGTGGCACGGCAGGCCGGCGCGGAGCTGACCGAGCTCTCCACCAGCGTGAAGCGCACTGACGCGCACCGTTTTTACGTTCGTGAAGGATATACGCAGAGCCATTTTCGATTCACCAAACCGCTGTAGAGGTGCGTTATGAGTCTGACCATCACGTTAACGGGAACCGGAAGTGCACAGCTCGTGCCGGTCTTTGGCTGCGACTGCGCGGCGTGTAGACGGGCGCGCCTGCAGGACAACTATCGCCGTCGCCCCTGCAGCGCGGTGGTCAAATTCAACGATGCGGTCACCCTGCTGGATGCGGGTATTCCGCACCTGATGGACGACTGGCCGGCGGGCAGCTTTCAGCAGTTTTTGCTCACGCACTATCATATGGATCACGTCCAGGGGCTGTTCCCCCTGCGCTGGGGCGTGGGCGCAACCATCCCGGTCTACGGCCCGCCGGACGACGCAGGGTGCGACGACCTGTTTAAACATCCCGGAATTCTGGATTTCAGCCACACGGTCGAACCGTTCGTGATGTTTGAGCTACAGGGGCTGCGGGTCACGCCGCTGCCGCTCAACCATTCAAAACTGACCTTCGGGTATCTGCTGGAATCCGCCCACAGCCGCGTGGCGTGGCTTTCTGATACCGCCGGGCTGCCGGATAAAACGGTGACGTTTCTGCTCAACAATCAGCCACAGGCGATAATCATCGACTGCAGTCATGAACCGCGTGACGAGACCCCACGCAACCATTGTGACTTAAACACCGTGGTTGCGCTGAACGAGGTGATTGGCTGCCCGCAGGTGATCCTGACCCACATCAGCCATCAGTTTGACGTGTGGATGATGGATAATCCGCTGCCGGACGGCATTGAAGCGGGATATGACGGAATGGTGCTGGTGCTGGATTAGGTTTTCTCCCTCTCCCGTGGGAGAGAGGGTTGGGGTGAGGGCAACAGGCTGCGCTTATCCTCGATCGTAATCATCCTCTAACCGACGCTCATCTTCTTCTAACCGACGTCTGTCGTCATCCAGCTGGCGCTGATGCTCGTCTAAGCGGCGGCGTCGGTCTTCAAGCTGCCGACGACGGTCGTCGTACTGTCGGCTGTCGATTTGACGGCTACGGTCGTAACGATCGTCGTCATCGTCATTACGGCTGCTGCTGGGGTTATAGGCATCGTTGATCGCCTGCTGAATGTTGCCAATGGCATCATCAATCACATCGGCATGCGCCAGTTGGCTGGTGAGTGACAGCAGACCAAATAACAGAGCGGTAGAGTAACGTTTCATAAGGCCAGACTCGCAGGGGAACTGGCCTTACGGTAATCAACGGCATTGTTCCGGGGTAGCGGAGGAATCTCAAATTCAGTTGTGTCCAGGGCCTTCCATCAGCTGATTCGCACGCTGTTTATTTTCTGCAACCAGTACAATGCCATAACATTTTTGATCCGGCGAATGACTCCAGATTCGATCTTCGGGTATACACCCTCCGTCATAGATAACCTTGCTACCATCATACGGCCAAAATGCTCCCTGCTCGGTATCGAGAACAAATACAGCGATTTGGTCAGACTCGCGGGCAATTTTCTGCCAGAGCATCTTCCCACCCTCATATTGTTCAAAGTCGCTAATAAGCGTCACGCCACACTGTAATACCAAGGCTTCATACAGACGAGTTGCCAGTCCCTTGTCACGCTCGGCGGGATCAACGCATATACCTTCTACCTGAATAACATTGGTATCTTCCCAACAACGCTCGACAGCAATGATACCTTCACCCAAATGCGTTTTACGTTGTAAATCCAGGGCAGCTACAACCCGATGCCGAGGTACACCATCGAAGGTTTCGACATCCGCTTCAATAATCGCAGCTCTTGGCGTCTGGCTATCAAAAATGACATGTAACACTCGCCCGGAGAGTTCGAATTCATCAACGAGCTTGAAAGACCTTGCTACGGTCTTTGGGCTGTAAGTTGTAGGCATCACAATCATTTGTGAGTCCCCTCTTGTAAGTACCGGCATAGTTCCCTTTATATCCCAATCTGCCAAATTTTGCGCAGGTTAGCATCCCCCGGTTTACTCACGCTCTTGATGAATTCCGAAACATCAATGCTTATAAACAGACTTTCCGCAGCGCCTGCGTCAGCTGCGCCCGCGTAAATGGCTTACGCAATAACTGCACGTCCGGCAGCTGCGGGTTGTGCGCCGGGCGCAAATCCTGCCCGCTGATCAGCAGCACCGGAAGCTGCGGATAATGGCTGCGCACATGGTTAATCACCTCAGCCCCGCTCAGGCCTCCGGGCAACATCAGATCGCTGATAAACATGCCAATATCCGGCGACGCCGCCAGCATGCTCAGGGCCTGCTCGCCGTTGTCCGCTTCGAGCGTCAGGTAACCAAGCTGATGCAGCTGTTCGCACAGGGTCTGACGAACGTCCGCCTCATCTTCCAGTACCAGTACAAGCCGCTCGTTATCCACGGACGTTGCGGCAGCCAGCGCTTCATCCTCCGAAACGGCGGGCAGCGTCGAGCGTGGGAGGTGCAGCCGCACGGTCGTTCCCTGCCCCGGCGCGCTTTCGATCTCAACCCGGCCCCCGGACTGGCGCACAAAACCGTAGACCATCGACAGGCCCAGCCCGCTCCCGCTTCCGGTCTGCTTGGTGGTGAAGAACGGTTCAAAAACCCGGGATTTCACCTCCTGCGACATCCCGCTGCCGCGGTCAATCACCTCCAGCGCCACCATATCCTGCCTGCGACCGTCGCTGCGGGTCACGCGCTGGTTCCAGGTACGAATTTTTATCACCCCGCTCTGCCCTTCCATCGCATCCCGGGCATTCATCACCAGGTTGATGATGGCATTTTCCAGCTGGCTGACGTCAATCCACGCGGGCCATGCCGGGGTTTGCGCTTCAATCTCCAGGGTAAGCGTGGCGGGCAAAGAGTGGCGCATCAGCTCCCGGAGGTTTTCCAGCAGGGGCAGCATTTCTACCGCATGCGGCGTCAGGGATTGTTTGCGGGAAAATGCCAGCAGGCGCTGGGTCAGCAGCGCGCCGCGTTCGGCCGCCTTGAGCGCCCGGGAGATGCGCGGCGCGTCGTTTGATTCAGGGTCGGTAAGCTCAAGGCTGCCGATGATCACCGCCAGCAGGTTATTAAAATCATGCGCCAGCCCGCCGGTCAGCTGTCCGACCGCCTTCATTTTCTGGCTGTGCAGCAGCGCCTCTTCCAGCCCCTGACGCTCGATGCGGTCGATCTCCATCTGCGTGGTTTTCTCTTTCAGCAGCCGCGTGGTGTGCTCAAGCGAGGCGGTATTGCGGGCAAAAACGTTAAACGCGCGCGCCAGCTCGCCCAGCTCGTCGCGCCGCTGCAGCGCGGGAACGGAAACATCCTGCTCGCCGTGGGCAAGTCGCGACATCGCCCGGGAGATGGCCGTCAGGTTGGAGGCCAGATTGCGGTAGATATACCAGCAGGCGCACCCGGTAATGATCAGCGCCAGCACGGCGAAGATGCTGATAAACACGCTGATGGATTGCAGCTCGTGATGGCTCTGGGCCGTGCGAAGCCGGGAGGCCTGAGCCACCTGCTCAACGTACTGATTGATATCGCTATTAAGGATCGCCACCAGCGCCTTGATGTGGAACATATACCAGCTGATGGACAGATCGCTCTCTTCCAGCTGCTTCGACAGCGGGGCAAGCTGACGTAACTCGGCGTTAAAATCGGGCAGAACGTCCTTCACGACCGGCTGTATGGCGCTCCGGGGCAGCGTGGCGGTCACAGCGTCCAGTTGCTGAACGGTCGCGCGCGGCGAAGGGGTGTCGATGGCAGCAGCGATCAGCCGATCCATCTCCATCAGCTGCTGCGCATCCGGTACGTTACTGTCATAACGGCGGTTGATGTCCTGAAGATGACGCAAATAGCTCTGGCTTTGATAGAGCGAGCTCAACAGCGCGTTACGTTCAAGGTGCCGCTTTTGCCCGCGCTCCAGCATCCCCGTTACGCTTTGCTGTAGTTCATTGCTCCTGCGAATAATGCGCGCCACCAGCGCCGGCTCCTGCTGCGCCAGCGGGGCATCGGCAAGCTGCTCCAGCGAGCGGCGCAGCGCCGTTTGCATCTGCTTCAGTCGCTCGGCTTCGCCTTTGTACTCCAGCGCCCCCACCACCTGCGAAAGCCGTACCGCCGCCGTTGCGACGTTGGCCGTGTCGCGGGCGAGATTCATGCTACCGGTCATGTCGTCCAGCGTTTGCTGCTGCACCTGTTCCTGGATCTGGCTGGCGTGGCGGAAACCGAGCACCGCTATGCCGCTCACCATCAGCGTAACGGCGACCACCAGCAGATTGAAAATCAGCAGGCGGCCTCGGGCGCTGGCGAAGAACGGGGGGCGTGAAGACATGTTGACTCCGTAACTGTGATCCACATTCGCTATTCATAACTATGACAAATATGAACGGCTTCTGACATTTTGCATTTACGCGCCTGTGATGAAGTGCAGATATCGACATTCACAGGAGGTCCGCCATGAGCAGAACCCCGGTTTTAGAGATGCGCCACATTGCCAAAACCTTTGGCAATTTCCACGCGCTCAAGGGTGTGGATTTGACGGTCTTCCCCGGTGAGATCCACGCGCTGATGGGGGAAAACGGCGCGGGAAAAAGCACGCTGATGAAGATCCTCGCGGGAGCCTATACCGCCACCAGCGGCGAGATCCTGATCGACGGCCAGCCGTTTCACATTAAAGGGCCAAAAGATGCGCTGGCCGCAGGCATCACCCTGATTTACCAGGAGATGCAGCTCGCGCCCAATCTTACCGTGGCCGAAAACATCTTCCTCGGCAGCGAGCTGTCGCGCGGCGGGCTGGTCCAGCGCAGGGAGATGGCCGTCCAGGCGCAGGCGGTGATTGACCGTCTCGGCGCGCAGTTCAGCGCCACAGACCTGGTGATGAAGCTGACCATCGCCGAGCAGCAGCAGGTGGAAATCGCCCGCGCGCTGCACCGCAACAGCCGCATTCTGGTGATGGACGAACCTACCGCCGCCCTCTCCTCCCGCGAAACCCACCGCCTGTTCGAACTGATTTTGCGCCTGCGCGACGAGGGCATGGCGATTATCTATATCAGCCACCGCATGGCGGAAGTGTATGAACTCTCTGACCGCGTGAGCGTTCTGCGCGACGGGCAGTACGTCGGGAGCCTCACGCGCGACAGGCTCAACGCCTCCGAGCTGGTGAAAATGATGGTGGGCCGCCCGCTAAGCGACCTGTTCAACAAAGAGCGTGATATTCCCCTCGGCAGCCCTCGCCTTAACGTGCACCACCTCACCGACGGTAAAAAAGTACAGCCGTGCAGCCTGCAGGTGCGTTCCGGCGAAATCGTCGGGCTGGCGGGGCTGGTTGGGGCCGGACGCTCCGAGCTGGCGCAGCTTATCTTTGGCGTGCGCAAAGCCACCGGCGGCATGATTGAGGTCGACGGCGAGCCGGTGGTGATCCACTCCCCGCGCGCGGCCATCGAAAACGGCATCGGTTTTCTCACCGAGAACCGCAAGGAGCAGGGGCTGTTTCTGGAGCTGGCGGCGCAGGAGAACATCACCATGGCGACGCTGGAGCGCGACGCCACCTTTGGCATGTTGAACCGCAAAAAAGCCCAGTCCATTTCCGACGACGCCATCGCCCTGCTCAACATCCGTGTGCCTCATTCTCAGGTACGCGCGGGCGGGCTTTCGGGCGGCAACCAGCAAAAGCTTCTTATCTCCCGCTGGGTGGCGATTGGCCCGCGCATTCTGATTCTGGACGAGCCGACGCGCGGCGTGGACGTCGGCGCAAAAAGCGAAATCTACCGCATCATGAACCAGATGGCGCGCAAGGGGGTGGCGATTCTGATGATCTCCAGCGAGCTGCCGGAAGTGGTAGGCATGAGCGACCGGGTCTACGTGATGCGGGAAGGCAGCATCGCGGGTGAGCTTCACGGGCACGATATCTCTCAGGAAAACATCATGACGCTGGCAACCGGCGTGAACGACACACATCATCAGGCGGTGTAATTATGACAACTCCTACCCATCCGCAGCAGGTGGCGAAATCCGCCTCCGCTAAAAAAATGCTGATGAGCGATCTGATGCAAACGATCGGGATTTTACCGATTCTGATCCTGATTGTGGCGGTATTTGGCTTTATTGCCCCGAACTTCTTCACCGAGAGTAACCTGCTCAACATCACCCGCCAGGCTTCCATCAACATCGTGCTGGCGGCCGGGATGACCTTCATCATCCTGACCGGCGGGATCGACCTCTCCGTAGGTTCGATTCTCGGCACCACGGCGGTAGCGGCGATGGTGGTCTCGCTAATCCCTGAATTTGCGATGCTCTCTATTCCGGCGGCGCTGATGCTCGGCATGGTGCTGGGATTATTCAACGGCGCGCTGGTAGCCTTTGCCGGGCTGCCGCCGTTTATCGTCACGCTTGGCACCTACACGGCGCTGCGCGGCGCGGCGTACCTGCTGGCCGATGGCACGACGGTGATTAACTCGAACATCAATTTTGAGTGGATAGGCAATAACTACCTTGGCCCCATTCCGTGGCTGGTGGTGATCGCCCTGGCGGTGATTGCGGTGTGCTGGTTCATCCTGCGCCGTACCACGCTCGGCGTTCACATCTACGCGGTGGGCGGCAACATGCAGGCGGCGCGCTTAACGGGCATTAAGGTCTGGCTGGTTCTGCTGTTTGTCTACGGCATGAGCGGCCTGCTCTCCGGGCTTGGCGGCGTCATGAGCGCCTCGCGCCTCTACAGCGCCAACGGCAACCTCGGCACGGGGTACGAGCTGGATGCGATTGCGGCGGTGATCCTCGGCGGTACCAGCTTCGTCGGCGGGATCGGCACGATCACCGGCACGCTGGTGGGCGCGCTGATCATCGCCACCCTCAACAACGGCATGACGCTGATGGGCGTCTCCTACTTCTGGCAGCTGGTGATCAAAGGGGCGGTGATCATCATAGCGGTGCTGATCGACAAATACCGTACCCGACACCATCAAAGTGCATAACAACAATACCCTACAAGCGAGGAAGACAAGATGCGTTTGAAACCCTTAGTGACCGCGCTCTGTGCTGGCGCGCTGCTTGCCGCAACGCCGTTTGCGCAGGCAAAAGATCTGAAGTCCATCGGCGTGACGGTGGGCGACCTGGCTAACCCGTTCTTCGTGCAGATCACCAAAGGTGCCGAGCTGGAAGCGCGCAAGCTGGCGGGGGATAACGTCAAGGTGACGCTGGTTTCCAGCGGTTACGACCTGGGCCAGCAGGTTTCGCAGATCGATAACTTCATCGCTGCGAAGGTGGACATGATCATCCTCAACGCTGCGGATTCCAAAGGGATCGGCCCGGCGGTGAAGCGCGCTAAAGAGGCGGGGATCGTGGTCGTCGCGGTGGACGTGGCGGCGGAAGGGGCCGATGCAACCATCACCTCCGATAACACCCAGGCGGGGGAAATGGCCTGTAAGTACATTACCGACCGCCTGAAAGGCAAAGGCAATGTGGTGATCATCAACGGACCACCGGTCTCTGCGGTGCAAAACCGCGTGGAAGGCTGCCAGACGGAATTCAAAAAACATCCGGATATCAAGGTACTCTCAGATAACCAAAACGCCAAGGGCAGCCGTGAAGGCGGTCTGGAAGTCATGACCTCCCTGCTGGCGGCGAATCCGAAGATCGACGGCGTATTCGCGATTAACGATCCGACCGCGATCGGTGCCGATCTGGCGGCGAAACAGGCCCAGCGCAACGAGTTCTTTATCGTCGGTGTGGACGGTTCGCCGGACGGTGAAGAGGCGCTGAAGCGTGAAAACTCTCTGTTTGTGGCGACCCCGGCGCAGGATCCGCAGGTGATGGCGGCAAAAGCGGTGGAGATCGGCTATGACATTCTACAGGGCAAACCTGCGCCGAAAGCGCCCGTGCTGATCCCGGTGACGATGATCGATAAAAAGAACGTCGGGACCTATAAGGGGTGGACGGTTAAGTAACCCCCTCACCCTGCCCTCTCCCCATAGGGGAGAGGGTGTTCAAGTTCCCTCTCCCCTATGGGG
>NZ_JAWNCA010000042.1:0-29814 GCF_034106185.1 Enterobacter sp. 296B2 | reverse complement strand
TTGAGTGCCCACACAGATTGTCTGATAAATTGTTAAAGAGCAGTGCCGCTTCGTTTTCGCTGCGGCGCGGGGTGTGCATATTACGCTTTCCCGCTTCAGAGTCAAGCGTTTATTTTGCCTTTCTCTGCTGACCCGGCGGCGTGTGTGCCGTTGTTCCGTGTCAGTGGAGGCGCATTATAGGGAGTAATTCCGAAGCTGCAAGGATAAAGTGAAAATTATTTACTGACTGCTCACTTTCCAGGCGAAACGCATCCCAGACCTCAATTTTCGCCTGGTTTTTAAACAAAAACGAGCCGCAAGCGGCTCGTTTTTGCGTTTTGTGACTTACTGCACTGCCACAATGCGATCGTCGTTGGCTTCCAGACGGATAACTTTGCCCGGAATCAGCTCTCCGGAGAGGATCTGCTGCGCCAGCGGGTTTTCGATCTGCTGCTGGATAGCACGTTTTAATGGACGCGCACCGTACACCGGATCGTAACCATTCTCGCTCAGCAGCTTCAGCGCATCGTCGGAGATGTGAATTTCATAACCACGCTCTTCCAGACGTTTGTACAGACGCTGCAGCTGGATCTGCGCAATCGACGCAATATGTTTCTCACCCAGAGGATGGAATACCACCACTTCGTCAATACGGTTAATGAACTCCGGACGGAAGTTATGGCTCACCACACCGAGCACCAGATCCTTCATATGGCTGTAGTCCAGCTCACCGAAACGTTCCTGAATCAAATCGGAACCCAGGTTCGAGGTCATGATAACTACCGTATTACGGAAATCGACCGTTCTCCCCTGCCCGTCGGTCAGACGACCATCGTCCAGCACCTGCAGCAGGATGTTGAACACATCCGGATGCGCTTTTTCCACCTCATCCAGTAGAATGACGGAATAAGGACGACGACGCACCGCTTCGGTCAGGTAACCACCCTCTTCATAACCAACATATCCCGGAGGCGCACCGACCAGACGCGAGACGGAGTGTTTCTCCATAAACTCGGACATATCGATACGCACCATCGCGTCGTCGCTGTCGAACATAAAGTTAGCCAGCGCTTTACACAGTTCGGTTTTACCGACACCGGTTGGCCCCAGGAACAGGAATGAACCAATCGGACGATTAGGATCGGACAACCCGGCACGGCTACGACGAATAGCATTGGACACTGCCTCAACTGCCTCATCCTGACCAATCACGCGCTGATGCAGATCTTGCTCCATGCGCAGCAGCTTATCGCGTTCGCTTTCCATCATGCGTGCCACCGGAATACCGGTCCAGCGCGCCAGCACCTCAGCAATTTCCGCATCAGTCACTTTGTTACGTAACAGACGCATGGTTTTGCCTTCAGACTGCGTGGCGATTTCAAGCTGTTTTTCCAGCTCAGGGATTTTGCCGTACTGCAGCTCCGACATCCGCGCCAGGTCGCCCACGCGTCGCGCCTGCTCAATGGCAATTTTTGCCTGTTCGAGTTCTGCTTTAATAGTCTGCGTGCCTGACAGGGAGGCTTTTTCTGCCTTCCATTCTTCTTCCAGCTCAGAATACTGGCGCTCTTTATCGTCCAGTTCCTCATTGAGCATATCGAGGCGTTTTTTACTGGCCTCATCAGACTCTTTCTTCAGCGCCTGCTGTTCCAGCTTGAGCTGAATGATGCGTCGGTCAAGTCTGTCCAGCTCTTCCGGCTTCGAGTCAATCTGCATACGAATGCTTGAAGCTGCTTCATCAATCAGGTCAATGGCCTTATCGGGCAACTGACGGTCGGCTATGTAACGATGCGAAAGCGTCGCCGCCGCAACGATGGCCGGGTCAGTAATTTGCACGTGGTGGTGCAGTTCATAGCGCTCTTTCAGACCACGCAGGATCGCGATGGTATCTTCAACGCTTGGCTCAGCGACAAACACTTTCTGGAAACGACGTTCCAGCGCAGCATCTTTTTCAATGTACTGACGGTACTCATCAAGCGTAGTGGCACCAACGCAGTGAAGTTCACCGCGCGCCAGCGCAGGTTTCAACATGTTCCCGGCATCCATCGCGCCGTCCGCCTTACCGGCACCCACCATGGTGTGCAGTTCGTCGATAAACAGAATAACGTTGCCTTCCTGTTTCGCCAGGTCGTTCAGCACGCCTTTCAGACGCTCTTCGAACTCCCCGCGGTATTTCGCACCGGCCACCAGCGCGCCCATATCCAGCGCCAGTACGCGGCGGCCTTTCAGCCCTTCCGGCACTTCGCCGTTCACGATACGCTGTGCCAGCCCTTCAACGATGGCGGTTTTACCGACACCCGGTTCACCAATCAGCACCGGGTTGTTCTTGGTACGACGCTGCAGTACCTGAATCGTACGGCGGATCTCTTCGTCACGGCCGATCACCGGGTCAAGTTTGCCCTGCTCAGCGCGTTCGGTCAGATCGACCGTAAATTTCTTCAAAGCCTGACGTTGGTCTTCGGCTCCCTGATCGTTCACGCTTTCACCTCCGCGCATTTTCTCAATCGCCTGAGTCACATTGGTGGTGGTTGCACCGGCAGATTTCAGCAGGTCGGTCAAGGTACCGCGTGATTCAAGCGCCGCCAGAACAAACAGTTCCGACGAAATAAAGTTGTCCCCACGTTTTTGCGCCAGCTTGTCGCAAAGGTTCAGCACTCGCACCAGATCCTGAGACGGCTGCACGTCACCGCCGGTACCTTCTACCTGCGGTAAACGGCTCAGCGCCTGATCGATAGCGGTGCGTAACTGGCCAGCATTAATGCCAGCAGACGTTAATAAAGGACGTACCGATCCCCCTTCCTGATTTAGCAAGGCGCTCATTAAATGAAGAGGTTCGATAAACTGGTTGTCGTGCCCCAGTGCAAGGGACTGGGCATCGGCGAGAGCAAGCTGGAATTTATTAGTAAGACGATCCAGACGCATAACTCCTCCCATAACAGGTCAAATTTGCTACTGGAGATTAAATGAGGTCATCCCTCAATTATTCAAGGTTAATGACCTGAATTATGTGAAAAGAAAACGGCACGTGCCGGATCGTCTTGATTCTTTAGGTTATATCAGCCAAATGAAACTTGCCATACGACCCGTCGTCTTGTCGCGGCGATAGGAGAAAAAATCACCCTTTTCGGTGAACGTACAGCGATCGCCACCGAAGATCTGCATTACGCCAATATTATTCAGGCGCTGGCGGGCAAGCTGATAAATATCCGCCAGATATTTTTCCCCGGCAGGCAGGAAGGCCTCAATGGCTTGCGGATCTTTATCTATAAAGGCTTCGCGAACCTCTGGCCCCACTTCAAAAGCACGAGGCCCAATCGCCGGACCAAGCCACGCCATGATATTGGCGGGATCATCATTAAAGCAGGAGACAGTCTCTTCCAGAACGCCCTCGCACAGGCCACGCCAGCCCGCATGCGCGGCAGCCACTTCAGAGCCTGCGCGATTACAGAACAGAACCGGCAGACAATCGGCTGTCATGACGGCACAAACCGTGCCCGGAGTATTACTGTAAGAGGCATCGGCGCGTTTAGAAGCGTATGGTTCTCCCGTCAGCTTCAGTACCGCTTTACCGTGAACCTGCTCCAGCCAGACCGGTTTCGACGGCAGATTTCCCGCAGCAAAGAGACGCGTGCGGTTCTCTTCAACGTGCTCCAGGCTGTCGCCGCAGTGCGCGCCGAGGTTTAAAGACTCCCACGCGCCCTGGCTCACGCCGCCAATACGGGTCGAACTACAGGCGGCCACGCCTGCAGGCAGCGGCCACTCCGGGACAATCAGTTTGGTCATAGCCAATCCACTTGATCCTTATGTTCTTCGAAATCGGCACGCATGGCGTCAATAAGTTCCACCATATCCTGCGGGATAGGCGCATGCCACTCCATCTGGATTCCTGTAATCGGATGATAAAGACGCAGCATGGTCGCGTGCAGCGCCTGACGGTCGAATTTACGCAATACGCTGATGAACTCATCCGATGCGCCTTTTGGCGGACGCGGACGCCCACCGTACACCTGATCCCCCACCAGCGGATGGGTAATGTGCGCCATGTGAACGCGGATCTGGTGAGTACGCCCGGTTTCCAGGCGCAGACGCAGGCGGGTATGAATACGGAAGTGCTCCATAATGCGATAGTGCGTCACCGCAGGTTTACCCATCGGATGCACCGACATATGGGTACGTTTCGTCGGGTGACGGCTGATCGGCTCTTCTACCGTGCCGCCAGCAGTCATGTGCCCAATCGCCACCGCTTCATATTCGCGGGTGATTTCACGCAGCTGCAGTGATTCCACCAGACGAGTTTGAGCAGGAACAGTCTTCGCCACTACCATCAGACCGGTGGTGTCTTTATCCAGGCGGTGAACGATGCCTGCACGTGGAACATCCGCGATCGGCGGATAATAATGGAGAAGTGCATTAAGCACCGTACCGTCAGGATTACCCGCGCCCGGATGTACAACCAGGTCGCGCGGCTTGTTGATCACCAGAATGTCATCATCTTCATAGACGATGTCCAGCGGGATATCCTGCGGCTCGAAGCGGATTTCCTCTTCGATTTCAGCATTGATGGCAACAGCTTCCCCACCAAACACTTTCTCTTTTGGTTTGTCCCAGATCTTGCCGTTTACCAGCACACGCTGGTCAAGGATCCATTCTTTTATGCGTGAACGCGAATAATCAGGGAACAATTCGGCCAAAGCCTGATCTAAGCGTTGACCGAGCTGATTTTCGGAGACTGTTGCGGTGAGTTCTACTCGTTGTGCCATAAACTGCTTCTTTGTTTAACGTTGGGTTTTACGGCTTTGCCGTTTAATATAGTGTGCTATTGTAGCTGGTCTTAATCGGGAGCAGGAACAGAGTTTCTCCCGGACAAACATTTGAGGAAAGTCAAAACGTCATGACGCGCATGAAATATCTGGTGGCAGCGGCCACGTTGAGCCTGGCTTTGGTGGGCTGCTCCGGTTCGAATGAACAGGTCCCTGACAATCCGCCGAATGAAATCTATGCGACTGCACAACAAAAGTTGCAGGACGGTAACTGGAAACAGGCGATAACGCAACTGGAAGCGTTGGATAATCGCTATCCGTTTGGTCCGTATTCGCAGCAGGTACAGTTAGATCTCATCTACGCCTACTACAAAAATGCCGATCTGCCGCTGGCTCAGGCAACTATCGATCGTTTCATGCGTCTGAACCCGACTCATCCTAACATCGATTACGTTATGTACATGCGCGGTCTGACCAACATGGCGCTGGATGATAGTGCGCTGCAGGGCTTCTTCGGCGTGGATCGTTCCGACCGTGACCCGCAGCATGCGCGCGATGCCTTCAATGACTTCTCCAAGCTGGTGCGCGGCTATCCGAACAGTCAGTACGTCACCGACGCAACCAAACGTCTGGTGTTCCTGAAAGATCGTCTGGCAAAGTATGAATACTCCGTTGCGGAATACTATACCCGCCGTGGCGCATGGGTTGCTGTGGTTAACCGCGTAGAAGGTATGCTGCGTGATTATCCGGATACTCAGGCAACGCGTGACGGCCTGAAGCTGATGGAAAATGCTTACCGTCAGATGCAGATGACCGCTCAGGCTGAAAAAGTGGCGAAAATCATCGCTGCGAACAGCAGCAACACCTGATATCGCTTCAATGCAAAACGGCAGCCAGAAGGCTGCCGTTTCTTTATTCATTTCAGACATCCGCTGAAGCGCTTTAGCCTCAACACATCCCGTCAACTATGACCGCAATTCGTACCTTCCACAAGGTAAATCTCACCTCTTCCTGCCCTGCCTCACAAAAAAGATTCCCTGACAAAAACCGACAAAATAACGTGATCTAAATCACACATTTTGACATTAGGTCGGGTATGCTGGAATCACCAAGACGGAAAGACAAGAGGTAAAATTTATGACAATGAACATTACCAGTAAACAAATGGAAATTACTCCGGCAATTCGCCAGCACGTCGCAGACCGTCTCGCCAAACTGGATAAATGGCAAACTCATTTGATTAATCCACATATCATCCTGTCCAAGGAGCCCCAGGGTTTCATCGCTGACGCAACTATCAATACTCCAAACGGCCATCTGGTCGCCAGCGCAAAACACGAGGATATGTACACCGCTATTAACGATTTGATCAACAAGCTGGAACGGCAGCTCAATAAAGTGCAACACAAAGGTGAAGCCCGTCGCGCCGCGACATCGGTGAAAGACGCCAGCTTCGCGGAAGAAGTTGAAGAAGAGTAATCCTTTAAATTGAGTGTACCGCCAACGCGCCTTCGGGCGCGTTTTTTATTGACAGGGTGAAAACAGTACGGGTACTTTAACGGTATCAATCACAGGATGACTTTATGAAACTTACGCCGTTCTTCTTCGCATTCTTTTTTACCTTCCCCTGAACGGGAGGCGTTTCGTCGTGTGATAAAGAATGCGAAGACGAACAATAAGGCCTCCCATACCGGGGGGCCTTTTTTATTGATAACGATAAAATGAGACAGGCAACACTATGACACCGGAAAACCCGTTACTGGATCTTCGAGTAAAAATCAGCGCGCTGGATGAAAAATTGCTGGCGCTGCTGGCCGAACGCCGCGCGCTCGCCATTGAAGTAGGCAAAGCCAAACTGGACTCCCATCGCCCGGTGCGTGATATCGACCGCGAGCGCGACCTGCTGGAGCGTCTGATCCAGCTAGGCAGAGCGCATCACCTCGATGCCCATTACATCACCCGGTTGTTCCAGCTCATCATCGAAGACTCCGTTCTCACCCAGCAAGCGTTACTCCAGCAGCATCTGAACAAAACCAACCCGCACTCGGCACGCATCGCCTTCCTCGGGCCTAAAGGCTCCTACTCTCACCTGGCCGCACGTCAATATGCCGCGCGCCACTTCGAAGAATTTATTGAGAGCGGCTGTGCGAAGTTTGCCGACATTTTTAACCAGGTCGAGACCGGCCAGGCCGATTACGCCGTCGTGCCGATTGAAAACACCAGCTCCGGTGCCATTAACGACGTCTATGATTTACTGCAGCACACCAGCCTGTCACTTGTCGGCGAGCTGACGATCCCTATCGATCACTGCGTGCTGGTCTCCGGCTCAACCGACCTGAGCACGATCGAAACCGTGTACAGCCATCCGCAGCCGTTCCAGCAGTGCAGCCAGTTCCTGAACCGCTATCCGAACTGGAAAATTGAGTACACCGAAAGCACCTCGGCGGCGATGGAAAAAGTGGCGCAGGCCAACTCCCCAACCGTTGCAGCGCTCGGCAGCGAAGCGGGCGGCGCGCTGTATGGACTGCAAGTGCTGGAACGCAACCTGGCAAACCAGACGCAAAACATCACCCGTTTCGTGGTGCTGGCCCGCAAGGCTATCAACGTGTCAGACCAGGTGCCGGCGAAAACCACGCTGCTGATGGCAACCGGCCAGCAGGCCGGCGCGCTGGTTGAAGCCCTGCTGGTGCTGCGCAACCACAACCTGATCATGACCAAACTGGAATCACGCCCAATCCACGGTAACCCGTGGGAAGAGATGTTCTACCTCGATATCCAGGCCAACCTGGAGTCAGCTTCCATGCAGAAAGCCCTGCGCGAACTGGGCGAAATCACGCGCTCCATGAAAGTGCTGGGCTGCTATCCGAGCGAAAACGTCGTCCCGGTTGACCCGGCTTAACGTTCGATAAACCGGCTTTTCTTCATCCCTGCTACGCTGACAGGCAGGGTGAAGATGCCGCCGGAGAGCGGATACTTCTCCACCTCCTCCGCATCCATATTTTCCCGCGTGGTGGTAATGAACAGCGTTTTCATGTCGTCGCCGCCAAAGCAGACCATCGTCGGGCAACGCACCGGCATGCGGTATTCTTCCAGTTGCTCCCCTTGCGGAGAAAAACGCGCAATACGCCAGCCGTCAAACAGCGCACTCCAGTAGCAGCCTTCCACATCCATCGCCGCGCCGTCGGGTATCCCTTCTCCCGCTTTAAACTGACGAAACACCTCGCGCCTGCCAGGGTCACCATGCTCATCAAGCGGCGTACGGTAAATTACGCCGTTTGGCGTGTCGGAGGTAAACATCCACCGCTTATCCGGGCTAAACGCTAAGCCGTTGTGCCCGTGAATATCGCACTGGATCACCTTCGGCGCCAGGTCGTTGTCGATGCGCATCAGCAGGGCACCGTTGTAATCTCCCGGCCCCCAGAACGTGCCCGCATAGAAACGTCCCTGATGGTCGGTCCCCCCATCATTAAAACGTGCGAGCTGCGGGTTTGAGGGGTTATCGCACACCTTGCGCTGCAGGAGCCCATGCTTATCGGCAAGCCATATGCCGTTGCGCATGGCGACAATAAAGCCGCCGCGCTCGCGCAGGGCAAAGCAGCCCACCTCTTCATGGAAGGAGAGCACGGTATGTTCCGCCGTTGACAGGTGGTAGCGGTGGATCTCCCCTTCCAGAATATCCGCCCAGTAAAGCGCATTTTCTTCTGCGCTCCACGTCGGGCATTCGGGCAGATGCCCGGTGTAGTTCAACAGCAGCTGCGGTTCAGCCATGACAGTTCCCCAAAATGAAAAAAGCCAGCATTGCTGGCTTTCAGTATATACATCATTGGATTACTGGCGACTGTCATTTGCCTGGCGCAACAGCGTGCGGCTTTCACTCTGGAAACGCGTGGCGTAATCGCCGAACCAGTGCTCCACTTTGCGGAAGCTGTCGATAAACGCCTGCTTGTCTCCGTGCTCCAGCAGGGTAATGGCTTCACCAAAGCGCTGATAGTAGCGCTTGATCAGCGCCAGGTTATTTTCAGACGACATAATGATGTCGGCGTAAAGCTGCGGATCCTGCGCAAACAGACGCCCGACCATCGCCAGCTCCAGACGATAGATAGGTGAAGAGAGCGCCAGCAGCTGTTCAAGCTGCACGTTCTCTTCCGCCAGATGCAGACCGTAGGCAAAGGTCGCAAAGTGGCGCAGCGCCTGAATGAACGCCATGTTCTGATCGTGCTCGACCGCGCTGATGCGGTGCAGCCTCGCGCCCCAGACCTGGATCTGCTCCAGGAACCACTGATAGGCTTCCGGCTGACGACCGTCGCAGTAAACCACCACCTGCTTCGCCAGGCTGCCGCTGTCCGGGCCAAACATAGGGTGCAGGCCCAGCACCGGGCCGGTATGTGCAGCCAGCATCGCCTGCAGAGGACCATTTTTGACGGAGGCCAGATCCACCAGAATGCAATCTTTCGGTAGAGGCGGGAGCTTTCCGATGATCTGCTCCGTCACGTGGATCGGCACGCTGACGATGACCATTCCGGCATCTTTCATCAGTTCCGGAGCATGCGCCCAGTCCTCTTTTTCCAGAATGCGCACCTGATAGCCAGAAAGCGTCAGCATTTTCTCGAACAGACGCCCCATCTGTCCTGCTCCGCCGACAATCACCACCGGCCGCAGGGACGGGCAGAGGGTTTTAAAGCCCTTGTCGTTTTCGCTGGAATAGGATTCCCGCATCACGCGACGCAGAACATCTTCAATCAAATCCGGCGAAACGCCCAGCGCCTGGGCCTCTTTACGACGGGAGGCCAGCATTGAGGCTTCGCGCTCCGGGACGTAAATCGGCAGGCCGTATTTGCTCTTCACCTCACCGACTTCAGCAACCAGTGCCATGCGGCGCGCCAGCAGGTCCAGCAGCGCCTTATCTACTTCATCAATTTGATCGCGCAGTGCGGTCAATTCAGCAACCATAACTACCCTCTTAAGCCAGACGCGTCGCCAGCTGGCCGCTTAAATCTTTATGGATCTCACGCAGCAGCGCATCGGTGGTTTCCCAGCTGATGCAGGCATCCGTGACGGAGACGCCGTGCTTCATCGCGCTGCGCGGCTGTTCTGATGACTGATTGCCTTCATGAATGTTGCTCTCAATCATCAGACCAATAATCGAACGGTTTCCGTCTTTGATCTGTGCAACCACGGATTCCGCAACCGCTGGCTGGCGACGGTAATCTTTATTCGAATTACCATGACTGCAATCTACCATCAGTGCCGGACGCAGTCCCGCCTGTTCCATCTCTTTTTCACACTGCGCCACGTCCGCCGGGCTGTAGTTTGGCGCTTTCCCGCCGCGCAGGATCACATGACCGTCCGGGTTGCCCTGCGTTTGCAGCAGACACACCTGGCCCGCCTGGTTGATACCGACAAAGCGGTGCGGCATAGCGGCGGCGCGCATGGCGTTGATCGCCGTCGCCAGGCTGCCATCGGTACCGTTTTTAAAGCCAACCGGCATCGACAAGCCAGACGCCATCTCGCGGTGGGTTTGCGATTCAGTCGTACGCGCACCAATCGCGGACCAGCTGAACAGATCGCCCAGGTACTGCGGGCTGTTCGGATCCAGCGCTTCGGTTGCCAGCGGCAGCCCCATGCTGACCAGCTCCACCAGCAGGCGACGCGCAATCTTCAGGCCTGCTTCCACATCAAACGAGCCATCCATGTGCGGATCGTTAATCAACCCTTTCCAGCCGACGGTCGTACGTGGCTTCTCAAAATAGACGCGCATCACCAGATAGAGGCTATCGCTGACCTCCTCCGCTAATGCTTTAAATCGACGAGCATACTCAATGGCGGTTTCAGGATCGTGAATAGAGCAAGGACCACATACCACCAGCAGGCGCGGATCGCGGCCGGCGATTATGTCAGAAATGGTCTGGCGAGAGTGCTCGATCTGAGCCTCCTGCGCGGCGCTCAGCGGAAACTCCGCTTTCAGTTGATCCGGGGTAATCAGAACCTGTTCGTCAGTGATATGTACGTTGTTCAGCGCGTCTTTTTGCATGATAGCGATCCTGTAAAGCTCGTTTGCGATAGTTGTTTTCCTCAGTGAGGTGAAACCACGATACCATAAAAAGTAAACATTTCAATCCAAAATACGTACACATTACTTTACATCAGCCAATTAATTGCAAAAATCAGCCGCTAAAAACGTAAATTTAAAATTACACCCTAACTTTCTTCCGCCAAGCTATGCTGAAGAAAAAGGAGAAGGATTATGCGATCGATTGCTCTCGTCCTGCTGTCGCTGTTTTTATCGGGCTGCCAGATTAATCCTTACACTTTCCAGCCCAACTGGACGAGCCCGGACTGGTTCAGTGCGGGTAAAGAAGACGCCATGAATGGCCTGCCGGTTAAAGATAACCAGACCCTGGCCGATAGTTTTAACGACCCCAATATTGATCGTAGTGAATATCTCCGTGGCTATGCTGATGGTCAGAAAAAAGTATGCGAAGAAGGCTTTATTCACGCATGGGGATTAGCGGGCAAATCTTATCCCGCCAGTTGTGATACCGTTGAAAATGCAGCGAAACTGCACGCGTCATGGCAAAAAGGAATGGATGAAAGTATGCGTTCCAGCAGGCTTAATTAAGTTTGCTTTTATTCTTTGGAAAATAAACAACTGTAGGATTTAGCTTAGGTAAGCCATGGGCTATTTCTGACATAATGACGGCTCTGATAAACAATGGTATTCTGCCCGCAACTCTTAAGGACATCTATTTCCGGAGCGGTACGGCGGATTCTGGTGAGAAATTTATACTTGAACTCTTTGTTCCGACTCACTCTGGTGCTAATGCTGTTCCTTATGGTGGGCCCGGCGATGGCAGGCGCGCTCACGGAGACAGATAAATCGGTACGTTCGATTGTCTCAGGCATCGTGAGCTATACGCGATGGCCGTCGCTTTCCGGTCAGCCTAAGCTCTGTATTTACGCCACTTCTCACTATACGCACGCGCTCAGCGGCGACCAGGGGAATAACGAGTTACCCTATACCCCCGTTATTGTACGTAACGATCGGGAAGCCCTGGCCGCGACATGCGATGCTGTTTATTTCGGGACTGAACCACCTGCGAAACAACTTGAATTAATAAGTCAATATCAGGGCAGAGCATTGCTATTAATCTCAGAGCAAAATCCGGAATGTGTTATTGGCAGTGCCTTTTGCCTGATAATCGATCGTGGCCAGGTGCGGTTTTCCGTCAATCTGGATGCGTTGACACGCAGTGGCGTCAGGGTCAACCCGGATGTATTAATGCTTGCACGGAATAAGCAGCATGGATAAAGATTTCACCTCGACGCCACGTCCGACGTTTAAAAGAACGCTGAGGCGAAACAGCATGATAAGCGTCATCATCACGATGACGTTAATATGGCTGCTGCTCTGTTTTGCCTCGGTCGTAACATTAAAACAGTACGCGCAAAAAAATCTCGAATTAACCGGCGCCACAATGAGCCACAGCCTGGAAGCCTCGCTGGTTTTCAACGATTCACTGGCGGCCAACGAAACGCTCGCTGCGCTGGGTAAGCAGGGGCAGTTTGCCGTAGCAGAAGTCATCAACAGGCATAAAAAGCGCTTCGCCTACTGGTCCTGGAACCCGAAGGATAACAATGACACGCTGGGCGCGCTGGTGAGCCGCTGGCTTTTCCCCGTTCCGGTTGCACAGCCCATCATGCATAACGGCGTGGCAATCGGCGAAATTCGCCTTACCGCGCGTGACAGTCTGATCGGTCATTTTATCTGGATGTCGTTTGCCGTCCTCACCGGCTGTATTCTTTTTGCAACCGTCGTCGCGCTTACTATTACCCACTCTCTGCACCGCGGCATGGTAACGGCGCTGCAAAATATCACTGACGTTGTGCATGACGTGCGCACAAACCGCAACTTCTCCCGCCGGGTGAAAGATGGCCGTATCGAAGAATTTCACCAGTTTGGTGAAGACTTCAACAGCCTGCTGGATGAGATGGAGGAGTGGCAGCTTAAGCTCCAGGCCAAAAACGCCCAGCTGCTGCGTACCGCAATGCACGACCCGCTCACCGGTCTTGCCAACCGTGCGGCGTTTCGTAACAGCATTGCGGCCTTAATGAACGACCCTTCAGCCAGAAAAAACTCGGCCCTGCTCTTCCTCGACGGTGACAATTTTAAATTTATCAACGACACCTGGGGGCACGCGGCAGGAGACTGCGTATTGATTGAAGTCGCCAGCAGGATGATGGAGTTTGGCGATAAACGCCATCAATCCTACCGCCTTGGCGGTGACGAATTTGCCATGGTGCTCTACGGTGTGCATTCTGAGACTGAGGTTCAACACATTTGTGCTGCGCTAGCGCAGCAGTTTATCCGTCCGTTTGATCTGCATAACGGACAAAAAGCATCGATGTCACTCAGCATTGGCTTTGCTCTGGCGTGGGAAAATGCGTCCGTTGAAGCATTACTGGAGAAAGCCGACCGCAATATGTACCAGGTTAAAAACCAGCGTACAAAAACAATAAGTTAGAAAGGAAATTCTATGTTAAAACGATATTTCGCGCCGTTAGTTTTGGCCTCACTGGTTCTGGCTGGCTGCCAGTCGCCGCCCCAGGGCAAATTCACACCTGAACAAATCGCGGCGATGAAGTCATACGGTTTTAACGAACTGAACGGCGACTGGTCTTTGGGGCTGTCGGATACCATCCTCTTTGATAAAAATGACGCCAGGCTGCGCCCGGACAGTGAAGCACAGATCCAATCCATGGCCTCTCGCCTGGCGAAAACTGGCCTGAATCACGCGCGAATGGACGGTCATACGGATAACTACGGTGAAGAAAGTTACAACGAAGCACTGTCCTTAAAACGCGCCGATGCCGTTGCCGCCGCGTGGGCGAAGGGAGCGAATATCCCGCGCACTAATCTCACCACCCAGGGATTAGGAAAAAAATACCCGATTGCGAGCAATAGTACTGCACAAGGACGTGCTGAAAACCGCCGGGTGTCAGTGATTATCAGCACGCCATAGGATTATTTAGCGGATGATTCGGTGAGCGACACGCCTGTTGCCGCTCGCCAGCGCAGCCAGTCAATCAGAACAAACAGTGTCAGACTCACGCCCATCACCGGCAAAGCCAGCCCCAGCAGTACGCTGATTATCACCGTAACGCCTCTTCCCCACCCTGACAGCGCAAGCCAGCTCTGAGAGAGCGTCTGCACCGGATTCATTGCAGATCGCGCCGGACGACGCATCCACCACATCCGGTATCCCCAGATGATGAGCACGCACAGGGCAAGGCCGAAGGCTACGAGCAGCAGCTGATTCACCAGCCCGAATAAGATCCCCATATGGAAATCCACGCCCCAGCGGGTCAGCTTTGCCATTAACGGGAAATCCTCAAAGCGGGTTCTGTCCAGAATTTGCATGGAATTCGGATCCACCGCAACGGCATCCACCTGGGTCGGCCAGCTGCGGTCAATTTCCGTCACGGTCCATGCCTGGTCAGCGCTTTTCGCCGGGCGGATTTCGAGTTTATTCGCATCAATCCCTGCCCGACGGGCAGCGTGCAATACGCCATCAAACCGGGTCAGCTCTATCGTCACGTCGGGCATCATCATGCCACCATGATGTCCGCGATGTTCAGCGTGTTCATCCATCGTGACGGGGGCACCCGAAAGCGTGGTGTTCACCTGTGGGGTTAGCCAGTTCATCTGCGCACGAAGTTTATCCACGTTGCCGCCCGCCCACTGAGACCACGTCAGGCCCGTCGCAGAGAACAGCAACATTCCCCCCAGCAGCACCCAGCCCAGCGTGACATGCAGGCGACGCCGGTTCTGAAAACGATTGTTGATCCGACGTTTTGGCCGGGTATAAAACCACAGCGCAATCCCGCCCAGCGCGGCGACCCACATCCACGAGGCGGCCAGCTCGCTGTAGATCCGACCAACGTTACCCAGCATCAGGGACGTATGCAGATAATCAATGGCCTGGCGTAACGGTAAAATTCCGCTGGTACCATACACCGTCATATCGCCACGCACCGCAAGAGTGACGGGATCGATAAAAACAGCGCGGGTTTCCGATGGGCCAAGCGACGGGTCGGCAAACATCACACGGGTGGTTTCACCCGCAACCAGGCCAGGACGCACGGCGTGTAAACGCAGACTGGTGCCGATGGTTTTTTCCGCCACGGCGATCTGCTCCGCCAGCGGTTGTAGTTCCCCCACCGAATCCGTGTGGAGCGCGTGCCGGTACAGAATATTTTCCAGCTGCGGTGTCGCCACGTACAGCGTACCGGTCAGCGCGGCGAAGAAGATAAACGGGCCGACAAACAGCCCGACATAGAAATGGAGTCGACGCAGCAGGTTTCCCCATGCCGCGCGCGGAGTGCAGGTAGTCATACTTTTCCTTTTTAAGGCAAAAAGTTATCGATATTTTTTAAAGGGAAAAAGCAGACTGCCGCGGCGGCGCGCGGGTATCGGGATAAAGCCAGGGGAAAAAATGCCAGTGGCTGACCGCCTGACGCGGCGGCTTCAGACGCAGCCTGTGCAGCACGACACTGAGCAGCACAATCAGCGCGAGTATCATGCCCGGCACGTGGGCTAATAGCACGCAGTAGCCACAGGCTTCCGCATGGTCAACCGGCATGCTGTGCGGCATATCGCCGTGGTGCTCATCCATCGACATCATGCTCATGTCATGGTGCATCCCCGGCATGGCACTCATGGGATCTTTT
The DNA here is from genome assembly GCF_034106185.1 of Enterobacter sp. 296B2. Classification (NCBI taxonomy): domain Bacteria; kingdom Pseudomonadati; phylum Pseudomonadota; class Gammaproteobacteria; order Enterobacterales; family Enterobacteriaceae; genus Enterobacter; species Enterobacter sp. 296B2. The sequence goes on along the minus strand of NZ_JAWNCA010000042.1, from coordinate 14,350 downwards.
TGCAGCGAGACGGAGATAAGCGGTGCGATCACGATCAGCAGGATCGCAAACAGCGCGGTCCATGCCGCTGCGCGTTTCCAGTTATGCTGATGCAGTACGTTAATCACTTACCCTCCACGGAAGAGGCAAGCATTGTAAATGATTTATGACGAAAGGGTTAACGCGATAGGTGCGATAGGATAAAAAAAGGGCCAGCCTTTCGGCCAGCCCTTTCTAACAGGATGTCGCTTAAGCGAATCTTAGTTCAGACGCTCTTTAATACGAGCAGACTTACCAGTACGCTCACGCAGGTAGTACAGTTTAGCTTTACGTACAGCACCACGACGTTTAACAGCAATGCTGTCAACTACCGGAGAGTGAGTCTGGAAGACACGCTCAACGCCTTCGCCGTTGGAAATTTTACGAACAGTGAATGCAGAGTGCAGACCGCGGTTACGAATAGCGATAACCACGCCCTCGAATGCCTGCAGACGTTTTTTGGAACCTTCAACAACCCATACTTTCACTTCCACGGTGTCACCTGGACGGAAGGAAGGTACGTCCTGCTTCATCTGCTCTTGTTCAAGTTGCTTAATAATGTTGCTCATAATTTAATCTCTTATCCTGGGTAAACTGATATTCGGGAGCGTATTACGCATTCCCATCATGTTCATGCTGCTGTTGCGCGTGTTCAGTTTTGAACTCGGCCAGCAACTTTGCTTGCTCTTCAGTCAGAGCCAGGTTTTCCAGAAGTTCAGGTCTTCTAAGCCAGGTTCGGCCCAGCGACTGCTTCAAACGCCAGCGACGTATCTCGGCATGGTTTCCAGACAGTAACACCGCCGGTACTTCCATCCCTTCTAACACTTCAGGACGAGTATAGTGTGGACAGTCCAGCAATCCATCGGCAAAAGAATCTTCCGTTGCCGAAGCTTCATGGCCCAGAACCCCCGGAATGAACCGGGCGACGGAGTCAATCAGCGTCATTGCGGGTAACTCACCACCGCTGAGAACGTAATCGCCGATAGACCATTCTTCGTCAATCTCGGTTTGAATTACGCGCTCATCTATCCCTTCGTAGCGTCCACAGACCAGAATCAGCTTTTGATTCGTCGCCAGTTCGCTCACGCCCGCTTGATCAAGCTTGCGTCCCTGAGGTGACAGATAAATCACCTTCGCGCCTTCACCTGCCGCGGCTTTTGCTGTGTGAATAGCGTCCCGTAAGGGTTGCACCATCATTAGCATCCCCGGTCCGCCGCCGTAAGGACGATCGTCCACGGTACGGTGCCGGTCATGAGTAAAGTCACGAGGACTCCAGCTCTGGATGCTCAGCAGGCCATTCTTTACTGCCCGGCCAGTTACCCCGTAATCGGTAATCGCGCGGAACATTTCAGGAAACAGGCTAATTATGCCAATCCACATAGCGCCGTCTTTTACCGTTTATCCGGAGAATTTAAAAACCAGGATCCCAATCTACTTCAATGGTTTGAGTAGTGAGATCGACTTTCTTGATAACCTGTCCATCGAGGAACGGAACCAACCGCTCCTTGATGCCAAATGCATCTTTCAGGTTTGCCTTAATGACAAGAACGTCATTTGACCCGGTTTCCATCATATCGATGACTTTCCCCAGGCTGTAACCTTCAGTGGTAACTACCTGGCAGCCCATAAGGTCTTTCCAGTAGTAGTCGCCCTCTTCCAGCTGTGGCAACTGCGACGAATCCACGACAATTTCACAATTAGTCAGCGCATTCGCGGCATCACGATCGTCAATGCCTTTCAGCTTGATGATGATGTCCTGATTGTGGTGACGCCAGCTTTCCAGCTCGACCTCTTCCCACTTACCGGCTTTCTGGATGAACCAGGGCTGGTAATCAAAAATGCTATCAGCGTCTTCAGTGGAGGAAAACACTCTGAGCCAACCACGGATACCGTAGCAAGAACCCATTTTTCCCAATACGATCGGTTCAACAGGTGCTTTATTGCTCATCATGACCACCGTGACAGATTAAGCTGCTTTGTTTGCTGCTTTGATCAGCGTAGCAACGCGATCGGAAACAGTAGCGCCCTGGCCAACCCAGTGAGCGATACGATCCAGATCCAGACGGGTTTCTTCTTCTGCGCCAGAGGCCAGTGGGTTGAAGAAACCAACGCGCTCGATGAAGCGACCGTTGCGTGCATTACGGCTGTCAGTCACAACAACCTGGTAGAACGGACGCTTTTTAGCGCCGTGACGTGCTAAACGAATAGTTACCATAACATCCTCTTGTGTGAATAAAACAACCGGGCCCCATCGAGGAACGGAGCCCGGGTGTCATATTAAAAGCCCGAAAATTTTACTCATTTTCGGGCAAAAAGCAATCTCAAAAGCGATTAACGCCCTGGAAAACCGGGAGGCATCATGCCTTTCATGCCGCGCATCATCTTCGCCATGCCGCCTTTCTTCATTTTCTTCATCATGCGCTGCATGTCGTCGAACTGTTTCAGAAGACGGTTAACGTCCTGCACCTGCATGCCGCAACCAGCTGCGATACGACGTTTACGGGAACCTTTGATGATGTCCGGGTTAGCCCGCTCTTTCAGCGTCATTGAGTTGATGATCGCCTCCATACGCACCAGCACCTTGTCATCCATCTGCGCTTTCACGTTGTCTGGGATCTGGCCCATGCCCGGCAGTTTGCCCATCAGGCTTGCCATGCCGCCCATGTTTTTCATCTGACGCAGCTGCTCAAGGAAGTCGGTCAGATCGAAACCGTCGCCTTTTTTCAGCTTGCTGGCCAGCTTCTCGGCCTGCGCGCGGTCAACCTTGCTCTCGATATCTTCGATCAGCGACAGCACGTCACCCATGCCGAGGATACGGGATGCGATACGGTCCGGGTGGAACGGCTCCAGCGCTTCAGTTTTCTCGCCCACGCCGAGGAATTTAATCGGCTTACCGGTGATGTGACGAATGGAGAGCGCCGCACCGCCGCGGGCGTCACCGTCCACTTTGGTCAGCACCACGCCGGTTAACGGTAGCGCTTCGTTAAACGCTTTCGCGGTATTCGCCGCATCCTGACCGGTCATGGCATCGACAACGAACAGGGTCTCTACCGGGTTGATAGAGGCATGCACCTGTTTGATCTCGTCCATCATCGCTTCGTCAACGTGCAGACGACCGGCGGTATCCACCAGCAGCACGTCGTAGAACTTCAGCTTCGCTTCTTTCAGCGCGGCGTTAACGATGTCGACAGGCTTCTGGGCAACGTCGGACGGGAAGAAATCCACGCCGACCTGCTCGGCCAGGGTTTCCAGTTGCTTGATCGCCGCCGGGCGATAGACGTCCGCTGAGACCACCAGCACTTTCTTCTTGTGCTTTTCACGCAGGAATTTACCCAGTTTACCGACGCTGGTAGTTTTACCCGCCCCCTGCAGGCCCGCCATCAGCACCACGGCCGGCGGCTGAGCGGCCAGGTTAAGCACCTGGTTCTCTTCGCCCATCGCCGAAACCAGTTCGTTACGAACGATTTTGACGAACTCCTGACCCGGGGTCAGGCTCTTGTTAACTTCATGACCAACCGCCTTCTCTTTTACGCGGTTGATAAAATCACGAACAACCGGCAACGCCACGTCTGCTTCCAGCAGCGCCATGCGCACTTCGCGCAGCGTTTCCTTGATGTTCTCTTCAGTAAGGCGTCCGCGGCCGCTGATGCTGCGCAGCGTGCGCGACAAACGATCGGTTAAATTATCAAACATTGTCTCTCGCCTGAGTAGAAACGTTGGGCCGCATTGAGCGACACATACACAGAATTTTGCCGGAGTATAACATGAAGGCGCCTTTGTTGTTATGCAACGGTTGGAGCAGGCGTCACGTAACGTTATACTGCTTCTCTTTCTTATTAAGACAACTGTCGATGCCTATATGCCTGTTTTCGCACTGATCGCCCTTGTTGCCTACTCTGTCAGCCTCGCGCTGATTATTCCCGGACTGCTGCAAAAAAACAGCGGCTGGCGGCGCATGGCTATTCTTTCGGCGGTCATTGCACTGATAAGCCACGCGTTTGCGCTGGAATCACGCATTATTCCCGGCGACGGCAGCGTGCAAAACCTGAGCGTCCTCAACGTCGGCTCGCTGGTCAGCCTGATGATCTGTACGGTAATGACCATCGTTGCGTCTAAAAATCGCGGCTGGCTGCTGCTGCCGATTGTCTATACCTTCGCGCTGATCAATCTGGCTCTCGCCACCTTTATGCCTAATGAATTCATTACGCATCTGGAGGCGACGCCGGGGATGCTGGTGCATATCGGCCTGTCGCTGTTTGCCTACGCGACGCTGATTATCGCCGCGCTTTACGCCATGCAGCTCGCCTGGATTGACTACCAACTGAAAAACAAAAGGCTGGCGTTCAACCATGAAATGCCGCCACTGATGGTCATTGAGCGTAAGATGTTCCACATCACGCAGATAGGCGTGGTGCTGCTGACGCTCACGCTCTGCACGGGCCTGTTTTACATGAAGAACCTGTTCAGCGTGGAGAATATCGATAAAGCAGTGCTCTCCATCATCGCGTGGTTTGTCTATATTGTCCTGTTGTGGGGCCATTACCATGAAGGCTGGCGCGGTCGTCGCGTCGTCTGGTTCAACGTCGCGGGTGCGGGCATTCTCACCCTTGCCTATTTTGGCAGCCGCTTCATACAGCAATTTGCTGGCTAAGTAACAAAAGGAGTTCCCCCTGGAACACATCTCTACCACCACGCTGATCGTTATCCTGATCGTCATGGTGGTCATCTCCGCCTATTTCTCCGGCTCGGAAACCGGCATGATGACCTTAAACCGTTACCGGTTGCGTCATCGTGCTAAACAGGGTAACCGTGCCGCCCGTCGCGTTGAAAAACTGCTCCGCAAACCGGATCGGCTGATAAGCCTGGTGCTTATCGGCAACAACCTTGTCAACATTCTGGCCTCAGCCCTCGGCACCATCGTTGGGATGCGTCTGTACGGCAACGCCGGGGTGGCGATTGCCACCGGCGTGCTGACGTTTGTGGTGCTGGTGTTTGCCGAAGTACTGCCAAAAACTATCGCCGCGCTTTACCCGGAAAAGGTGGCCTACCCGAGCAGCTTCCTGCTGGCGCCGCTGCAGATCCTGATGATGCCGCTGGTCTGGCTGCTGAACATGGTGACGCGTGTTTTGATGCGGATGGTGGGAATCAAAGCGGACGTCACTATCAGCAGCGCGCTCAGCAAAGAAGAGCTGCGCACCATTGTGAACGAATCCCGCTCGCAGATCTCCCGGCGCAATCAGGATATGCTCCTGTCGGTGCTGGATCTGGAAAAGGTGAGCGTGAACGACATCATGGTGCCGCGTAACGAAATCGTCGGTATCGACATCAACGACGACTGGAAAGCCATTGTCCGCCAGCTGACGCACTCCCCGCACGGGCGCATCGTGCTGTATCGCGACTCGCTGGATGACGCCATCAGCATGCTGCGCGTGCGCGAAGCCTACCGTCTGATGACCGAGAAAAAAGAGTTCACCAAAGAGGTGATGCTGCGCGCCGCCGACGAGATTTACTACGTGCCGGAAGGAACCCCGCTCAGCACGCAGCTGGTGAAATTCCAGCGCAACAAGAAGAAGGTCGGCCTGGTGGTCAATGAGTACGGCGATATTCAGGGGCTGGTGACGGTCGAAGATATTCTGGAAGAGATTGTCGGGGACTTTACCACGTCAATGTCGCCTTCCCTCGCGGAAGAGGTTACCCCGCAAAACGACGGTTCGGTGCTGATTGACGGTAGCGCGAACATTCGGGAACTCAACAAAGCCTTTAACTGGCATTTGCCGGAAGATGAAGCTCGTACCATGAACGGGATGATTCTGGAAGCGCTGGAAGAGATCCCGGCGGCGGGCACGCGGGTGCGCATTGAGCAGTACGATATTGATATCCTGGACGTGCAGGACAATATGATTAAGCAGGTGAAGGTGCTGCCCGTCACGCCACTTCGGGAAAGTATTGCCGAATAAAACGTAGGCCGGGTAAGGCGAATGCCGCCACCCGGCACTACAGGTAGCAAATTACGCTTTCGCTTTCGCGACGGTCACCATCGCAGCGCGAATGGTACGGCCGTTCAGGGTGTAACCTTTCTGCATCACGCCCAGCACTTTACCGGCTTCAATCTCTTCAGATTCAACCATCGCGATGGCCTGGTGAACGTTTGGATCCAGCGGCACATCGGTATCCGCAATCACTTCCACGCCAAACTTACGCACGACGTCGAGCATGGATTTCAGCGTCAGTTCGATACCTTCGATCATCGCCGCGTTGTCCGGATTCGCTTTGTCAGCCACTTCCAGCGCGCGATCGAGGCTATCGATCACCGGCAGCAGTTCGTTGACGAATTTCTCCAGCGCAAATTTATGCGCTTTCTCAACGTCCTGCTCGGTACGACGACGCAGATTTTCCATTTCCGCCTTGATGCGCAGAACGGTGTCGCGTTCGCGATTCTGTGCTTCTACCAGTTGGGCTTCCAGATTCGCAATTTTTTCATCGCGCGGGTCCACCTGCTCAGCAGATGCGTCTGGCTCTACAGCCTCAACCTCATCGTGCTGTTCCGTGATAATTTCTTCAGGGGCTTGCCCCTCAGGCGTTTTCTGTTCTTTACTACTCATGAATTTCTCCGCGTTTTTCTGCATTCATCTCGCTAACTTCGCTTATTATGGGGATCAGTTTCCTGGATTCAAGGGAACAAGAGAGATTGTCATCATTCATCAGGCACAAGGACCTCCAGAAAATGAATAATCATTTCAGGTGTATTGGGATCGTCGGGCATCCGCGTCACCCTACCGCATTGACGACACATGAAATGTTGTATCGCTGGTTGTGTAGCAAAGGCTATGAAGTGATGGTCGAGCAGCAGATTGCGCAGGAACTGCAGCTGAAGAGCGTAAAAACCGGCACGCTGGCGGAAATTGGCCAACAGGCCGATCTCGCCGTGGTGGTGGGCGGCGACGGCAATATGCTCGGCGCGGCACGCACGCTGGCGCGTTATGACATCAAGGTCATCGGTATCAACCGCGGCAATCTCGGCTTTTTAACCGACCTCGACCCGGACAATGCGCAACAGCAGCTGGCCGACGTGCTGGAAGGTCACTATATCAGTGAAAAACGTTTCTTACTGGAAGCGCAGGTGTGCCAGCAGGACTGTCAGAAGCGCATCAGCACCGCGATTAACGAGGTGGTGCTTCACCCCGGTAAAGTGGCGCACATGATTGAGTTCGAAGTTTATATCGATGAAATCTTTGCCTTCTCCCAGCGTTCTGACGGACTGATTATCTCCACGCCAACCGGCTCAACCGCCTACTCGCTTTCTGCGGGCGGCCCTATCCTGACGCCCTCTCTTGATGCCATCACCCTGGTACCGATGTTCCCGCACACGCTCTCCGCCCGCCCGCTGGTGATTAACGGAGACAGCACGATACGTCTGCGCTTCTCGCACCGCCGTAACGACCTGGAGATCAGCTGCGACAGCCAGATCGCGCTGCCGATCCAGGAAGGTGAAGATGTTCTTATTCGCCGGTGTGATTACAACCTGAATTTGATTCACCCGAAAGATTACAGCTATTTCAACACATTAAGCTCGAAGCTTGGCTGGTCAAAAAAATTGTTCTGATTTTGCATCCAGGACTTTACTGTATAAAAAACCAGTTTATACTGTATGAAAACACAGTTATGGTTTTTCATACAGGAAAACAATTATGCTGGCACAACTGACCATCAGCAACTTTGCCATTGTTCGTGAGCTTGAGATCGATTTCCACAGCGGCATGACGGCGATCACCGGGGAAACCGGTGCGGGTAAATCCATTGCCATTGATGCCCTCGGCTTGTGCCTTGGCGGCCGTGCAGAGGGCGACATGGTGCGCATGGGCGCAAACCGTGCCGATCTGTGCGCGCGTTTCTCTCTGAAAGACACCCCTGCGGCCCAGCGCTGGCTGGAACAGAATCAGCTCGAAGATGGACGTGAGTGTTTACTTCGCCGCGTGATCAGCAGCGACGGACGCTCACGTGGCTTTATCAACGGCACGGCGGTCCCGCTCTCCCAGCTCCGCGAACTCGGCCAGCTGCTTATCCAGATCCACGGTCAGCATGCGCATCAGCAACTCGTCAAACCAGAACAGCAGAAAGCCCTGCTTGATGGCTATGCGGGTGAGTATGCGCTTACTCAACTCATGGCGGAGCACTACCGCCTGTGGCATCAGAGCTGCCGCGAGCTCGCTCAGCACCAGCAGCAAAGCCAGGAGCGCGCCGCACGTGCGGAGCTACTGGCGTATCAGCTAAAAGAGCTGAACGAATTCAACCCGCAGGCGGGTGAGTTTGAGCAAATCGACGAAGAGTACAAGCGCCTGGCCAACAGCGGCCACCTGCTCTCAACCAGCCAGAATGCCCTCAACATGCTGGCAGATGGCGAAGACGTGAATCTCCAAAGCCAGCTGTATAATGTCCGTCAACTGGTCACCGAGCTGGCCGGCATGGACAGCAAGCTTTCTGGCGTGCTGGATATGCTGGAAGAGGCCGCGATTCAAATCTCTGAAGCCAGTGACGAACTGCGTCATTACTGTGAGCGGCTGGACCTCGACCCGAACCGTCTGTTTGAGCTGGAGCAGCGCCTTTCCCGTCAGATCTCACTGGCGCGCAAGCACCATGTCACGCCGGAAGAACTGCCAGGCTACTATCAGTCTCTGCTGGAAGAACAGCAGCAGCTTGACGATCAGGCTGATTCGCAGGAAACCCTCTCTCTGGCCGTTAACCTGCATCATCAGCAGGCGCTGACCACGGCGAAAAAACTGCATGAGATCCGCCAGCATTACGCTCAGGAGCTCGGCCAGCACATCACCGATAGCATGCACACGCTGGCGATGCCGCACGGCTTCTTCACCATTGATGTCCGTTTTGAAGAGAACCACCTGACGGCAGAAGGAGCGGATCGCATCGAGTTCCGCGTCACTACCAACCCGGGGCAGCCGCTGCAGGCAATCTCCAAAGTGGCATCCGGCGGTGAACTGTCGCGTATTGCGCTGGCGATTCAGGTGATTACCGCGCGTAAAATGGAAACCCCGGCGCTGATTTTCGATGAAGTGGATGTCGGCATCAGCGGCCCAACGGCGGCGGTGGTAGGTAAACTGCTGCGCCAGCTAGGTGAGTCAACGCAGGTAATGTGTGTCACCCACCTGCCGCAGGTCGCGGGCTGCGGTCATCATCACTTCATCGTCAGTAAAGAAACCGACGGCGAAATGACCGAAACGCACATGAAGCCGCTGGATAAACGTGCGCGTCTGCAGGAGCTGGCACGCCTGCTCGGCGGCAGCGAAGTCACGCGTAATACCCTCGCGAACGCGAAAGAACTGCTGGCGGCATAAACTTTTTCGGGATCTCAGGGTCATACAGAACAACAAAAACGCCGCCAGACCGGTTTCAAAGTGGGGCAAGGTCTATTATCATCGGCATATTACATATGAGCCGCGTTCTGCTCGGGCCCGAAAAGGAATCAAATCACTATGCGTTGTAAAATGCTGACCGCTGCCGCAGCGGTTCTTCTGATGTTGACCGCAGGCTGTTCCACTCTGGAGAAAGTGGTTTACCGTCCTGACATCAACCAGGGGAACTACCTTACCCCTAACGATGTGTCCAAAATCCGTGTGGGGATGACACAACAGCAGGTCGCTTATACACTGGGAACCCCGATGATGACCGATCCATTCGGCACTAATACCTGGTTCTATGTATTCCGTCAGAAGCCGGGTCATGAAGATGCGACCCAGCAGACCCTGACGCTGACCTTCAGCAGCGCCGGCGTGTTGACCAACATCGACAACAAGCCTGCCCTGACCAAATAATCAGAAGCCAGAAATGCAAAAAGGTGCTCATTGAGCACCTTTTTTGTATTTCTTTTATCCCCTCGCCCCTTTGGGGAGAGGGTCAGGTTGAGGGGAAAACACGCTACTTACTCGCTTTCTCCGCACGCTGGCGACGCAGCTCTTTCGGGTCGGCGATCAGTGGACGATAAATCTCCACCCGGTCTCCCTCTTTCAGCACGTCGCCCAGCTTCACCGGACGGCTGTATATCCCGACCTTATTCTTCGCCAGGTCGATATCGCTACGAAGCTCAAGGATACCGGACGCGAGGATAGCCGCTTCTACGGTTGCCCCCTCTTCCAGCGTCACGCGCTGCAGATACTGCTTCTCCGGCAGCGCGTATACCACTTCAACAGCGATCTTATGCGACACTGTAAACCTCTTTGGCGCGGGTGGTGAACGCCTGAACCATATTCGACGCCAGCTCTTTAAAGATGCGGCCAAACGCCAGCTCAATCAGCTTATTGGTGAACTCAAAGTCCAGATGGAACTCAATGCGGCAGGCATCAGCGCTCAGAGGTGTGAACTTCCACCCCCCCATCAGCGTTTTAAACGGACCATCCACCAGATGCATCAAAATACTCTGATTGTTGGTCAGCGTATTGCGGGTGGTGAACGTCTTGCTGATCCCCGCTTTGGAGACATCCACCGCCGCAGTCATCTGCGTCGGGCCAGACTCCAGAACGCGGCTCCCGGTACATCCCGGAATAAACTCTGGATAAGACTGAACATCGTTCACTAACTGATACATTTGTTCCGCGCTGTAAGGCACAAGCGCAGTACGGCTAATCTGAGGCATAGCATTTTCCATGGTCACACAACGGACAAATAATAACATTTATCACCTGTTAAAAAAACGCTAAGGCTCATCTCGTGCTAAGATAGCGCGTTAGACCTCACAGGACGCAATGAGGTGACTTTTTGAAATCAGATTACCGACGGCTTTACGACACTTATGACGAAGAAAAAAGCACATAAACCAGGCTCGGCGACCATTGCGCTCAACAAGCGTGCTCGCCACGAGTATTTCATTGAAGAAGAATTCGAAGCTGGCCTTGCGTTGCAGGGCTGGGAAGTAAAATCGCTGCGCGCCGGGAAAGCCAACATCGGCGACAGCTACGTGATTCTTAAAGATGGCGAAGCCTTCCTGTTCGGCGCGAACTTTACGCCGCTGACCGTCGCCTCGTCACACTACGTATGTGACCCAACGCGCACCCGCAAGCTGCTGCTGAACAAGCGTGAGCTGGAATCCCTCTACGGACGCATCAACCGTGAAGGTTTCACCGTGGTCGCCCTGTCGCTGTACTGGAAAAACGCCTGGTGCAAAGTGAAAGTTGGCGTCGCGAAAGGTAAAAAACAGCACGATAAACGTACTGACCTGAAAGAGCGCGAGTGGCAGTTGGATAAAGCGCGCATCATGAAAAACGCAGGACGTTGATTCTGCACACTTATTGTACTATTCAATAAGTTAGCGTTCCGGGCTGGTATCCAGGAAGTGAAATCTGGTATACTCAGTTCAACACTATTGGGGCTGATTCTGGATTCGACGGGATTTGCGAAACCCAAGGTGCATGCCGAGGGGCGGTTTGCCTCGTTAAAAGCCGCAAAAAAATAGTCGCAAACGACGAAAACTACGCTTTAGCAGCTTAATAACCTGCTCTGAGCCCTCTCTCCCTAGCTTCCGCTCTTAAGACGGGGATCAAAGAGAGGTCAAACCCAAAAGAGATCGCGTGGAAGCCCTGCCTGGGGTTGAAGCGTTAAAACTAATCAGGCTAGTTCGTTAGTGGCGTGTCTGTCCGCAGCTGGCGTGCGAATGTAAAGACAAACTAAGCATGTAGTACCGAGGATGTAGAAATTTCGGACGCGGGTTCAACTCCCGCCAGCTCCACCAAACATTCATTCATGATGCATCATGAACCTTAAAAAAGCCTGTAACTTCAACGAGTTACAGGCTTTTTTGTTGCATGTGTGGTCATGATCTCTGTATGAATCTTGAGCTTTTGGCACCATATTTAGCACCACGGTATCGTGGGGCTAAAAAAGCGTGGTGCTAAAACATGCCTAAGCAACTGAAACCCTTAACAAATGTGGAGATCGCTGGCGCGAAGCCCCGTAGCACAGATTATGAGCTACGGGACGGTGAAGGCCTGTACTTGCTGGTTAAGACTTCAGGGAGGAAGGTCTGGCATTTCGAGTACTATCACCCCATCACCAAAAAGCGCACCAAAACCAGCCTTGGCCCTTACCCGGTCGTTACACTGGCTATGGCCCGCGAAACTCGCACGCAGTACAGACGACTACTCTATCAGGGCATAGATCCTCGCCAACACTTAGCAGGAATAGCTGAAGAAAAACGTATCCAGACTGAATGCACGCTGGAAAAGGTGGCCGGACAGTGGCTCAAAGAGAAGAAACGGACCAGCGACCTTAGCGAAGATCACGCCAAAGATGTCTGGCGTTCGCTGGAGATGCACGTCTTCCCTTCTCTGGGCAGTACGCCCGTCACTGAGATCCGCCCGAAGATGCTCAAGGAGCACCTCACACCACTGGAAGAACAAGGCATCCTCGAAACGCTGCGGCGGGTCATCTCACGGCTCAATGAAATCTTCCGCTTTGCCATCTCCGAAGAGCTCATCGAGTTCAATCCGGCTGACAACCTGGTCGCCCGTTTTAAGAAACCGAAAAAGCAGAACATGCCAGCCCTCCACCCCAGCGAGCTGGGCAGGTTAATGCTGGCGCTACAGAACGCCTCTATCCGCAAGGAAACACGCTGCCTTATCGAATGGGAGCTACTGACCTGGGTTCGCCCCGGCGAAGCCGTTAGCGCCCGCTGGTGCGACATCGATATGAAAAAAGCGGAATGGCGCATCCCCGACACCTTTATGAAGATGAACCGTTCGCACACGGTGCCGCTCAGCAAACAGGCGCTGCGCGTTCTTCAGATAATGGAGCCGGTCAGCCGCCATCGCCCATGGGTGTTCCCCAGCATCCGCAAACCACTGGAGCATATGCACCAGCAGACCGCAAACGCCGCGCTTATCCGCATGGGGTTCGGCGGCGAACTGGTTGCCCACGGTATGCGCAGCATCGCCAGAACGGCGGGAGCAGGCCATTTTCCCCGTGAAGTACTGGAGTCTGCGCTGGCACACCAGAAAGAAGACGAGATCGAAGCGGCCTACAACCGCAGCGACTATCTGGAACAAAGGCGACCGCTAATGCAGTGGTGGGGAAACTACGTTGATGCTGCCAGACGGCAGGCGCTGCTCGGTGAAGAAGAACCGCTGCGGATCGTGGAAGGAGAATAATGTGACCAGCCCCATTCGTCAGAATCTGTTTGAACGGGAATGTGATATGCCGCTGCTGGAAGCGCGGCATCTCGCCCTTCTGCTTCTCGGCCTCGATGCTTCCCAACCGGCAAACGCCCTGCCGGAAGAACATCAGGAAAATTACCGTATCCTGCACGACGCCATCAGCCGCACCATCAAAGCTACAGGCATGGTCAGCGCCCCGGCTAATAAACGCATGTTCTATGCCGATGAGATGTTCGCGCTGGCCTGGCGGCTTATTGATGACGAACTGACGCCGCCAGAAATTAAGGCCCGCAGCCTGAAGGCGGTGATGAAACTGTCACGCAACAGCCGTGGCCGCAAGTGGCTGAAGACGCTCGGTGACGACGCGCTACCAGATCTCACTACTTCAGCACAACCTTCCCTGCGTGGAATGCATAAACGCGACAAGGCTCGAGAAAATACTGCCCGACTCTGCTGGCTGTTGGTTCAGCTTCTGGTTGAGGAAACTGACGGGCGTTATGGTACGCCAGATAAACCGGCTTCGGATCGGATACTTCGTAAGCTGAAGACGCTGGCTCAGGAGCGGAAATTGCCGTCTGATGGGCTGGGGCGGGGGACCTTTTATGAGGTGTTGAAGATGGGGCGGGAAAAGGAAACGTAGGTAGTTGCTACCAGTATCGGGTGTAGCGAACCGATTAAGCTCTGAAACCTTTGGCGTATAGTCAATATCGTGCCGGAAACACACACGTCTAACAAATAACAAATTTGGCAGACTGTTACGTCATGAAAATTCTTATATACTTTAAAGATTGTTTGCCACCTTTTCCCCCATTAAACATTAGAGTGGCATTAGCTATTTTGTAAATGCCACTTTTTTATCAAAATGCTGGAGCTTTTTTCCCAAAATACTGATACCAGTAATCTTTCCAGTTAGAGCGTAAAGAAAATTGTGGATTTCTACCATTTTCATGGAACTCTAGCCATGGAAGATCCAATATATTATCCTTTCTAAGTTCTCTTGACATATTGTTGGTTGCTATTTTTGGTCTATTTACATCAATAACAATGTGCTCATTTATTATTTTCGTCAACTCCACAGCATGGCTTTTATCAAAACCTCTTGCTTTTCTTAATGCCAATGCCACCATAATTATAGGAATATAAATTGTTCCTGATATTTTCAATGAGCCATTATT
>NZ_JAWNCA010000041.1:0-30991 GCF_034106185.1 Enterobacter sp. 296B2 | reverse complement strand
GATCAAGAGCCTGTCCAATGTGCATAAAAAAATCCGGAAACGGGTGAGCATTTCCGGATTCTTACACAGCCACTGGATCGGTCAACCGATCCTTAACTGATCGGCATTACAACCTGGTTGCCGTTTTGTTTTATCTATACCTCAAAATCCAGCTCTTCCTCATCCCGCAGCGGAATAAGCTGCACTTTCTGCACGCGATGGTTTTCAATCTGCAGGGTTTTAAGCAGATAGTCGCCCACCTGAACCTCTTCCCCCGGCTGCGGGATGCGCTGTAAATACTCCATCAGCAGGCCGGCAATGGTGTGGTATTCCCGTTTTTCGTCCAGCGGCAGCGGCACGTACTGCACCAGGTCTTCCAGCGGCATGTGGCCGTTGGCCGTCCACGAGCCGTCCGCGTTTTTCTGGATGTCGTGGCGGGCATCAATCTCATCCACCTCGTTTGGCAGATTACCGGCGATGGTTTCCATCACGTCGCTGAGCGTGACCAGCCCTTCCACCGAACCAAACTCATCCACCACGAAGGCAAAGTGCGTGCGCGCGTTGCGAAATTGCTCAAGGGCAGAGAGCAGCGGTAGCCCTTCCGGGAAGACCAGCGGCTGGCGCACCAGCGCGCGCAGGTTAAGCGGCTCACCGCGAAGCTGCTGCTGGAGCAGGTCAATAACGTGCACCACGCCCAGCAGCTCCTCTTCCTCTTCACCGCCGGTCACTACCACGCGGGTATGCTGATTCTTATCCAGCAGGGCGCGGACCCGATCTTCCGGTGCCGTGAGGTCAATATGCTCAATGTCATGCCGGGAAGTCATGATGCTGCTCACCGTGCGCTGATTGAGGTTGAGCACCCGCTCGATCATCAGCCGCTCCTGTGGGTTAAAGATCTGCCCGTCGCTGTGATCGGCAAGCAGGGCGGAGGATTCGGCGTCCAGCTCGGCATCCTCTTTCCTGCCGCTCAGCAGGCGCATGACGGTTTCGGCCGTGCGCTGGCGCAGGGTCTGATTCGCGGAGAGAAACCGGCGGCGGTTAAATATCGCCAGCTGGTTGAGCGCTTCAATCATTACGGAGAAGCCAATGGCGGCGTACAGGTAACCTTTCGGAATATGGAACCCGAAGCCGTCGGCGACCAGGCTGAAGCCGATCATCAACAGGAAGCTGAGACAGAGGATCACGATGGTCGGGTGGCTGTTCACAAAGCGGGTCAGCGCTTTGCTCGCCATCACCATCAGCGTGATGGCGATGATCACCGCAGCCATCATGACGGCCAGATGGTCCACCATCCCGACGGCGGTAATCACCGAATCCAGAGAGAAGACGGCATCGAGCACCACAATTTGCGCCACCACCGGCCAGAATCTTGCCCCGCGTCGCTGGGTCGGGTTCTCGCTGTCTTTGCCTTCGAGCCGCTCGTTAAGCTCCACCGTGGCTTTGAACAGCAGGAACAGCCCGCCGAAGAGCATGATCAGGTCGCGGGCGCTAAAGCTCAGACCGCGAACGGAGAACAGAGGCTGAGTGAGCGTGACCATCCAGGAGATAGAGGCCAGCAGCAGTAAACGCATCACCATCGCCAGCAGCAGACCCGTCACGCGCGCGCGGTCGCGCTGGGAAGGGGGTAGTTTTTCAGCGAGGATGGCGATAAAGACCAGATTATCAATCCCGAGCACTAATTCGATGACGACCAGCGTCACCAGCCCGGCCCAGATTGATGGATCGGCAATCCATTCCATAGTAATAGCAATACCTTCTGTTATATGACGAATGTCACACTTCGATCATGGATAAAGCTGGGGGAAAATGCAATGTCGGGCTGAGATTTCTCTTAATACGAAGCGTAAAAAAGAGAGCAATCTCAGGTGGGTGTAAATAAGCGAAATACGCATATTTTATTATTATGAAAACATTTTAGGATATATCGCAGGTAGTGATATTTGCTCTCTTTTTGTCAATATAAAGAAAATCCTAAAAGGTCAAAACTTTGCTCTTAATATTAATCTTAAAAACAGATATTAGGACAGTTGTCTCCTTGCCTGCTATTAGGTTAGCTGCAACAATTCTCCCAGCATCAAATGTTAAATCTTGTTGTTGCTATTATTGTTTTGGTCTTCGGAATGGTCATTCATTATCCGCTGTGTATTTCAAGCGGCTGAAATATTGCCAGAAGACCTTACTCAAGAGGGTGTCTATCCATAACACATTGTTTAGTCAGTGGATTGGTAACTGAAAGCCAAGGGCGGTAGCGTGCCTGAAAGCGTGTGAATCAGCCTCGATTATTCTGTCAATAGCCAATGGATGAATAAGCTTTTTTTAGGACTGATGCCAGTTATATTTCTATTTGATTAACTGCATGCTGAAACCCAATACGTCTCAAGCTTATTTAAATTGCACAGGATAATTACTCTGCCAAAGTGATAAATAATCAATGATGAAATCCAAAATGAAATTGATGCCATTATTGGTGTCTGTGACCTTGATGAGTGGTTGCACGGTCTTTCCCGGCAGCAATATGTCAACAATGGGTAAGGATGTGATCAAGCAACAGGATGCCGATTTTGATCTCGACAAAATGGTGAATGTTTATCCACTTACGCCACGTCTGGTCGAACAATTACGTCCACGTCCGAATGTTGCCCAGCCGAATATGTCTCTGGACCAGGAAATTGCCTCCTATCAGTATCGCGTGGGGCCGGGCGACGTGATCAACGTGACAGTCTGGGATCACCCTGAACTGACCACGCCAGCGGGCCAGTACCGCAGCTCAAGCGACACCGGGAACTGGGTACAGTCAGATGGCACCATGTTCTATCCGTACATTGGTAAAGTGCATGTCGCCGGGAAAACGCTCGCCGAAATCCGTAGTGATATTACCGGCCGCTTAGCGCAGTACATTGCCGACCCGCAGGTGGACGTTAATATCGCCGCATTCCGCTCGCAAAAAGCCTATATCTCCGGTCAGGTGAACAAATCCGGCCAGCAGGCCATCACCAACGTTCCGCTCACCGTTCTGGACGCCATTAACGCCGCGGGCGGCCTAACCGACGGCGCCGACTGGCGCAACGTGGTGCTGACCCACAACGGCAAAGAGCAGCGCATTTCGCTGCAGGCGCTGATGCAAAACGGCGACCTGACCCAGAACCGCCTGCTCTATCCGGGCGATATTCTCTACGTACCGCGCAACGACGATCTGAAAGTCTTCGTGATGGGTGAAGTGAAGAAACAAAGCACCCTCAAAATGGACTTCAGCGGCATGACCCTGACCGAAGCCCTGGGTAATGCAGAAGGTATCGATCTGACCACGTCCAATGCGACCGGTATCTTCGTCATCCGTCCGCTGAAAGGTGAAGGCAGTGCGAAGGGCAAAATTGCCAACATCTACCAGCTGGATATGTCCGATGCGACGTCTCTGGTGATGGCGACGGAGTTCCGTCTCCAGCCTTACGATGTGGTGTACGTCACCACCGCGCCGGTTGCCCGCTGGAACCGTCTGATCAACCAGTTGCTGCCAACCATCAGTGGCGTTCGCTACATGACGGATACGGCGCGCGACATTCATACCTGGTAATCCGCGATGTTCAACAAAATTCTGGTGGTATGCGTGGGGAACATTTGCCGTTCCCCTACGGCTGAACGGCTGTTGAAACAGTACCAGCCTGAGTTAACGGTCGATTCCGCAGGGCTGGGCGCGCTGGTGGGCAAAGGTGCCGACGAGCGCGCAACGAGCGTGGCCCGCGATCATAACCTCTCTCTTGACGGGCATATCGCCCGCCAGGTCACCGGCCGCATGTGCCGGGAGTATGACCTGAT
Source organism: Enterobacter sp. 296B2 (assembly GCF_034106185.1). Classification (NCBI taxonomy): domain Bacteria; kingdom Pseudomonadati; phylum Pseudomonadota; class Gammaproteobacteria; order Enterobacterales; family Enterobacteriaceae; genus Enterobacter; species Enterobacter sp. 296B2. The sequence goes on along the minus strand of NZ_JAWNCA010000041.1, from coordinate 27,199 downwards.
TCTGGCAATGGAAAAACGCCATATTCATGCGCTATGCGATATCGCTCCGGAGATGCGCGGCAAGGTGATGCTGTTTGGTCACTGGGACAATGAACGCGAAATTCCCGATCCGTATCGCAAAAGCCATGAGGCCTTCGAGGCGGTTTACACCTTACTTGACCAGTCTGCCCAACAGTGGGCGCAGGCACTGAAAGCTCAGCAGGGATAACAATGACAGAAAAAACAAAACCTTCTGCCGCCCCGACTTCGGGCAGTGATGAAATTGATATTGGTCGCCTGGTCGGCACGGTTATCGAGGCAAAGTGGTGGGTGCTTGGCATTACCGCCGTCTTTGCCGCGGCGGCCGTTATCTATACGCTCTTTGCGACGCCTATCTACAGCGCCGACGCGCTGGTGCAGATTGAACAGAACACCGGCAACTCGCTGGTGCAGGATATCGGCTCCGCGCTGGCGAACAAGCCGCCGGCGTCCGACGCTGAAATTCAGCTGATCCAGTCGCGTCTGGTACTGGGCAAAACGGTTCACGACCTCGGCCTTGACATCTCCGTCACCAAAAATACGTTCCCGATCTTTGGTGCCGGCTGGGATCGTCTGATGGGGCGCAGCAATGACACCGTGAAGGTGACTGACTTTGTGCTGCCGAAAGGGGCAGGGGATCAAACCTTTACCCTGACGGTGCTTGGCCCGAAACAGTATCAGCTGACCAGCGATGCGGGCTTTAGCGCGCGCGGCGAAGTGGGGCAGATGCTGACCAAAGATGGCGTTAACATGATGGTCACCGCCATCAACGCTCAGGAGGGGGGGGAATTTACCGTCACCAAATTCTCCACGCTGGGCATGATCAACAATCTGCAAAATAACCTGACCGTCACTGAAAACGGTAAGGACACCGGCGTGCTGAGCATGACCTTTACCGGTGAAGATAAGGATCAAATCCGCGACATCCTGAACAGCATTACCCGCAACTACCTTGAGCAGAACGTCGAGCGCAAGTCGGCGGAAGCGGCGAAAAGCCTGGCGTTCCTCTCTAAACAGCTCCCGGAAGTGCGTGCCCGTCTGGACGATGCCGAGAACAAGCTGAACGCCTTCCGTCAGGATAAAGACTCCGTCGACCTGCCGCTGGAGGCCAAATCGGTTCTCGACTCCATGGTGAATATTGATGCGCAGCTCAACGAGCTGACCTTCAAAGAGGCGGAGATTTCCAAGCTTTACACCAAACGCCACCCGGCTTACCGCACGCTGCTGGAAAAACGCCGTACCCTTGAAGAGGAGAAGGCGAAGCTGAACGACCGCGTGACCGCGATGCCGAAAACGCAGCAGGAGATCGTGCGCCTGACTCGCGACGTGGAGTCCGGACAGCAGGTTTACATGCAGCTGCTGAACAAACAGCAGGAGCTGAAAATCACCGAGGCCAGCACCGTGGGTGATGTGCGCATCGTTGACCCGGCCATTACCCAGCCTGGCGTGCTGAAACCGAAGAAAGCGCTGATTATTCTCGGCAGCATTATTCTTGGCCTGATGCTCTCTATCGTCGGCGTGCTGCTGCGCTCGCTGTTCAACCGCGGCATCGAAAGCCCGCAGGTGCTGGAAGAGAACGGGATCAACGTTTACGCCAGCATCCCGCTCTCCGAGTGGCAAAAATCCCGTGACAGCGTCAAGACCATCAAGGGCGTTAAGCGTTACAAACAGAGCCAGCTGCTGGCCGTGGGTAACCCAACCGACCTGGCGATTGAAGCGATACGCAGCCTGCGTACCAGCCTGCACTTCGCCATGATGCAGGCTAAAAACAACGTACTGATGTTAACCGGCGTCAGCCCGTCTATCGGTAAGACCTTTGTGTGCGCCAACCTGGCGGCCGTGGTCAGCCAGACCAACAAGCGCGTGCTGCTGATCGACTGCGATATGCGTAAGGGCTACACCCACGAGCTGCTGGGCACCAACAACGTGAACGGTCTGTCGGAAATCCTGCTGGGTCAGGGGGAGATTAGCCAGAGCGCCAAGCCGACCTCGATTCCGAGATTCGACCTGATCCCACGTGGTCAGGTGCCGCCGAACCCGTCTGAACTGCTGATGAGCGAACGCTTCACCCAACTGATTGAGTGGGCGAGCAAACACTATGACCTGGTGCTGATCGATACGCCGCCGATTCTGGCCGTGACCGATGCGGCCGTGGTGGGGCGCCATGCGGGCACCACGCTGATGGTGGCACGCTATGCGGTGAATACCCTGAAAGAAGTGGAAACCAGCCTGAGCCGCTTCGAGCAGAACGGGATTGAAGTGAAAGGGGTGATCCTGAACTCCATCTTCCGCCGCGCGACCGGGTACCAGGATTACGGCTATTACGAGTACGAATACAAGTCTGACAGTAAATAACAAAACACACCCCACACCCCTCACCCTACCCCTCTCCCCTGAGGGGAGAGGGGACCGTTCGGTGCGGGAGTTTGGGTACGAACATAATGACGACCACTGACTGCCTTTCACCCTCTCCCCTCCGGGGAGAGGGCCGGGGTGAGGGGAAAAATATGACCACACAACGCCCTTTGATTTCTATCTATATGCCGACATGGAACCGTCAGCAGCTGGCGATCCGCGCAATCAAGTCGGTCTTACGTCAGGATTACGATAACTGGGAACTGATCGTCGTGGATGACTGTTCCTCCTCGTATGAACAGCTGCAAAAATTTGTTACCGATCTCAACGACCCGCGCGTGATGTACACGCACAACGCCATCAACTCCGGGGCCTGTGCGGTGCGAAATCAGGCAATTATGCAGGCCAAAGGGCAGTATCTGACCGGCATCGACGACGATGACGAATGGACGCCGAACCGCCTGTCCGTCTTCCTGTCGCATAAAGAGCAACTGGTTACGCACGCGTTTCTGTATGCCAACGACTACGTGTGTCAGGGCGAGGTGTATTCGCAGCCTGCCAGCCTGCCGCTGTATCCGAAATCACCGTACTCTCGCCGCCTGTTCTACAAGCGCAACATTATCGGCAATCAGGTCTTTACCTGGGCGTGGCGCTTTAAAGAGTGCCTGTTCGATACCGAACTGAAGGCCGCGCAGGATTACGATATCTTCCTGCGCATGGTGGTGGAATACGGTGAGCCGTGGAAAGTGGAAGAGGCCACGCAGATCCTGCACATCAACCACGGGGAGATGCAGATCACCTCCTCGCCGAAGAAGTTCTCCGGCTATTTCCATTTTTACCGCAAGCACAAGGACAAGTTTGACCGTGCCAGCCGTAAATATCAGCTCTTTACCCTGTATCAGATCCGCAACAAGCGCATGAACTGGCGCACGCTGCTGACGCTGCTCTCCGTGCGTAACGGCAAGCGTCTGGCCGACGGGCTTCGGGGGAAATAATGTTTCTGGAAGATTGCCGCGCAAACAGCTGGAGCCTGCGCCCGTGCTGCATGGTTCTGGCGTACCGCATCGCGCACTTTTGCTCGGTGTGGCGCAAGAAAAATGTACTGAACAACATCTGGGCGGCCCCCGTGCTGGTGCTGTACCGCATCATCACCGAATGCTTTTTTGGGTATGAGATTCAGGCTGCGGCCACCATTGGCCGCCGCTTTACCATCCATCACGGCTATGCGGTGGTGATCAACAAGTTCGTGGTCGCCGGAGATGATTTCACCATTCGTCATGGGGTCACCATTGGCAACCGTGGGCCTGACAGCCTGGCCTGCCCGGTCATCGGCAACAATGTCGAGCTGGGCGCGAACGTGGTGGTTATTGGCGACATTACGATAGGTAACAACGTGACGATCGGGGCGGGCAGCGTGGTGCTGGACAGCATCCCCGATAACGCGCTGGTGGTGGGAGAGAAAGCCCGCGTGAAGGTGATTAAATGAACATTCTGCAATTTAACGTGCGCCTCGCAGAAGGCGGGGCGGCAGGCGTGGCGCTGGATCTGCACCAGCGCGCGCTGCAAAAAGGACTCCAGTCTCGTTTTATTTACGGCTATGGCAAAGGCGGCAAAAAAAGCGTCAGCCACGATAACTATCCGCAGGTGCACAAGCACACGCCGCGTCTGACCTCTGTTGCGAACATTGCGCTGTTCCGCCTGTTTAACCGCGATCTGTTTGGCAACCTCAACAGTCTTTATCGCACCGTGACCCGCACGTCGGGCCCGGTTGTGCTGCATTTCCACGTTCTGCACAGCTACTGGCTGAATCTGGAAGAGGTGGTGGCGTTTTGTCAGAAGGTGCAGGCCCACAAGCCCGACACTCGCTTCGTCTGGACGCTGCACGATCACTGGAGCGTGACCGGACGCTGCGCGTTTACCGACGGCTGCGAAGGCTGGAAAGATAACTGCCAGAAATGCCCGACATTAAGCAATTACCCGCCGGTGAAGGTGGATCGCGCGCATCAGCTGGTAGACGGAAAGCGCCAGCTGTTCCGCGACATGCTCTCGCTCGGCTGCACGTTTATCTCCCCGAGCCAGCACGTAGCCGATGCCTTCAACAGCCTGTACGGGGCAGGGCGCTGTCAGATTATCAACAACGGCATCGATGTGGCGACGGAAGCCATTCTTGCCGAGCTGACCCCGGTGGCAGAAACCGCGGGCAAACCGAAAATTGCCATCGTTGCGCACGATCTGCGTTACGACGGGAAAACCAACCAGCAGCTGGTTCGCGACATGATGGCGCTGGGTGACAGGATCGAGCTTCATACCTTCGGCAAGTTTTCCCCGTTCGAAGGGGCCAACGTGGTGAACCACGGGTTTGAGACCGACAAGCGCAAGCTGATGAGCGCCCTCAACGGTATGGACGCGCTGGTGTTCAGCTCCCGTGTGGATAACTACCCGCTGATCCTCTGCGAAGCGCTCTCCATCGGCGTGCCGGTGATTGCCACCCACAGCGATGCGGCGCGTGAAGTGCTGGAAAAATCCGGCGGGAAAACCTTCGCGGAACAGGAGGTCCTGCCGCTGGTGCAGCTGCCGAAGGCGCAGATCGCCGAGGCCGTTTTTGGCACTGACCTGGAATCGTTCCGCAACCGCAGCCGCAAGGCCTACAGCGGACAACAGATGCTGGAGGAGTATGTCTCGTTCTATCAGAATCTGTAGTTATCTGCTGCTGCCGCTGATCTACCTGCTGGTCAACGTCAAAATTGCCCAGCTCGGCGAAAGCTTCCCGATAACCATCGTGACCTTCCTGCCCGTTTTGCTTCTTCTGTATGTCGATAAAATCAACCTGAAGAAGCTGATGATTGCCCTGGGGCTGGGCACGGGCCTGACGCTGTTTAACTACATCTTTGGCCAGTCGCTGGATGCCAGTAAATACGTCACGTCGACCATGCTGTTTGTTTATATCGTCATTATTATTGGCATGGTCTGGAGTATTCGCTTCAAAACTATTTCACCGCACAATTATAGGAAAATCCTCAGGTTCTTTTATATTGCCGTTGCGTTAATTGTTATGCTTGCCGCACTGGAAATGGCGCAAATTATTTTGACCGGTGGCAGCAGCCTGATGGAGATAATTTCGAAATATCTCATTTACAGTAACAGCTATGTGCTGAACTTCATTAAGTTTGGCGGGAAGCGTACGACGGCACTCTATTTTGAACCAGCGTTTTTCGCTCTGGCGTTAATCTCAATTTGGCTCAGCATCAAACAGTTTGGTATCAAAACGCCTAAGACCGATGCTATGATTCTTGCAGGAATCGTTCTGTCTGGATCGTTCTCAGGGGTAATGACGTTTATCCTGTTTTACCTGCTGGAGTGGGCGTTCCAGTACCTGAACAAAGATGCGATTAAGAAAAAACTGCCGTTGGCGATTATCTCCCTGACGGTATTTATGGTCGGCGTGATATTTGCCTTCCCGTACATCTCAGAACGTCTGGGAGATTTGGGAACGGAAGGGTCATCGTCCTATTATCGCATCATTGGTCCGCTGGTGATGGTGGGTTATTCCTTAACCCATATTGATGGTGTAGTAAGATTCGGCTCACTTTATGAATATGTTGCATCATTCGGAATCTTTAACGGTGCGGATGTCGGTAAAACCATAGACAATGGTCTGTATCTGTTAATTATTTATTTTTCATGGTTCGCCGTACTGTTGACGCTGTGGTATCTGTTTAAAGTTTTCAAAATGATGATCAACGCGTTTGGTGATAACCAGAACTTTCGCGTGCAGCTTTATCTTTTTACGCCGGTGTCGCTGTTTTTTACCGGGTCAATATTTAGCCCGGAATATGCTTTCTTGATTGTCTGTCCGTTTATTTTGCGCAAGGCGCTTAATATTACGAACGTATGACGAAATGAGGTGATTTATGTTTCTTAGCGTCATTACTGTCGCTTTTCGTAATTACGAAGGGGTAGTAAAAACCTGGCGCTCGCTGCGCAACCTGGCGCGCGATCCGAGCCTCACCTTTGAGTGGATTGTGGTCGACGGCGGCTCGAACGATGGCACGGCGGAGTTTCTGGAAAAACTCAACGGTGAGTTCAACTTACGCTACATCAGCGAGAAAGATAAAGGCATCTACGATGCGATGAATAAAGGCATTAATATGGCCCAGGGCCGTTATGCCATCTTCCTCAATTCCGGCGATATTTTCCACGACGACGTGGCGCTGTTTGCCCGTCAGCTGGCTCGCCAGAAAGAGGACGCCATGTATATTGGCGATGCGCTGCTCGATTTTGGTGACGGACATAAAGTGTGCCGCAGCGCGAAGCCAGGCTGGTATATCTACCACAGTTTGCCCGCCAGCCATCAGGCCATTTTCTTCCCGGTAAAAGGTCTGAAAAAACAGCCTTACGATTTGCAGTACAAGGTGTCATCTGATTATGCGCTGGCCGCCAGCCTGTATAAATCAGGTTACCCGTTTCGTCGAATTAAAGGGCTGGTGTCTGAATTCTCGATGGGCGGCGTGTCAACGTCAAATAATCTGGAATTATGCCAGGACGCAAAAAACGTGCAGCGTCAAATATTACGCGTGCCGGGATTTTGGGCGGAATTGTCTTATTTATTACGCCTGCGTACCACGGGCAAAACGAAAACCTTATATAACAAAGCCTGAATATAAGGAAACGCAATGCAGGATTTAAAAGGTTTCTCCGTACCGAAAGGTTTTCGGGGCGGGAACGGTATTAAGGTACAGCTGTGGTGGGCGGTTCAGGCAACCTTATTTGCCTGGTCGCCGCAAATACTGTACCGCTGGCGAGCCTTTTTATTGCGCCTGTTTGGCGCAAAAATAGGAAAAAACGTAGTCATCCGACCTTCTGTGAAAATTACCTATCCGTGGAAATTAACGCTTGGGGATTACGCATGGGTTGGGGATGACGCGGTGCTATATACCCTGGGCGAGATTACGATTGGCGCAAATTCGGTGGTTTCACAGAAATGTTATTTGTGCACCGGCAGCCACGACTTTATGAGCCCGCATTTTGATATTACCGCTTCGCCTATTGCGATCGGCGAAAAATGCTGGCTGGCAACGGATGTTTTTGTTGCACCGGGTGTTTCTGTTGGCGATGGCACGGTAGTGGGTGCCCGCAGCAGCGTTTTTAAATCGCTACCGGCAAATAAAGTTTGCCGTGGCAACCCCGCAGTGGTGATACGCGAACGCGTTGAAACGAAGAGCCTTGTTAAGTAGGCGTAATCGTTGCAGGCAGTTTGAACGCGGACTGCGCGGAGAAACCGGAACGTACTTAGGTACGTGAGGATTTCGAGCACAGCCCACGTTCAAAATGACAAAAAAGATAGCCTACTTAACGGCTCTGATTAAATTCATAAGTAGAGGAATAAAACATGTCTAAAGTCGCTCTCATCACCGGCGTTACCGGGCAGGATGGTTCTTACCTGGCAGAACTGCTGCTGGAAAAAGGGTATGAAGTGCACGGTATTAAACGTCGTGCGTCTTCATTCAACACCGAGCGTGTCGATCACATCTATCAGGATCCGCACGCGGCGAACCCGAAATTCCACCTGCACTACGGCGACCTGACCGATACCTCCAACCTGACCCGTATCCTGCAGGAAGTGCAGCCGGATGAAGTGTACAACCTGGGCGCGATGAGCCACGTAGCGGTTTCCTTCGAATCTCCGGAATACACCGCTGACGTTGACGCCATGGGTACTCTGCGTCTGCTGGAAGCTATCCGCTTCCTCGGTCTTGAGAAGAAAACCCGCTTCTACCAGGCATCCACCTCCGAGCTGTACGGCCTGGTGCAGGAAATCCCACAGAAAGAGACCACGCCGTTCTACCCGCGCTCTCCGTATGCGGTAGCAAAACTGTACGCCTACTGGATCACCGTGAACTACCGTGAATCCTACGGTATGTACGCCTGTAACGGCATCCTGTTCAACCACGAATCTCCGCGCCGCGGCGAAACCTTCGTGACCCGCAAAATCACCCGCGCTATCGCCAACATCGCGCAGGGTCTGGAGTCTTGCCTGCACCTCGGCAACATGGACTCCCTGCGTGACTGGGGCCATGCGAAAGACTACGTGAAAATGCAGTGGATGATGTTGCAGCAGGAACAGCCAGAAGACTTCGTTATCGCAACCGGCGTGCAGTACTCCGTGCGTCAGTTCGTTGAAATGGCCGCGGCACAGCTGGGCATCAAGCTGCGCTTCGAAGGCACCGGCGTGGAAGAGAAGGGTATCGTTGTTTCCGTGACCGGCCACGACGCGCCGGGCGTGAAGCCAGGCGACGTAATTGTGCAGGTTGACCCGCGCTACTTCCGTCCTGCTGAAGTAGAAACCCTGCTGGGTGACCCAACCAAAGCGCACGAGAAGCTGGGCTGGAAACCAGAGACCACTCTGCAGGAGATGGTTTCCGAGATGGTGGCCAAAGATCTTGAAGCAGCGAAAAAACACTCCCTGCTCAAGTCTCATGGCTACGAGGTTGCCATCGCGCTGGAGTCCTGAGAATGACAAAACAACGTATTTTTGTCGCCGGTCATCGCGGAATGGTGGGTTCCGCGATTGTTCGCCAGCTGGAACAGCGCGGTGACGTAGAGGTGATTGTCCGCACGCGTGACGAGCTGAACCTGCTCGACAGCCGTGCGGTACAGGACTTCTTTGCAAACGAACGCATTGATCAGGTGTATCTGGCGGCGGCGAAGGTGGGCGGCATCGTCGCTAACAACACCTACCCGGCGGATTTCATCTACGAGAACATGATGATCGAGAGCAACATCATTCACGCGGCGCACCTGCACAACGTGAATAAGCTGCTGTTCCTCGGGTCGTCCTGTATTTACCCGAAAATGGCGAAGCAGCCGATCGCCGAGAGCGAGCTGCTGCAGGGCACGCTTGAAGCAACCAACGAGCCGTACGCGATTGCCAAAATTGCCGGGATCAAGCTGTGCGAGTCCTACAACCGTCAGTACAACCGCGACTATCGCTCGGTGATGCCGACCAACCTGTACGGGCCGCACGACAACTTCCACCCGAGCAACTCGCACGTGATCCCGGCGCTGCTGCGCCGCTTCCACGAGGCGACCGCTGAGAACGCGCCGGACGTGGTGGTGTGGGGCAGCGGGACGCCGATGCGCGAGTTCCTGCACGTGGACGACATGGCTGCGGCCAGCATTCACGTGATGGAGCTGGATCGCGAGGTGTGGCAGGAGAACACCGAGCCGATGCTGTCGCACATCAACGTGGGTACCGGCGTGGACTGCACCATTCGCGAGCTGGCGCAAACCATCGCGCAGGTGGTGGGCTACAAGGGCCGCGTGGTGTTTGACGCGACTAAACCGGACGGCACGCCGCGCAAGCTGCTGGACGTGACCCGTCTGCATCAGCTGGGCTGGTATCACGAGGTGTCACTGGAGCAGGGGCTGGCCAGCACCTACCAGTGGTTCCTGGAAAACCAGCACCGCTTCCGGGGGTAACGATGTTTTTAAGTCAGGAAGATTTTGCCACGGTGGTGCGTTCCACTCCGCTCATCTCGATTGATTTGATCGTGGAGAACGAACGCGGCGAGTTCTTGCTGGGAAAACGAACCAACCGTCCTGCACAGGGCTTCTGGTTCGTGCCCGGCGGGCGCGTGCAGAAGGATGAGACGCTCAGCGATGCGTTTGAGCGTCTCACTCTGGCGGAGCTGGGCCTGCAGCTGCCGATGGCAGCGGGCCAGTTTTACGGGGTCTGGCAGCACTTCTATGACGATAACTTTTCAGGCACCGGGTTCTCCACGCACTACATCGTGCTGGGGTTCCGCCTGAAGGTGAGTGAGGCAGACCTGCGTCTGCCTGATTCTCAGCATGACGACTACCGCTGGCAGACGCCAGAGGCGCTGCTGGCCAGCGACAATGTGCATGACAACAGTCGTGCCTATTTCCTGGTCGATCGTCAGTCCGGAGTGCCGGGCTTATGAAAATTTTAGTGTACGGAATCAACTACTCGCCGGAATTAACCGGCATCGGGAAATACACCGGCGAGATGGTCGAGTGGATGGCGAGCCAGGGACATGACGTGCGGGTCATTACCGCGCCGCCGTACTACCCGGAGTGGAAAGTCGGGGAGCGCTACTCAAGCTGGCGCTATCGCCGTGAAGAGGGAGCAGCGACCGTCTGGCGCTGCCCGCTCTACGTGCCGAAGCAGCCTTCGACGCTGAAACGGTTACTTCATCTGGGCAGCTTTGCCCTGAGCAGCTTCTTCCCGCTGATGGCGCAGCGTCGCTGGAAGCCGGATCGCATCATCGGCGTGGTGCCGACGCTGTTCTGCACGCCGGGCATGCGCCTGCTGGGCAAACTCTCCGGTGCGCGCACCCTGCTGCACATTCAGGATTATGAAGTTGACGCCATGCTGGGCCTGGGGATGGCAGGCAAAGGCAAGGGCGGCAAGGTGGCGAAGCTCGCCAGCGCCTTTGAGCGCAGCGGCCTGCATAACGTGGATTACGTCTCGACCATCTCGCGCTCGATGATGAACAAGGCGCAGGAGAAGGGCGTTCCGGCCCAGAAGGTGATCTTCTTCCCGAACTGGTCAGAAGTGGCGCGTTTTCGCGATGTGACAGAGCAAGACGCTCAGGCGCTGCGCGCGCAGCTCGGTTTGCCTGAAGATCAAAAAATCATTCTTTACTCAGGCAACATCGGCGAAAAGCAGGGGCTGGAGAGCGTGATTGAAGCGGCCCAATTGCTGAGTGAACAGCCGTGGACGTTTGTGATTGTCGGGCAGGGCGGTGGAAAGGCACGGCTGGAAAAAATGGCCGGGGAACGCGGCCTGACCAACGTGAAATTTTTCCCGCTTCAGTCTTACGAGGCATTACCTGCGCTGCTGAAGATGGGTGACTGCCATCTGGTTGTGCAAAAACGCGGCGCCGCGGACGCGGTGCTGCCGTCCAAGCTGACCAACATTCTGGCAGTGGGCGGTAACGCGGTAATTACGGCTGAAGCCGAAACAGAATTAGGCCAGCTGTGTGACAGCTATCCGGGAATTGCCGTGTGCGTGGAGCCGGAATCGGTTCCGGCGCTGGTCACCGGCATTGAGCAGGCACTCGCCATGCCAAAAGTGAACACGGTGGCACGTGAATATGCCGAACGCACGCTCGAGAAAGAGAACGTGCTGAGCCAATTTATTGCAGATATACGGGGATAAATCATGAGTCAAACCACTTTGTATCCGGTTGTGATGGCTGGTGGCTCTGGTAGCCGGTTGTGGCCGCTGTCCCGCGTGCTCTATCCAAAGCAGTTCCTCTGTCTGAAAGGGGAGCTCACCATGCTGCAGACCACGGTAAACCGTCTGCACGGCGTGGAGTGTGAAAGCCCGGTGGTGATTTGTAACGAACAGCACCGCTTTATTGTTGCCGAGCAGCTGCGTCAGCTGAATAAGCTCACGGAAAACATCATCCTGGAGCCCGCCGGTCGCAATACCGCGCCCGCGATCGCCCTGGCGGCGCTGGCGGCAAAACGCAGCAGTCCTGACTGCGACCCGCTGATGCTGGTCCTGGCGGCAGACCACGTTATCCAGCAGGAAGAGGCGTTCCGCGACGCGGTGCGTGCGGCGATCCCTTACGCCGAGAGCGGCAAGCTGGTGACCTTTGGCATCGTGCCGGACCTGCCGGAAACCGGCTACGGCTACATCCGTCGCGGCAACGTAACGCCGGGTGAAGGCGACAGCGTGGCCTTTGACGTGGCGCAGTTTGTTGAAAAACCGAATCTCGAAACCGCGCAGGCGTATGTCGCCAGCGGTGAGTATTACTGGAACAGCGGGATGTTCCTGTTCCGTGCCGGACGCTACCTGGAAGAGCTGCGTAAATACCGCCCGGATATTCTGAGCGCCTGCGAGAAAGCGATGGCGGTGGTGGACCCGGATCTCGACTTCATCCGCGTGGATGAAGAGGCTTTCCTCGCCTGCCCGGAAGAGTCCATTGACTACGCGGTGATGGAACGTACGGCTGACGCCGTGGTTGTACCGATGGATGCGGGCTGGAGCGACGTAGGCTCCTGGTCCTCCCTGTGGGAGATCAGCACCCATACCCCGGAGGGTAACGTCCATCACGGCGATGTGATTAGCCACAAAACCGAAAACAGCTACGTTTACGCCGAGTCCGGCCTGGTGACCACGGTCGGAGTGAAGGATCTGGTGGTTGTCCAGACCAAAGATGCCGTGCTGATTGCCGACCGTAACGCCGTGCAGGACGTTAAAAAAGTGGTGGAGAAGATTAAGGCCGATGGCCGTCACGAGCACCACATTCACCGTGAAGTGTACCGTCCGTGGGGTAAGTATGACTCCATCGACGCGGGTGACCGCTATCAGGTGAAGCGCATCACCGTGAAGCCGGGCGAGGGGCTGTCGGTACAGATGCACCATCACCGCGCCGAGCACTGGGTCGTGGTGGCGGGTACGGCCAAAGTGACCATCGACGGCGAAGTGAAGCTGCTGGGTGAGAACGAGTCCATTTATATTCCGCTGGGCGCCACGCACTGTCTGGAAAACCCGGGGAAAATTCCTCTCGACTTAATTGAGGTGCGCTCCGGCTCGTATCTGGAAGAGGACGATATCGTGCGCTTCCAGGATCGTTACGGGCGCGTGTAGCACTCCGCATCATGCCCGGCGGCGCTGCGCCAGCCGGGCCTACGAATGACAAAAATAAATTTGGCCATTAAGTGGTCAGGGCCAACTGTTGCCTGAAAAAGAGGTCATCATGGAAAAATTAACCTGTTTTAAAGCCTACGATATTCGCGGCAAGCTGGGCGAAGAGCTGAATGAAGACATCGCGTGGCGCATCGGTCGCGCGTACGGCGAATATTTAAAACCTAAGACCATCGTGCTGGGCGGCGACGTGCGTCTGACCAGTGAATCCCTGAAGCTGGCGCTGGCGAAAGGGCTGCAGGACGCGGGCGTGGACGTGCTGGACATCGGCCTGTCCGGTACCGAAGAGATCTATTTTGCCACCTTCCACCTCGGCGTGGACGGCGGTATCGAAGTAACGGCCAGCCACAACCCGATGGACTACAACGGCATGAAGTTGGTGCGCAAGGGCGCCCGTCCCATTAGCGGCGACACCGGCCTGCGCGACGTGCAGCGTCTGGCGGAAGCCAACGATTTCCCGCCGGTGAACGAGGCGAAGCGCGGCAGCTACAAAAAAATCAACCTGCAGAAAGAGTACATCGACCACCTGCTGGGCTATATCAACGTGGCGAACCTCAAGCCGCTGAAGCTGGTGATCAACTCCGGTAACGGCGCGGCCGGCCCGGTGGTGGATGCGCTGGAAGCGCGCTTTAAGGCGCTGAACGTGCCGGTGACCTTCGTCAAGGTACACAACACGCCGGACGGCAATTTCCCGAACGGTATTCCTAACCCGCTGCTGCCGGAGTGCCGCGACGACACCCGCAACGCGGTGATTGAGCACGGCGCGGATATGGGCATCGCTTTTGACGGCGATTTCGACCGCTGCTTCCTGTTCGACGAGAAAGGGCAGTTCATCGAGGGCTACTACATTGTCGGCCTGCTGGCGGAAGCGTTCCTCGAGAAAAACCCGGGCGCGAAAATCATCCATGACCCGCGCCTTTCCTGGAACACCGTCGACGTGGTGTCCGCGGCGGGCGGCACGCCGGTGATGTCCAAAACCGGTCACGCCTTCATCAAAGAGCGCATGCGCGAAGAAGACGCCATCTACGGCGGCGAGATGAGCGCCCACCACTACTTCCGCGATTTTGCCTACTGCGACAGCGGGATGATCCCGTGGCTGCTGGTCACCGAGCTGCTGTGCCTGAAGGGGAAAACCCTGGGCGAGCTGGTGCGCGACCGCATGGCGGCGTTCCCGGCGAGCGGAGAGATCAACAGCAAGCTGGCGCAGCCTGCCGAGGCCATTGCCCGCGTGGAGCAGCACTTTGCCCTTCATGCGCTGGAAATTGACCGTACCGACGGCATCAGCATGGCGTTTCCACAGTGGCGCTTCAACCTGCGCTCGTCCAACACCGAGCCGGTGGTGCGCCTGAACGTGGAGTCCCGGGCTGACACGGCGCTGATGGAAGCCCGAACAAAGGACATTCTGGCGCTGTTGAATCAGTAATACGAAACCTTACCCCTCACCCTAACCCTCTCCCCTTTGGGGAGAGGGCCGGGGTGAGGGGGGGGTTGGTTGAATAAAGGAACAACGATGACGAATCTAAAAAAACGCGAACGAGCGAGAACGAATGCATCGTTAATCTCTATGGTGCAGCGTTTTTCTGATATCACCATCATGGTCGGTGGATTGTGGGCGGTGTGTCGGATCAGCGGGCTGCCGTTCTTATATATGCATCTGCTGATGGCCCTGATTGCCCTGGTCGTGTTTCAGATGATCGGCGGGATGACCGATTTCTACCGCTCGTGGCGCGGCGTGAAAATGACCACCGAACTGATGCTGTTGCTGCAGAACTGGACCCTGAGCCTGATCTTCAGTGCGGGTCTGGTGGCGTTCAGCCATGATTTTGACAACCGCTTCGTGACCTATCTCTGCTGGTACCTGTTAACCAGCGTCGGCATGGTCGTGTGCCGTTCCCTGATCCGCTTTGGCGCGGGCTGGCTGCGTAACCGTGGCTATAACCGTCGTTTTGTCGCCGTGGCGGGAGATTTACCGGTCGGGCGGGTGCTGCTCGACAGCTTCCGCAAAGAGCCGTGGTTAGGGTTCGAAGTGGTGGGGATTTACCACGACGCGAAGCCGGGCGGCGTGCCTGCGGACTGGGCGGGGAATTACGCGCAGCTTATTGAAGACGCGAAGGCCGGCAAAATTCATAACGTCTACATCGCCATGCAGATGAAGGACGAATCCCGCATCAAGCAGCTGATGCGCGAGCTGGCGGACACCACCTGCTCGGTGATCCTCATCCCGGACGTCTTTACCTTCAACATCCTGCACTCCCGTATTGAAGAGGTGAACGGCGTGCCGGTGGTACCGCTGTACGACACGCCGCTGTCGGGCATTAACCGCGTGCTCAAGCGCGTGGAAGATATCGTGCTCTCTTCGCTGATTTTACTGCTTATTTCCCCTGTTCTGTGCTGCATTGCCCTGGCGGTGAAGCTGAGCTCTCCCGGCCCGGTTATCTTCCGTCAGACCCGCTACGGCATGGACGGTAAGCCGATTATGGTGTGGAAATTCCGCTCCATGAAGGTGATGGAGAACGACAAGGTGGTGACCCAGGCGACGCAGAACGATCCGCGCGTCACCCGCGTGGGGAACTTCCTGCGCCGCACCTCGCTGGACGAGCTGCCGCAGTTCATCAACGTCTTTACCGGCGGCATGTCGATTGTTGGCCCGCGTCCGCACGCGGTGGCGCATAACGAGCAGTACCGCTCGCTGATTGAAGGCTACATGCTGCGCCATAAGGTGAAGCCGGGCATCACCGGCTGGGCACAAATCAACGGCTGGCGCGGCGAGACCGACACGCTGGAAAAAATGGAAAAACGCATCGAGTTCGATCTGGAGTACATCCGCGAGTGGAGCCTCTGGTTCGATATCAAGATTGTTTTTCTGACCATCTTCAAAGGTTTCGTGAACAAAGCGGCGTACTAAGATGAGCTTACGTGAAAAAACCATCAGCGGCGCCAAGTGGTCAGCGATGGCGACCATCGTCATCATTGGCCTCGGCCTGGTGCAGATGACGGTGCTGGCGCGCATTATTGATAATCACCAGTTCGGCCTGCTGACCGTCTCGCTGGTGATCATCGCACTGGCCGACACGCTGTCTGACTTTGGTATCGCCAACTCCATTATTCAGCGTAAAGAGATCAGCCATCTCGAGCTGACCACGCTCTACTGGCTGAACGTCGGGCTGGGCATTTTCGTATTTGTGCTGGTCTTCCTGCTAAGCGACACCATCGCCAGCGTGCTGCACAACCCGGATCTCGCTCCGCTGATGCGCACGCTGTCGTTTGCCTTTGTGGTGATCCCTCACGGGCAGCAGTTCCGCGCGCTGATGCAGAAAGAGCTGGAGTTCAACAAGATTGGCATGATCGAGACCAGCGCGGTGCTGGCGGGCTTTACCTTTACCGTGGTGAGCGCCCATTTCTGGCCGCTGGCGATGACCGCCATCCTCGGTTACCTGGTTAACTCTGCCGTGCGTACGCTGCTGTTCGGCTACTTTGGCCGTAAGATTTACCGTCCGGGACTGCACTTCTCTCTCGCGTCCGTCTCGTCCAACCTGCGTTTTGGTGCGTGGCTGACGGCGGACAGCATTATTAACTACGTGAACACCAACCTCTCGACGCTGGTGTTGGCACGTATTCTCGGCGCCAGCGTGGCGGGGGGCTACAACCTGGCCTACAACGTCGCGGTGGTGCCGCCGATGAAGCTGAACCCGATAATCACCCGCGTCCTGTTCCCGGCGTTCGCCAAAATTCAGGACGACACCGAGAAGCTGCGCGTTAATTTCTACAAGCTGCTTTCCGTGGTGGGGATTATCAACTTCCCGGTGCTGCTGGGGCTGATGGTGGTTTCCAGCAACTTCGTGCCGCTGGTGTTTGGCGAGAAGTGGAACGGCATCATCCCGATCCTGCAGCTGCTGTGCGTGGTGGGGCTGCTGCGCTCCGTGGGAAATCCGATCGGCTCGCTTCTGATGGCGAAGGCGCGCGTGGATATTAGCTTTAAGTTCAACGTGTTCAAAACCTTCCTGTTTATACCGGCGATTATCGTTGGCGGGCATATGGCGGGCGCTATCGGCGTCACGCTGGGCTTCCTGCTGGTGCAGGTAGTCAACACCGTTCTGAGCTACTTCATCATGATCAAGCCGGTGCTGGGCTCCAGCTACCGTCAGTACATCCTGAGCCTGTGGCTGCCGTTCTATCTCTCATTGCCGACCCTGGTGGTGAGCTACGGCCTGGGCATCATCCTCAGCGGTCATCTCCCGCTGGCTGCGCTGCTGGCGGTACAGGTTGCCGCAGGAGCGCTGGCATTCGTCGTGATGATTGTGCTGTCGCGCAACGCGCTGGTGGTGGAGATGAAGCGCCAGTTTTGCCGTAACGAAAAAATGAAAACGCTGCTTCGCGCAGGCTAGTTATTTAAGAGGCCATTATGAAATTATTAATTCTTGGCAACCATACCTGCGGCAACCGTGGCGACAGCGCCATCCTGCGCGGTTTACTGGATGCAATTAACACCCTTAAGCCTGAGACTGAAGTGGACGTGATGAGCCGTTATCCGGTCAGCTCATCCTGGTTACTGAACCGCCCGGTGATGGGCGACCCGCTCTATAGCCAGATGAAACAGCATAACAACGCTGCGGGTGTGATGGGGCGCGTGAAGAAAGTGCTGCGCCGTCGCTACCAGCATCAGGTGCTGCTTTCCCGCGTGACCGATACCGGCAAGCTGCGCAACATCGCTATCGCGCAGGGCTTTACGGATTTCGTGCGTCTGCTGTCCGGCTATGATGCCATTATCCAGGTCGGCGGTTCGTTCTTCGTCGATCTCTACGGCGTGCCGCAGTTTGAGCATGCGCTGTGCACGTTCATGGCGAAAAAGCCGCTGTTTATGATCGGCCACAGCGTGGGGCCATTCCAGGATCCGCAGTTTAATCAGCTGGCAAATTATGTGTTTGGCCACTGCGACGCGCTGATCTTGCGCGAGTCGGTCAGCCTCGACATGATGAAGCGCAGTGAAATCGACACCTCAAAAGTTGAGCACGGCGTGGACACCGCCTGGCTTGTGGATCACCAGGACGATGGCTTCCAGCCGAGTTACGCGGTGCAGCACTGGCTCGACGTAGCCGCGAAAC
This sequence comes from Enterobacter sp. 296B2, assembly GCF_034106185.1. Taxonomy (NCBI): domain Bacteria; kingdom Pseudomonadati; phylum Pseudomonadota; class Gammaproteobacteria; order Enterobacterales; family Enterobacteriaceae; genus Enterobacter; species Enterobacter sp. 296B2. Next base: position 9,046 of record NZ_JAWNCA010000041.1, on the reverse strand, counting down.
AGAAAACCGTCGCGATCACCCTGCGCGAGCTGGCCCCGTTTGATAAACGCCTCGGCACGACCCAGGCGGCGTACGAGAAAGCCTTTGCCGACGTGGTGAACCGCGTGCTGGACAGCGGTTACCAGGTGCTGGCGCTCTCAACCTGTACCGGGATCGACAGCTACAACAAAGACGACCGCATGGTAGCGCTGAACCTGCGCAACCTGGTGAACGACCCGTCCCGCTACCACGTGGTGATGGACGAGCTGAATGACCTGGAGATGGGCAAGCTGCTCGCAGCCTGCGACCTGACCGTCGGCACCCGTTTGCACTCGGCGATTATCTCCATGAACTTCGGTACCCCAGCCATCGCCATTAACTATGAGCACAAGTCTGCCGGGATTATGCAGCAGCTTGGCATGCCGGAGATGGCCGTGGATATTCGCCATCTGCTGGACGGATCCCTCGGTGCGATGGTGGGCGACACCCTCGGCCAGTTGCCTGCAATCAACGAGCGTCTGGCAGTAGCGGTGAAAGCCGAGCGCGAGAAGGGCATTGGCATGGTGAAATCGGTACTTGACCGCGTGCGGGAGGGGAAATGAAGGTTGGTTTCTTCTTACTGAAATTTCCGCTGTCGTCTGAGACCTTTGTACTGAACCAAATCACCGCGTTTATCGATATGGGATATGACGTGGAGATCGTCGCCCTGCAGAAGGGCGACACCAAAAATACCCATGCGGCGTATACCCAGTATGGGCTGGAGGCGAAGACCCGCTGGCTGCAGGACGAACCGGCCGGGAAGCTGAGTAAGCTGCGCTACCGGGCCAGCCAGACGTTGCGCGGGCTCCATCGCGCGTCGACGTGGCGGGCGCTGAACGTTTCCCGCTATGGATCGGAATCTCGCAATCTGATCCTGTCGGCCATCTGCGGGCAAACGGCACAGCCGTATCGTGCCGACGTGTTTATCGCCCACTTTGGCCCTGCGGGCGTTACTGCCGCGAAACTGCGTGAGCTGGGCGTGATTGACGGCAAAATTGCGACCATTTTCCACGGTATCGACATTTCCAGCCGCGAGGTGCTGAACCACTACACGCCGGAGTATCAGCAGCTTTTCCGCCGCGGTGACATGATGCTTCCCATCAGCGACCTGTGGGCAGGACGGCTGAAAAGCATGGGCTGCCCGGGAGAGAAGATTGCCGTGTCGCGTATGGGTGTGGATTTAACGCGCTTTACCCGCCGTCCGGTTAAGGTGCCGGGAACACCGCTGCAGATCATCTCCGTGGCCCGTCTGACCGAGAAGAAAGGTTTGCACGTGGCGATTGAGGCCTGCCGCCAGCTGAAAGCGCGCGGGGTAGCGTTCCACTATCGAATTCTCGGCATCGGGCCGTGGGAGCGCCGTCTGCGCACGCTTATCGAACAGTATCAACTGGACGATGTCGTGGAGATGCCGGGCTTCAAGCCGAGCCATGAGGTCAAGGCCATGCTTGATGAGGCAGATGTATTTCTGCTGCCTTCAGTCACGGGCGCGGATGGCGATATGGAAGGCATTCCGGTGGCGCTGATGGAGGCGATGGCCGTGGGTATTCCGGTGGTATCCACCCTGCACAGCGGGATCCCTGAGCTGATCAAATCTGACCATTCCGGCTGGCTGGTGCCGGAGAATAACGCGATGGCCCTCGCGGATCGATTAGCTGCCTTCAGCGACATCGACCAGCAGGCGCTGGAGCCCGTGCTCCACAATGCCCGACAAAAAGTTGAAACCGATTTTAACCAGCAGGTGATTAACCGCCAGTTAGCGAGCCTGCTGCAAACGCTGTAACGCCGAGGTTGTATGCTGAAAAAGATTACCCGACGCACTTTTGTCTCTTCTCTTTCCGTTCTGGCGGCCACGCCGCTGCTGTCGTCCCGCATCGCGCGGGCGGCAAGCGGAAAGACGGTCTCCATTAATCAGTACAATAACAACGACTGGATCGCCGCCTTTAAGCAGGCGTTTAAGGACGGTGATACCGTCGTGGTCCCGGCCGGACTCACCTGTGAAAACATTAATACGGGCATTTTCATTCCCGACGGTAAAACGCTGCTGATCCGCGGAGCGTTAACCGGCAACGGACGCGGCCGCTTTGTGCTGCAGGAAGGCTGCAAAGTGATTGGTGAAGGTGGTGGGCGCACGGAGAACATTACGCTCGACGTTCGCGGCTCGGACTGTGCGATCAAAGGGCTGGCGATGAGCGGGTTTGGTCCGGTGACGCAGATCTACATTGGCGGCAAGAAACCCAGAGTGATGCGCAATCTGCTGATTGATAACATCAGCGTGAGCCAGGCCAACTACGCCATCCTGCGCCAGGGCTTTCACAATCAGGTTGACGGCGCCCGGATCACCAACAGCAAATTCAGCCATCTTCAGGGCGATGCGATCGAGTGGAATGTGGCCATCAATGACCGCAATATCCTGATCTCCGATCATGTGATCGATAACATCAACTGTACTAACGGCAAGATCAACTGGGGCATCGGCATCGGCCTTGCCGGCAGTACCTACGATAACGACTACCCGGAAAAGCAAACCGTTAAGAACTTCGTGGTGGCAAATATCACCGGCAGCAACTGTCGCCAGCTGGTGCACGTTGAGAACGGCAAACACTTTGTTATCCGCAATATTAAGGCAAAAAATATTACCCCCGATTTCAGTAAAAAGGCGGGTATAGACAATGCGACGGTCGCCATTTATGGCTGTGATAATTTCATTATTGATAATGTCGACATGGTCAATAGTGCCGGAATGTTAATCGGCTATGGGGTAATTAAAGGTGATTATTTGTCCATACCCCAGAACTTCAAGCTCAACAATATTCACCTCGATAATCGTCAGCTTGCGTATAAGCTGCGCGGAATACAGATTTCATCCGGTAACGCGACCTCCTTTGTAGCGATCACCAACGTTGAGATGAAGCGGGCGACGCTTGAGCTGCATAATAAACCGCAGCATCTTTTTTTACGCAATATCAATGTAATGCAGGAAGCGGCCATTGGCCCTGCGCTGAAGATCAACTTCGACCTGCGTAAAGATGTGCGGGGTAAATTTATGGCCAAAGATGAAACCTTGCTGTCGCTGGCTAACATCAAAGCGGTGAATGAGAAGGGGCAGAGTTCGGTGGATATTGACCGGGTGGATCAGCAGGTAGTGAATGTGGAGAGGCTGAATTTTGCGCTTCCGCACAGATAATCGGCAATTTCCTTTTTTGAGACTATTCCTGGCAAAGAAGTGTGATCTATTCAGATTACAACTACAGAAATTTGTGGGGCTAAGGCGTAACATTGCCTGAGGATTACGGCAAATCATGCTGGCGAAAACAGGTTTAAGAGCTATAATTCGTCAACCATTTTAAGGTGGAAGAAATAATGATTAATTTGAAAGCAGTCATTCCGGTAGCAGGCCTGGGCATGCATATGCTGCCCGCCACTAAAGCCATTCCTAAAGAGATGCTGCCGATCGTCGACAAACCGATGATTCAATACATCGTCGACGAGATTGTTGCTGCAGGGATCAAAGAAATCGTCCTGGTTACGCATTCTTCTAAGAATGCCGTAGAAAACCACTTCGACACCTCTTACGAACTCGAAGCGTTGCTTGAGCAGCGCGTTAAGCGCCAACTGCTGGCGGAAGTGCAGTCAATCTGCCCGCCAGGCGTAACCATTATGAACGTGCGTCAGGCACAGCCGCTGGGTTTGGGTCACTCTATTCTGTGTGCACGTCCGGTAGTGGGTGATAACCCATTCATCGTTGTTCTTCCGGACATCATCATCGATACCGCTTCAGCCGATCCGCTGCGTTACAACCTTGCGGCAATGGTGGCACGTTTCAATGAAACCGGCCGTAGTCAGGTGCTGGCGAAACGCATGAAGGGCGATCTCTCCGAATACTCCGTGATCCAGACGAAAGAAGCGCTGGAGACGGAAGGGCAGGTGAGCCGCATCGTTGAGTTCATCGAAAAACCGGATCAGCCGCAGACGCTGGATTCTGACCTGATGGCGGTTGGCCGTTATGTTCTGAACGCCGATATCTGGGCCGAGCTGGAAAAAACCGAGCCAGGCGCCTGGGACCGTATCCAGTTGACCGATGCAATTGCAGCACTGGCGAAAAAACAGTCCGTTGACGCGATGCTGATGACAGGTGACAGCTACGACTGCGGCAAGAAGCTGGGGTATATGCAGGCGTTTGTAAACTATGGGCTGCGTAACCTGAAGGAAGGGGCGAAGTTCAGAAACCGGATTGAGAAGCTGTTGGCTAACGACTGATATTCCTTCTACGACCAGAACAAACGGCAGTCATCATTTTGGTGTTTTGAAACATAACAAAAATGATGACTGCCGTTTTTTGTTATTAATTTGAATGATTACATAGGGTTATCTGATTCAAATCTCAGCAGCTTTGTAGCGATTTGTGCTTGTTTCTGAGGTCGTTTAGGACGACAATTAACGCCAGTTTTGTCTGTAACCAGACAAGTAAAATCATTCAATCAAACATCGCTCAGTGCACTGGTAGCTGTTAAGCCAGGGGCGGTAGCGTGCTCAATTTCTGAAACCATTAATAAACGCTCAGGTTTCAGAACCCCAGTATCCAGACATATACACTAGACGGAACAGATAACGTGAAAATTCTTGTGACGGGCGGGGCTGGTTTTATCGGCTCAGCGGTTGTGCGACATATTATTAAAAATACCCAGGACGATGTCGTCAATGTAGATAAGCTCACCTATGCCGGAAATCTGGAGTCGCTAACAGAAGTTAGTGCTAGCGACCGATATGCCTTTGAGCATGCCGATATTTGCGACAAAGACGCCATGGATCGCATCTTTGCAAAGCATAAGCCTGATGCGGTAATGCACCTGGCCGCTGAAAGTCACGTCGATCGTTCCATTACCGGCCCGGCAGCGTTTATCGAAACCAACATCGTCGGCACTTATGTGCTGCTGGAAGCCGCCCGAGCGTACTGGTCCATGCTGGATGAGCAGGCGAAGAAAGCGTTCCGTTTCCATCACATCTCTACCGACGAAGTGTATGGAGATTTGCCGCATCCTGATGAGCATCCTGCATCAACTGAGCTGCCACTCTTCACTGAAACTACCGCGTATGCGCCCAGCAGTCCGTATTCAGCGTCAAAAGCCTCCAGCGATCATCTCGTTCGTGCCTGGCTGCGTACCTACGGTTTCCCGACCATCGTCACCAACTGTTCAAATAACTATGGCCCTTACCATTTCCCGGAAAAACTGATTCCGCTGGTTATTCTGAATGCATTGGACGGCAAAGCACTGCCTATTTACGGCAAGGGCGATCAAATCCGCGACTGGCTCTATGTTGAAGACCATGCGCGTGCACTCTACACCGTAGTCACTCAAGGGAAACCGGGAGAGACGTACAACATTGGTGGACATAACGAGAAACAGAACCTGGATGTGGTGCATACGATTTGCGACCTGCTGGATGAGATTGTGCCAAAAGAGGGGTCGTATCGCGATCAGATTACCTATGTTGCTGATCGTCCGGGCCATGACCGCCGCTATGCGATTGATGCGCATAAAATTGCTGCTGAGTTAGGGTGGAAGCCTCAGGAGACCTTTGAAAGTGGCATTCGTAAAACGGTGGAGTGGTATCTGAGCAATACCGATTGGGTGGAAAACGTAAAAAGCGGGGCTTATAAAACCTGGATTGAGCAGAATTATGGAGAACGAACATAATGAATATTCTGTTGTTCGGGAAAAATGGTCAGGTAGGCTGGGAGTTGCAACGGGCACTCGCCCCGCTGGGAAATATTATCGCCCTTGATGTGCATTCTACCGATTATTGCGGCGATTTTAGTAATCCTGAAGGTGTTGCTGAAACCGTACGAAAAATACGTCCAGATGTGATTGTGAATGCTGCCGCACATACTGCCGTGGATAAAGCTGAATCTGAAGTGGACTTTGCACAACTGCTTAATGCCGCAAGCGTAGAGGCTATTGCCAAAGCTGCTGCTGAAACAGGCGCGTGGGTTGTGCATTACTCGACTGATTACGTTTTTCCGGGTACCGGTGATGCACCCTGGCTTGAAGATGATGCCACTGCACCATTGAATGTTTATGGCAAAACGAAACTGGCCGGCGAAAGGGCATTACAAGAGCATTGTCCAAAGCACCTCATTTTTCGTACCAGTTGGGTTTATGCTGGCAAAGGCAATAACTTTGCAAAAACCATGTTACGTTTGGCTAAAGAGAAAACTGAACTTTCCGTCATTAACGATCAGTTTGGTGCGCCTACGGGTGCAGAATTATTGGCGGATTGTACCGCACATGCTATTCGGATTGCACAGAAAAATCAGGAAGTTGCTGGCCTTTATCACCTCGTTGCGAGTGGTGTCACTACATGGCATGATTATGCTGCATTAGTATTTTCCGAAGCCAGAAAAGCTGATGTTGCACTTGCAATCAAGCAGTTAAATAAAGTACCAACCAGCGCTTATCCAACCCCGGCATGCCGACCAAATAACTCTCGTCTTAATAATGAAAAATTCCAGCGTACCTTTGGGCTTGTTCTTCCCAATTGGGAGAACGGAGTTAAACGTATGCTGAATGAATTGTTTGCTGCGACAGCAATCTGAATATAATGTTAGTGCCCGTCACTGGGTACTTTTGCGTATAAAGAGATAATGAAATGAAAACCCGGAAAGGCATTATTTTAGCTGGTGGTTCTGGTACCCGTTTATATCCAGTGACCATGGCTGTTAGCAAGCAATTATTGCCCATATATGACAAACCAATGATCTATTACCCGCTCTCAACGCTAATGTTAGCGGGTATTCGTGATATTTTGATCATTAGCACTCCGCAGGATACACCTCGTTTTGAGCAATTACTGGGTGATGGCAGCCAATGGGGTTTAAATCTACATTATAAGGTTCAGCCTTCGCCGGATGGTTTAGCCCAGGCATTTATCATCGGTGAAGACTTTATCGGAAATGATGATTGCGCGTTGGTACTCGGCGATAATATTTTTTACGGACATGATCTGCCTAAATTAATGGAAACGGCGGTCAATCGAGAGAGTGGTGCGACCGTATTCGCATACCATGTTAACGATCCTGAACGTTACGGTGTCGTTGAATTTGACAAGAATGGAACTGCCATCAGCCTTGAAGAAAAACCGCTAGAACCGAAAAGTAATTATGCGGTCACCGGCTTATATTTCTATGATAACGATGTCGTAGAGCTGGCTAAAAACCTGAAGCCTTCCGCTCGTGGCGAGCTTGAAATTACTGATATCAATCGAATTTATATGGAGCAGGGGCGTTTGTCTGTTGCCATGATGGGACGCGGTTATGCCTGGCTGGACACGGGGACGCATCAGAGTTTGATTGAAGCCAGTAACTTCATTGCCACTATTGAGGAGCGTCAAGGCCTTAAAGTTTCTTGCCCAGAAGAAATTGCTTACCGCAAAGGATTTATAAATGCTGAGCAAGTTAAAAAATTAGCTGTTCCGCTATCAAAGAATGCTTATGGGCAATATTTGTACAAAATGATTAAAGGCTACTAGCAATGAATGTTATCGAAACAAATATTCCTGACGTATTGTTGATTGAGCCAAAAGTGTTTAGTGATGACAGAGGCTTTTTTTATGAAAGCTACAATCATACGAAACTTGAGGCCTGTGTCGGTCGCACCCTTACGTTTGTTCAGGATAATCATTCCAGATCAAAACGAGGAGTATTGCGTGGATTACATTATCAGAATGGGCCTCATGAGCAGGGAAAATTGGTACGTTGCATTATAGGTGAAGTTTTTGATGTTGCAGTAGATATCCGGCCGGATTCAAAAACGTATGGTAAGTGGGTTGGCGTTATATTATCTGCAGAAAACAAACGACAGTTATGGATTCCTGAAGGTTTCGCACACGGTTTTGCCGTATTAAGCGATAATGCAGAGTTTTTATATAAAACTACTGATTATTATGAACCCACAGCAGAAAGAAGTATTGCGTGGAACGATCCTACGTTAAATATCGAGTGGCCTTTAGACGAAAATGAAATAATACTTTCTGTCAAAGATATGAAAGCTGGCAGTTTTGCAGATTTAAAATAAAGGAAAAAAAATGATCCCATTCAATAAGCCCTATTTACATGGGGATGAATTAGTTTATATTGCACAAGCTGCAAAAGAAGGAAAGATTTCAGGGGACGGAAAATTTACTAAGAAATGCCACGAGTTCTTTGAAAAAAAATACAATTTTAAAAAAGTATTACTTACTACTTCTTGTACTGACGCACTTGAAATGGCAGCAATATTGCTAGACATTAAACCAGGAGATGAAGTAATTGCACCTTCCTATACGTTTGTATCGACGGTTAACGCTTTCGCATTAAGAGGAGCAAAAGTTGTATTTGCTGATAGCTATACTAACAATCGAAATGTTGATCCAGCCTCAATACGTGCTTTAATTACACCACAAACAAAAGCGATAGTAGTAGTTCATTATGCTGGAATTGCATGTGATATGGATGAAATATTGGCTATATCTAAGCAATATAACATTCCTATTGTCGAAGATGCTGCTCAGGCGATTGACTCATATTATAAGGAACGCCCACTGGGAAGCATAGGAGCATTTGGAACATTTTCGTTTCATGAAACAAAAAATATAATTTCTGGTGAAGGCGGCATGCTTGTTATTAATGATGACAAATATGTTAAACGAGCCGAGATAATTCGTGAAAAGGGGACTAACAGATCTTCGTTTTTCAGAGGTGAAGTTAATAAATATGGCTGGGTTGATATTGGTTCTTCATTTCTCCCTTCTGATATCAACGCTGCTTATTTATATGCACAACTCGAAAATATGGATGATATTCAGAACAAACGTAAAGAGCTTTGGCAACGTTATCAAGAAAGATTAACACCACTTGCACAGCTAGGACTTATAAACCTACCTGTGGTTCCTGAGTATGCCACTAACAATGCTCATATGTTTTATATCGTATGCAGCAATATCAACGTTCGTACTGATTTGATTAAACATTTAAAGGATAATGGTATACATG
>NZ_JAWNCA010000040.1:0-32493 GCF_034106185.1 Enterobacter sp. 296B2 | reverse complement strand
GCCTTACCCGGCCTACGTTTGAGCACCTGTAGGCCCGGTAAGGCGAAGCCGCCACCGGGCAAAAGCATCAGGCTACGGTGCAGGATAGGTATAAACCTGATGCACCGCTTCAATCTCCGCCAACACCTCTTCACTCAGGTTCAGATGGAAACTCTCAATATTGGTTTTCAGCTGTTCCATCGTGGTCGCGCCCAGCAGGGTGCTGGCAACAAACGGCTGACGGCGCACAAAGGCCAGCGCCATCTGCGCCGGATCGAGGCCGTGGCGCTTCGCGATATCCACATAGGCTGCAACGGCTTTTTGCGTTTGTTCGCCGCTGTAGCGGGTAAAGCGGCTAAAGAGTGTATTGCGCGCCCCGGCCGGTTTCGCACCGTTGAGGTATTTCCCCGTCAGGGTGCCAAAACCCAGGCATGAATAAGCGAGCAGTTCCACTTCCTCATATTGCGTCACTTCGGCCAGCCCCACTTCGTAGCTGCGGTTAAGCAGGCTGTACGGGTTCTGGATGGTGACGATGCGCGGCAGATCGTGTTTATCCGCCAGGTGCAGGTAACGCATGACCCCAAAGGCCGTTTCGTTGGACACGCCAATGTAGCGGATTTTTCCCGCACGCTGGCACTCCGTCAGCGCTTCCAGCGTTTCCAGCAGGGTAACGGCGGGGGCGCTCTCGTTCCAGCTGTAGCCGAGCTTGCCAAAGCAGTTGGTTGGGCGCTGGGGCCAGTGGACCTGGTACAGGTCGAGATAGTCGGTTTGCAGACGCTTCAGGCTCGCGTCCAGCGCGGCGCGGATATTTTTGCGATCGAGGATCTGATTTGGGCGGATCCCGGCATCGTTGTTTCGCGCGGGGCCACTGACTTTCGAGGCGATGACCAGCTTTTCACGGTTACCGCGTTTTGCCAGCCAATTACCGACGTAGGTTTCGGTAAGTCCCTGTGTTTCAGGGCGTGGTGGCACAGGGTACATCTCTGCAACATCAATCAGGTTAATCCCCTGACTGACGGCATAATCGAGTTGTGCATGGGCATCGGCTTCGCTGTTTTGTTCACCAAATGTCATCGTGCCCAACCCCAGTTGACTTATCTCCAGAGCGCTGTGGGGGATACGGTGATAATGCATAGCCGGCTTCCTTCAATAGACATGTAGACCGCGTCAGGAACCTCCCGACAAAGGAATATAAACATGGCAGAGGGGAAGCAAAAGGGGAAGAAAAAAATCAAAAAGGCCAGTAAGCTACTGACCTCCGACCGTTATCGCTCAATAATTTGCGAGACTTCATCGCGATTGATCTGCATTTTATTGCCTGCCTGGTCGTGGTAGCTGACCAGACCGGTATCGTCGTCGACTTCGGGTTTGCCGTCGGTCAGGATCATCCGGCCATCTTTCGTTGCCATGACGTAATCGCTGCTGCAGCCCGATACGGCAAACGCCAACCCGACTGCTGAAATTAACACCGCCCATTTTTTCATCGTTATCGTCCTCATCTGGCTCGTATCAAATCATAGTGTAGTATTAACCCGTTATGGCAACAGGGTGAAGCGGTAAAATCTTAAAAACCAGGTGATTATGTTTGTGAGCTCGCAAAATAAGTAAAAAACTATGTTTTAAGTAAGAAATGACGAGCAAGCAGCGCGCCGGTGAAATTCTTTTTAAGATAAAAACCGCGCGGCAGCGTCAGTATGGGTTCGCCCATCGCGCCGATCGCCTCGGTAAGCGCTTTGCTGTTTGCCGCTTTCGGGCGCAGCTGTAACACTTCTCCGTGTCGGGCGGTAATTCGCTCGACCTGCCCGAGCACAATCATGTCCATCAACTCTTCCCAGTCCAGGCGCAGCTGATGTTCCTCCTCTTCATCCGGGCTCCAGAGCAGCGGTGCGCCAACGCGACGTTCGGCCAGCGGGATCTGCCGTTCACCTTCAACCGGTACCCAAAGCACGCGTTTCAGCTTATGACGCACGTGGCTGGTTTCCCACGTCACGCCGGTATTGCCGGTTAAGGGCGCAACGCAGACAAAGGTTGTCTCCAGGGGACGGCCCCAGCTGTCGATGGGGATGGTTTTTAACTCGACGCCAAGGGCGGCAAAATCTTGCTCAGGTTTGCTCCCGGCGCTGGCACCCAGCCACAGCTCCAGCAGCATGCCGATCCAGCCTTTATCCCGTTTAAGATCCTTCGGGATCTGAAGCCCTGCCATAGCCGCCAGTTCGCCAAGCGAGAAGCCTGCCAGGCGCTGTGCCTGCTCTAGCAGCTGGCCTTCGCTGGACGGCGGTGAGAGCAAGGGGGTAAGCGAATGCATGAAGGTAACCTTTTGATTAAAAAATAAACGAAGAAATTGTCCCCTGTGGATAGAGTTTATCTTTTTCTGTCCCAATATTCCATGTCTATGATTTATAGGTTTTTTTATGAGGTTTTAACTGTTTCATCTGAGACGTAAAACGGGTTGTTCAAATCTGGTCACTGACAATAAACAGGATCTTACACCATGTTATCCACAGAAAAGTGGGATAACTGGGCATAACCCTGACTACTGTTTCAATTTACAGCCTTGACGTGCGATGAAAATCCAAATTTCAGACAAATTGTGCCTAACTTATTGGCACAATCTGTGGATAAAACCGACGCTGTTCGATCTTTCATCAGTACGACGATCCCTGCTGTGACGATCGTCACGCTATTCTGCGTTTTATTTACTGGTATTAAGTTAATCGTATGAAAAATATGATTTTATATTGACGGTGTGAAAGAGGGCGGGAGAGGTTGTTTAAGGTTGTTCATCGGTAATCAGACACTTCTTCACAACTATATCCACAGAAAAGGTGAATAAAATTGTCCTCGTTACCGTATATCTGTTTATAACTCTGCACTTATTTGTGAGTTATTCAAATGTTATTAGGTTGCAGGCCTGTAAGAGAGTGGTTTACCGCCTCACTGTAGTGTGAAACAATCATTCATATATAAGGTTTAGTTTGGGGTAGTCCGGTGATTGATGACGATGGCTACCGCCCGAACGTAGGAATAGTAATTTGTAATCGTCAGGGCCAGGTAATGTGGGCCCGTCGATATGGTCAGCACTCCTGGCAGTTCCCGCAAGGCGGGATCAATCCGGGAGAGTCCCCAGAACAAGCGATGTACCGGGAGCTTTTTGAAGAGGTCGGTTTAAGCCGAAAAGATGTTCGCATCCTCGCTTCGACCCGCAACTGGTTGCGTTACAAGTTACCGAAACGTTTGGTGCGTTGGGACACAAAGCCGGTTTGTATCGGCCAGAAACAGAAGTGGTTTCTTCTGCAGTTGGTGGGCAACGATTCAGACATCAATATGCAAACCAGCAGTACGCCGGAGTTCGATGGCTGGCGCTGGGTGAGCTATTGGTATCCTGTTCGTCAGGTCGTGTCATTTAAGCGCGATGTTTACCGTAGGGTGATGAAAGAGTTTGCAAGTGTGGTTATGCAGCTTCAGGAGATCCCGCCTAAGCCGCAGAGCGCACCTGCCTGGCGACGTAAAAGAGGTTAAGCTACGCAAATCATGCTCACCCGCTTGCGAGAAATAGTCGAGAAGGTGGCCAGTGCTCCGCGTCTCAACGAGGCGCTGAATATTCTGGTCACTGACATCTGTCTTGCGATGGAGACCGAAGTCTGTTCGGTGTATCTGGCCGACCACGATCGGCGCTGCTATTACCTGATGGCGACCCGTGGTTTGAAAAAGCCACGGGGACGCACCGTAACGCTCGCATTTGATGAAGGTATCGTCGGCCTGGTTGGGCGGCTGGCTGAACCTATCAACCTTGCCGACGCGCAAAAACACCCCAGCTTTAAATACATCCCTTCCGTAAAAGAAGAGCGTTTCCGCGCGTTCCTTGGCGTGCCGATTATCCAGCGTCGTCAACTTTTGGGCGTGCTGGTCGTCCAGCAGCGGGAGCTGCGTCAGTACGATGAAAGCGAAGAGTCCTTCCTCGTCACGCTGGCGACACAGATGGCGGCGATCCTCTCACAGTCTCAGCTTGCAGCGCTCTTCGGTCAGTATCGCCATACGCGCATTCGTGCCCTTCCGGCATCGCCAGGGGTAGCGATTGCTGAAGGCTGGATGGACGCCACGCTGCCGTTAATGGAGCAGGTTTACGAAGCCTCTACGCTCGATGAAGCGCTGGAGCGCGAGCGTCTTACCGCCGCGCTGGAAGAGGCGGCGAATGAATTTCGTCGTTACAGCAAGCGCTTTGCCGCAGGCGCACAAAAAGAGACGGCGGCTATCTTCGACCTTTATTCGCACCTGCTTTCCGACGCGCGGCTGCGCCGTGAGCTTTTTGCGGAAGTGGATAAAGGTTCGGTAGCAGAATGGGCCGTTAAAAAGGTCATCGAAAAATTTGCTGAGCAATTTGCAGCATTAACAGACGGTTACCTGAAGGAGCGTGCCGGCGATCTCCGTGCGCTGGGGCAACGTCTGCTGTTCCATCTTGATGACACCATTCAGGGGCCAAACGCCTGGCCAAAACGGTTTGTGCTGGTGGCCGATGAACTCTCGGCAACGACGCTGGCTGAACTGCCGCAGGACCGGCTGGCCGGTGTCGTGGTGCGCGATGGTGCCGCTAACTCCCACGCCGCCATTATGGTGCGCGCGCTCGGTATTCCTACCGTTATGGGGGCAGATATCCAGCCGTCGGTACTGCATCGACGCACGCTGGTGGTGGATGGTTACCGCGGTGAACTGCTGGTCGATCCTGAACCCGTTCTGCTCCAGGAATATCAGCGTCTCATCAGCGAAGAGAATGAATTAAGCAAGCTGGCGGAAGATGACGTTAACCTTCCCGCACAGCTGAAGAGCGGTGAGCGGATCAAAGTCATGCTCAACGCCGGTTTAAGCCCTGAGCACGAAGAAAAGCTGGGCAGCCGCATCGACGGTATTGGCCTGTACCGTACTGAAATCCCGTTTATGCTGCAGAGCGGTTTCCCCTCCGAAGAGGAGCAGGTGGCGCAGTATCAGGGGATGTTGCAAATGTTCAACGACAAGCCTGTCACCCTGCGTACCCTGGATGTCGGGGCGGATAAACAGCTGCCGTATATGCCGATCAGCGAAGAGAACCCGTGTCTTGGCTGGCGCGGGATCCGCATTACGCTCGATCAGCCGGAGATCTTCCTGATCCAGGTGCGCGCCATGCTGCGCGCTAATGCTGCGACGGGCAATCTCAGCATCTTACTGCCGATGGTCACCAGCATTGATGAGATCGACGAAGCGCGGCGCCTGATCGAACGTGCTGGTCGTGAAGTGGAAGAGATGATTGGCTATGCGATCCCGAAACCACGGATCGGCGTCATGCTCGAAGTGCCGTCTATGGTCTTCATGCTGCCGCAGCTGGCAAACCGCGTTGATTTTATCTCTGTCGGTACCAACGACCTGACGCAATATATTCTGGCCGTCGACCGGAACAACACCCGCGTCGCCAGTATCTACGATAGCCTGCATCCGGCAATCATTCGCGCGCTGGCGATGATTGCCCGTGAGGCTGAACAGTACGGTATTGATCTACGCCTGTGCGGTGAAATGGCCGGAGACTCGATGTGCGTCGCGATCCTGATTGGTCTGGGATACCGCCATCTGTCGATGAACGGCCGTGCCGTAGCGCGCGTGAAGTATTTGTTGCGTCATATAGACATCAATGATGCCCGTGAGCTGGCTGAGCGCAGCCTTGACGCACAGCTGGCGGCTGAGGTTCGTCACCAGGTGGCGGCATTTATGGAACGACGCGGTATGGGCGGGCTGATTCGCGGTGGTCGCTAAAGCCTTCCCCTCTCTCACAGGGCTGAGGGATCCCCACAAATTAATGCGAGCAGTGAACAATCCCCTCGCCCCTTTGGGGAGAGGGCCAGGGTGAGGGGACCATCGTGCACAAAACCCTATACACATCTTTTACATCTCTGGCGCATCCTCCGCGCCAGCCTTATGCTATGATTCGCAACTTTGGAGCCTCTGCTTAAGGCAGAATCGCATTTCTACCGCTGTCCACTTTCAGCGGAATAACAACATCTTGTGGTGACAGATGAACAGTGGTTATCTGCATTTTCCGGAGTTTGATCCGGTCATTTTCTCAGTAGGACCTGTTTCGCTTCACTGGTACGGTCTGATGTACCTGGTGGGCTTCGTTTTTGCAATGTGGCTCGCGGGCCGTCGCGCCAGCCGTCCTGGCAGCGGCTGGACCAAAAATGAAGTTGAAAACCTGCTATACGCAGGCTTCCTCGGCGTGTTCCTCGGTGGCCGTATTGGGTATGTTCTGTTCTATAACTTCCCGGTATTCCTGAACGATCCCCTCTATCTTTTCCGCGTCTGGGACGGCGGCATGTCTTTCCACGGCGGCCTGATTGGGGTGATCCTGGTGATGGTGATTTTTGCCAAACGCACCAAGCGCAACTTCTTCCAGGTGTCAGATTTTATCGCACCGCTGATCCCGTTTGGTCTCGGGGCTGGTCGTCTGGGCAACTTTATCAACGGTGAGCTGTGGGGCCGCGTTGACCCAAGCGTGCCGTACACGATGCTCTTCCCGGGCTCCCGCGCGGAAGATATCGCGCTGCTGCCGTCGCACCCGGAGTGGCAGCCCATTTTCGATACCTACGGCGTGCTGCCGCGTCATATGTCCCAGCTGTACGAACTGGCGCTGGAAGGCGTGGTGCTGTTTATCATTCTGAACCTGTTTATTCGCAAGCCGCGCCCGATGGGGGCTGTTTCCGGGCTGTTCCTGATTGGCTATGGCGCGTTCCGCATCATCGTCGAATTCTTCCGCCAGCCCGACGCCCAGTTTACCGGCGAATGGGTACAGTACATCAGCATGGGGCAGATCCTCTCCATTCCGATGATCGTAGCGGGTGCCATTATGATGATTTGGGCGTATCGTCGTCGTCCACAGCAACAACTTTCCTGAGGAATCATGAAACAGTATCTTGAATTGATGAAAAAAGTGCTCGATGAGGGCACGCCGAAAAACGACCGTACCGGTACCGGTACGCTCTCCATTTTTGGCCACCAGATGCGCTTCAATCTGCAAGAAGGCTTCCCTCTGGTGACGACAAAGCGCTGCCACCTGCGCTCTATCATTCATGAACTGCTCTGGTTCCTGCAAGGCGATACCAACGTTGCGTATCTGCACGAAAATAACGTCTCCATCTGGGACGAATGGGCAGATGAAAACGGCAACCTGGGCCCGGTATACGGCAAGCAGTGGCGCGCATGGCCAACGCCTGATGGCCGCCATATTGACCAGATCACAACCGTCATGAACCAGCTGAAAAACGATCCGGACTCGCGCCGAATCATCGTTTCTGCCTGGAACGTGGGTGAGCTGGATAAAATGGCGCTGGCACCGTGCCACGCGTTCTTCCAGTTCTATGTGGCCGACGGTAAGCTCTCCTGCCAGCTCTACCAGCGCTCCTGTGACGTGTTCCTGGGCCTGCCGTTTAACATTGCCAGCTATGCGCTGTTAGTCCACATGATGGCGCAGCAGTGTGACCTTGAAGTGGGTGATTTCGTCTGGACAGGTGGGGACACCCATCTCTACAGCAATCATATGGAACAGACGCATCTTCAGCTCACCCGCGAACCGCGTGCGCTGCCGAAGCTGATTATCAAACGCAAACCGGCATCAATCTTCGACTACCGCTTTGATGATTTTGAGATTGAGGGCTACGACCCGCATCCAGGCATCAAAGCGCCCGTCGCTATCTGATGCGATAAAGCGTGACACAACCGGTGCTGTTTAGCGCCGGTTTTTTTTCGTCTTCATCCCGTTTTACGAGGCGTTATCAAGAAAGCGTGCAACGCGCTGCAACACGCTCAATTCTTCGGATAACGCCTCGTAAAACCCTTATTCACCGCTCGCCACGCCCTCGTCGAATCGCCACACTTCCCGCATGAAAAAAGAGAACGGCTTTACGCTTATCGAAACGCTGGTGGCTGTCTCGCTGGTTGTCATACTCAGCGCCTCAGGTCTGTACGGCTGGGACAGCTGGCAGCGGCAGCAGCGGTTGTGGCAAACCGCCGACCAGGTGCGCGACTATCTGGTCTTTCTGCGCAACGACGCCAACCGGCACAACCGCGACCATCAAATTCGCCTTCAGCGGGTGGGCGAAAAGGAGTGCCTCGTGAGCTCAGCCGTACAAGGCTGTGAGAAGGGCAGCCCCTTTGTTCTGATTCCACTCTGGCCAGAGGTCGCGGTGAGCGAAGTCACGCCGTCATTAGGGTTCTATGGGTTAAGGGATACGGCATGGGCAGGGCGGATAAGGGTTCAAAGCCGTGCCGGAGAATGGCTGATCATAGTCTCAGACGGAGGGCGCATCAGAATGTGTAAGGTCTCACAGGGAGGTTCATGTCGATGAGACAGCGCGGTTTTTCGCTGACTGAAGTTCTGATTGCCACGGCCATCAGTAGCCTGTTGTTGATTGGCGCATCGCGCTTTTTACCCGGATTGCAGCGGGCGGTATTACTGCAATCCGGCCAGAGAGAGCTGGAAGAAGAGGTCTGGCAGCGCCTGTTTGCTTTCGGCAAACAGCTTCAGCGTGCGGGTTACTGTGCGGGGAACTGTCAGGGGCAAGGGCTGACGATCGCAAGGCAGGGCAGTTGCGTCATTGTGCGGTGGGATGCCAACAGTAACGGCCGCTGGGATCGTAGTGCATCAGAAAACGACAGCACCGGTTTTCGTCTGGAATCGGGCGCGCTGGAAACCCTGCGTGGGGCAACCTCGTGTGAAGGTAAGGGATGGGAAAAGCTCACGGACCCGGACAGGCTTGCGATTGCACACTTTGTGGTGAGGAAAGTTACACGCGCCGGGTTTGCGCCGGAGCTGAATATCGAACTGTCCGCCCTTCGCAAAGGCGAGCATGGGGAGCCTTATCAGGCGTTGTATACGGTCACGGGGTACAACCTGTGAACCGTCAACGCGGTATGTCTTCTCTGGGGCTGGTCCTGCTTTTGCTGGTGCTCGGTACCCTGATCCTCACTGGCCTAAACCAGCAACTCACCACGTTTAGTGCGCTCGTTGGCGGTGAAAGCCGTTCGCTACAGCAGCAGGCTTCTGTCCAGTCAGCGCTTGAGTGGGGACGCGTTCAGAACTGGTCACCCGACCCTGAAGTTCAGTGTAAAAAGGCACCCGCGTGGCGAGTGTGTTTGCGGCAACTGAGTGAGAACACTGTTTTACTGATTGCTGGAGTCAACGACCTGCTGCTCTGGCGTTCAGGAGAGAGCGTCGACGGTAAAATTCACTTTTCGCCTCACGGCTGGAGTGATTTTTGTCCGCTAGAGGAGCGTTCGCTATGCCAACTGCCATAAACAAAGAGAAAGGATTTAGCATGGTTGAGGTTCTGCTGGCGATGATGCTGCTGGTAATCATCGTCACGGCACTGGCCGGCTATCATCGGGCGCTGGCGGCGCGGTTTACCCTGTTTAACCAGTATCGCCAGCTCTGGCACCATGCATGGAATCAGGCACAGCTCTCGACAAATGTTCTGCCCGCAGGCTGGCAGGCCAGTCGGGTGCAGACAACGCACGCAGGATGTGTCAGCATCACGGTTACACTTATTTCTCCTCTGGGGCGACGCGGTGAGATAACGCGTCTGCATTGCCCGGTTAGCCAGTAGTCGGGAGCGTCTATGTTAAGGGTCTACCACTCAAATCGTCTGGATGTGCTGGAAGCGCTGATGGAATTTATCGTTGAGCGCGAGCGGCTTGACGATCCTTTTGAGCCAGAAATGGTGCTGGTGCAGAGCACCGGTATGGCACAGTGGCTGCAAATGTCGCTTTCCCGTAAGTTTGGCATTGCCGCGAACATTGATTTCCCGCTGCCCGCGAGCTTTATCTGGGATATGTTCGTGCGCGTGTTGCCAGACATTCCCGAACAGAGCGCCTTCAACAAGCAGGGCATGAGCTGGAAGCTGATGGCGCTACTGCCGGAAATGCTGCAACACGATGAATTCGCCATGCTGCGCCACTACCTCAATGACGATACCGATAAGCGCAAGCTGTTCCAGCTGGCGTCCCGTACCGCCGATCTCTACGACCAATACCTTGTTTACCGTTCTGACTGGTTAATTCGCTGGGAAGCGGGCGAGCTGGTTGAAGGACTACCGGAGGCGCAAATATGGCAGGCACCGCTGTGGAAAGCGCTGGTAGAGCATACGGAGAAGCTTGGGCAGCCTAAGTGGCACCGTGCCAACCTGTACGATCGGTTTATCTCAATACTCGAGAATGCGTCGGAGCGTCCAGCCCGACTGCCGTCACGCGTTTTTATCTGTGGGATATCCGCATTACCGCCTGTTTATCTGAAGGCCTTGTATGCGCTGGGTAAACATATTGATATTCATATTTTGTTCACCAACCCTTGCCGACAGTATTGGGGGGATATCCTCGACGAACGTTGGCTTGCGCGGCTGGTAACTCGCCAACGAAAGCGCCTTTTTGAAGAACGATCCGTCCCGCTGTTTAAAGACGGTTCGACTGCCGGGCAGCTTTTTGATGAAGACGGTATCCAGAACCTGCCCAATCCACTGCTTGCCTCATGGGGGAAGCTGGGGCGTGATTACATTCATATGCTCTCCGATATTACCTCATCAGGCGAGGGTGACGTTGACGCCTTTGTCGAGATCGCGCCGGATAGCCTGCTGCATAATATTCAATTAGATATTCTGGATCTGGAAAACCGTGCCGTTATGGGCGTGACGGCGAAAGAGTTTGAGCGCAGCGACAGCAAGCGGAAGCTGGATGCTGAGGATCGCAGTATCACGTTCCATGTTTGCCATAGCCCCCAGCGTGAGGTCGAAGTACTTCACGACCAGCTGCTGGCGATGCTGCAGGACGACCCTGAACTCACCCCGCGCGATATCGTGGTAATGGTGGCGGATATCGACAGCTACAGTCCCTTTATTCAGGCCGTTTTCGGCAGTGCGAGCGGGGAGCGGTACCTGCCTTATGCTATCTCTGACCGTCGTGCCCGCCAGTCTCACCCGGCATTGCAGGCATTTGTTACCCTGCTTTCACTGCCGGATAGCCGCTTTATCTCCGAAGATGTTCTGGCATTACTGGATGTTCCCGTGCTGGCCGCGCGCTTCAACATCAATGAAGAAGGGCTGCGCTACCTTCGCCAGTGGGTAAACGAATCAGGCGTTCGCTGGGGGATCGATGACGATAACGTCCAGGAGTTCGAGCTTCCCCCAACCGGGCAGCATACCTGGCGGTTTGGCCTGACGCGTATGCTGCTGGGCTACGCCATGGAGAGCAGCCAGGGCGAGTGGAACGAAGTGCTGCCTTACGATGAGTCCAGCGGTTTGATTGCTGAACTGGTAGGGCATTTAGCTTCTCTGCTGATGCAGCTAAACCGCTGGCGCCGTGAGCTAATGCAGCCGCGTCCGCTTGAAGCGTGGCTCCCGGTATGCAGGGCGTTACTTAATGATTTCTTCCTGCCAGACAGTGACACCGAAGCGGCGATGGCGCTCATTGAAACGCAGTGGCAGGCTATCGTCGACGAGGGCGTGAATTCCCACTATCACGAGGCGATTCCTTTGTCGCTGCTGAGAGATGAGTTGACGCAGCGCCTTGACCAGGAGCGAATCAGCCAGCGTTTCCTGGCAGGCCCCATCAATATCTGTACCCTGATGCCAATGCGCTCAATTCCCTTTAAGGTGGTCTGTCTGCTCGGCATGAACGACGGTGTTTATCCTCGTGCCCTGGCACCGCTGGGGTTCGATTTGATGAGCGCAGATCCAAAGCGGGGTGACCGTAGCCGTCGCGATGATGACCGCTATCTCTTCCTTGAAGCGCTTATCTCTGCTCAAAGTAAGCTCTATATCAGCTATATCGGCCGCTCCATTCAGGACAACAGCGAGCGCTTCCCCTCAGTTCTGGTGCAGGAACTGGTGGACTATATTGGCCAGAGCCACTATCTGGCTGGCGATGACGCGCTTAACTGCGATGAAAGCGAGCAGCGGGTGAAGGCGCACATTACGTGTATCCACAGCCGCATGCCGTTTGACCCGGTAAACTATATTGTCAGCGAACAGCAGAGCTATGCCCGCGAATGGCTGCCGGCAGCGAAAAAAGAGGGACGAGCCCATACGGATTTCATTCAGCCGCTTGATCCGCTGCCCATTAGCACCCTGACTTTCGAACAGCTTCAGCGGTTTTGGGCGCACCCGGTGCGCGCCTTCTTCCAGCAGCGACTACAGGTCAATTTCCGTTCTGAAGAGAGTGAAATTCCGGATGCAGAACCCTTTACCCTGGAAGGGCTGGAGCGCTATCAGTTAAACCTCCAGTTGCTGAATGCGCTGGTTGAAGAGGAAGATGCTGACAAACTTTACCGCTGCTACCGCGCTGCTGGGCAACTGCCTTACGGGGCGTTTGGGGAAATTGTCTGGGAGGCGCAGTGCCAGGAGATGACCGCTCTGGCTGAGCGCGTAAGGGAGCACCGCCAGCCCGGACAAAGCATCGAAATCGATCTCCACAGCAATGGCGTACAGCTCACGGGCTGGCTAACCCAGGTTCAGCCCGATGGGCTACTGCGCTGGCGGCCTTCTTTGCTCAGCGTTTCACAAGGATTGCAACTCTGGCTGGAACATCTTGTCTACAGTGCGGGTGGCAATAAAGGCGAAAGCCGGATCTTCGTGCGCAAAGACGGCGAGTGGCGCTTCCCACCAATGGAGGCAGAACAGGCGTTACGCTATCTGTCTTTGTACATCGAGGGCTATCTTCAGGGAATGAACAAACCCCTCCTGCTACTGCCCGAAAGTGGCGGTGCGTGGATAAAAGCCTGTTATGACGCGCAGAATGATGCGATGTTAACGGACGAGGCTTCGCTGCAGAAAGCGCGCAGTAAATTTATGCAGGCCTATGAAGGAAACATGATGGTGCGCGGTGAAGGTGAGGATGTCTGGTATCAACGTTTATGGCGAACGCTTGAGCCAGAATACTTCGAAGCTATTACGGAAGAGGCGCAACGCTACCTGTTACCGTTGTTTAAATTTAATCAGTCCTGAGTGCTGTATAAAAATTGCGCAGCATGGGGTGTTCATTTATGATGCACTTCTTATCACGGACTGATGTACCCAAATAAAGAGATGTTGGCGTGTCCAGCACGCAGTTTGTTAATGATGTTTGCCCTAAGTAATTCGAGTTGCAGGAAGGCGGCAAGGGCGTGAATCCCAGGGAGCTTACATGGGTAAGTGACTGGGGTGAACGCATGCAGCCGACGCACATGCAACTTGAAGTATGACGGGATAGCCGTGATAAAGAGGTCGTAATGCCAGGCAGCACCTTGTTCAAAGCATTTGTTTTGTTTGTCGCCCTTTGGGCGCCCGTCACTCAGGCAGACTCCGGTTGGCAACCCGTCCAGGAAACTATCCGTAAGAGCGAAAAAGATACCCGCCAGTATCAGGCTATTCGCCTTGATAACGGTATGACCGTGCTGCTGGTTTCCGATCCGCAGGCGGTGAAATCCCTCTCGGCGTTAGTGGTGCCGGTTGGATCGCTGGAAGATCCTGAGGCGCATCCGGGGCTGGCGCATTACCTCGAACACATGACGCTGATGGGCTCTAAAAAATATCCGCAGCCGGATAGCCTGTCCGAGTTTTTGAAAATGCACGGCGGCAGCCACAACGCCAGTACGGCACCGTACCGCACGGCCTTTTATCTCGAAGTCGAAAATGACGCGCTGGCAGGGGCGGTTGATCGTCTTGCCGATGCCATCGCCGCGCCGCTGCTGGATAAAAAATACGCCGACCGCGAGCGCAATGCTGTCAATGCGGAGCTGACCATGGCCCGTACCCGGGACGGTATGCGCATGGCGCAGGTCAGCGCCGAAACGATCAACCCGGCGCATCCTGGGTCACGTTTCTCGGGCGGTAACCTGGAGACGCTGAGCGATAAACCGGGAAGCCCGGTCATTGACGCCCTCCATGCGTTTCGCGACAAATACTACTCTGCCAACCTGATGAAGGCGGTTATTTACAGCAACAAACCGTTGCCGGAGCTTGCTGGCCTGGCGGCACAAACGTTTGGCCGGGTGCCGAATAAAAATATCGCCCTGCCGAAGATAGACGTACCGGTTGTCACGGACGCGCAAAAAGGGATCATCATCCACTACGTCCCTGCCATGCCCCGCAAAGTGCTGCGCGTTGAGTTCCGCATTGATAACAACACCGCCCAGTTCCGCAGCAAAACCGACGAGCTGGTGACCTACCTGATTGGTAACCGCAGCCCGGGAACCTTATCTGACTGGCTGCAAAAACAGGGACTGGTGGAAGGGATCCGCGCCGATTCCGATCCCGTGGTAAACGGCAACAGCGGCGTGCTGGCGATCTCCGCCACCCTGACCGACAAAGGGCAGGCCAACCGTGATGAAGTGGTTGCGGCTATCTTTAGCTACCTCTCTTTACTGCGCGAGAAAGGCGTCGATAAACGCTACTTTGATGAACTGGCGCACGTGTTGGATCTCGATTTCCGTTACCCGTCCATTACCCGCGATATGGATTACGTGGAGTGGCTGGCAGATACCATGATCCGTGTACCGGTGGCGCACACGCTTGACGCGGTCAATATTGCCGATCGTTATGATGCCGAGGCGGTTAAAGCGCGCCTGGCGATGATGACGCCGCAGAATGCCCGCATCTGGTACATCAGCCCGAACGAACCGCATAACAAGACGGCGTACTTTGTTGATGCTCCTTATCAGGTAGACAAAATCAGCGACCAGACCTTCGCCGACTGGCAGAAGAAGGCCGGTGAGATTGCGTTGAAGCTGCCGGAGCTGAACCCCTATATCCCGGATGATTTCTCGCTGATCAAAACGACTAAGGATTATCCGCACCCGGAGCTTATTATTGATGAGCCGACGCTGCGCGTGGTGTATACCCCAAGCCGTTATTTCTCGAGCGAGCCAAAGGCCGATGTCAGCGTGGTCCTGCGTAACCCTAAAGCTATGAACAGCGCCAAAAATCAGGTGATGTTCGCGCTCAATGACTATCTGGCCGGTATCGCGCTCGATCAGCTCAGCAACCAGGCGGCCGTGGGCGGGATCAGCTTCTCTACCAACGCCAACAACGGTTTGATGCTTAATGCAAATGGCTATACCCAGCGTTTGCCTCAGCTTTTCAAGGCGCTGCTGGAGGGCTACTTTAGCTACACGCCAACGGAAGAGCAGCTTGAGCAGGCTAAATCCTGGTATGCGCAGATGATGGATTCAGCAGAGAAGGGCAAAGCTTACGATCAGGCGCTTATGCCTGCGCAAATGCTGTCGCAAATACCTTATTTCCAGCGTGAAGAACGCCGTGCATTGCTGCCATCAATCTCATTAAAAGAGGTGCTGGCTTACCGTGACGCGCTGAAAACTAACACGCGCCCGGAATTTCTTATCGTCGGCAATATGAGCGAAGATCGGGCCAAAACGCTGGCAGAGAATGTTCGCACGCAGCTCGGTTCGAAAGGCGACGAGTGGTGCCGCAACCAGGACGTGCTGGTTGAGAAAAAACAGAATGTGATTTTTGAAAAAGCGGGGAGTAGCACCGATTCCGCGCTGGCCGCGGTGTTTGTGCCAACGGGCTATGATGAATTCTCCAGCTCTGCGCAAAGCGCCGTTCTGGGACAGATCGTTCAACCGTGGTTCTATAACCAGCTGCGCACAGAAGAGCAGCTTGGCTACGCGGTGTTTGCCTTCTCGATGAACGTAGGCCGTCAGTGGGGGCTGGGCTTCCTGCTGCAAAGCAGCGACAAACAACCGGCCTATCTCTGGCAGCGCTATCAGGCGTTCTTCCCGCAGGTGGAAGCAAAACTGCGCGCCATGAAGCCGGAAGAGTTTGCCCAGATCCAGCAGGCCGTCATCGCGCAGGTGATGCAGCCGCCGCAGACGCTGGGCGAAGAGGCCTCGCAGCTGAGCAAAGATTTCGATCGCGGTAATCTGAAATTTGATTCGCGTGATAAAGTAGTGGCCGAGATAAAACAGCTGACGCCGCAGAAGGTTGCCGACTTCTTCCATCAGGCGGTCATTAAGCCGCAGGGGATCACCATTCTGTCCCAGGTTTCCGGTAGCCAGAACGGGAAAACGGAGTACGTGAACCCGAAAGGCTGGGTAGTCTGGAAGAGCGTCAGCGCGCTGCAGCAATCTATGCCCTGGAGTAAGAAAGAATGACCGACACCGCTGAGTCCCTTGATCCCTTACGTTTACCTCTGCAGGGTGAACGATTGATTGAAGCCTCAGCGGGAACCGGAAAAACGTTCACCATCGCCGCGCTCTATCTGCGCCTGCTGTTAGGGCTTGGCGGCAACGCCGCTTTTCCACGGCCTTTGAGCGTGGAAGAGCTGCTGGTGGTCACCTTCACCGAGGCCGCCACCGCTGAGCTGCGCGGTCGTATTCGGACCAACATCCACGAACTGCGCATCGCCTGTCTGCGCCAAAGCACGGATAACCCTCTCTACGCGAGCCTTCTGGAAGAGATAGCCGATAAGCAACAGGCAGCCCAGTGGCTGCTCCTCGCAGAACGGCAGATGGACGAAGCGTCCGTCTTCACCATTCACGGTTTTTGCCAGCGCATGCTGAGCCTGAACGCGTTTGAATCCGGCATGCTGTTTGAACAACAACTCATCGAAGATGAATCCGTGCTTCGCTATCAGGCCTGCGCGGATTTCTGGCGTCGCCACTGCTATCCGTTACAGCGAGATATTGCCGAAGCGGTACATGCGTTGTGGAAGGGGCCTGAAGCGCTGCTGCGCGCCATCGATCGTTATCTTCAGGGGGAAGCGCCGGTCATCAAATCTCCACCGCCAGCGGATGAAACCCTGGCTTCCTGCCATGAAAAAATCATCGCGAAAATTGCCGACATCAAGCAAAAATGGATTGAGTCAGTCGGCGAGATTGACGCGATCATCGAGAATTCCGGGATCGACCGACGTAAGTTCAATCGCGGCAATCAGGGCAAATGGATCGAGAAGATCAGCGCGTGGGCGCAGGAAGAGACGCGCGGTTACCAGCTCCCGGATGCGCTGGAGAAATTCTCCCGGCGTTTCCTGGTTGAGCGGACCAAAGCCGACGGCATCGTGCCTGAACATCCCCTGTTTGTGGCGATTGAAAACCTGCTGGCGGAACCCCTGACGCTCAACGATCTGATGATCGTCCGTGCCATGACTGAGATTCGCGACGCCGTCGCGCGCGAAAAGCGCCGCCGGGGCGAGCTGGGGTTCGACGATATGCTGAGTCGACTTGATGCGGCGCTGTGCAGTGAAAATGGCGAAGCGCTTGCCGCCGCGATTCGCACCCGCTTTCCGGTGGCGATGATCGACGAATTTCAGGATACCGACCCTCAGCAGTACCGCATTTTCCGCCGTATCTGGCGTCAGCAGCCCGGCACCGCGTTGTTGTTAATCGGCGATCCGAAACAGGCCATTTACGCCTTTCGCGGTGCGGATATTTTTACCTATATGAAAGCCCGCAGCGAGGTTGACGCGCACTACACGCTCGACACCAACTGGCGCTCTTCGCCCGGCATGGTGGAAAGCGTCAATGCGCTGTTCAGCCGCATGGATACGGCGTTTATGTTCCGGGAGATCCCTTTCCAGCCGGTCAAATTCGCCCCGAAAAATACCACCCTGCGCTTCGAGTTTAACGGCGAAACTCAGCCCGCCATGAACTTCTGGCTGCTGGATGGGGAAGGCTGGGGCGTCGCGGACTATCAAAATGCTATGGCCCAGCACTGTGCCGCGCAAATCCGTGACTGGCTCAGCGCAGGCGCGCGCGGTGATGCGTTGCTGTGGAAGGAGGATAAACCAGCCCCGGTAAAGGCATCCGATATCACGGTGCTGGTGCGCAGCCGTCAGGAGGCCGCGCTCATCCGCGACGCCCTGACGCTACTGAATATTCCCTCCGTCTACCTCTCCAACCGCGACAGCGTCTTTGAAACGCTGGAAGCCCTGGAGATGCTGTGGCTGCTTCAGGCCGTCCTGGCCCCGGAGCGGGAAAGCACGCTGCGCAGCGCCTTAGCGAGCGCGATGCTCGGGCTGAACGCGCGTGACATTGATGCGCTCAACAATGACGAAGCCGCGTGGGATTCTGTGGTAGACGAGTTTGTTCGCTACCGTGAAAAATGGCAGAAACGTGGCGTGATGGCGATGGTGCGTGAGCTTATGGCACAGCGTCACATTGCGGAGAATATGCTGGCGACAGCGGGCGGCGAGCGCCGTCTAACCGATATTTTGCATATCAGCGAGCTGCTCCAGGAAGCGGGTACGCAGCTGGAGAGCGAGCATGCCCTGGTGCGCTGGCTTGCCCAGCAGATTGCCGACCCGAACAGCAACTCCTCAAGCCAGCAGATGCGCCTCGAGAGCGATAAACATCTGGTGCAGATCGTCACCATTCACAAGTCGAAAGGGCTGGAGTATCCGCTGGTCTGGCTGCCGTTTATCGCCAATTATCGCGTGCAGGACCAGGCCTTTTACCACGATCGCGAGTCGTTCGAAGCGGTACTCGATCTCAGCAACGCGGAGTCCAGCCTTGAGCTGGCCGAAGCCGAGCGTCTCGCGGAAGACCTGCGCCTGCTCTATGTGGCGCTGACCCGTTCGGTCTGGCACTGTTCCCTGGGCGTCGCGCCACTGTTCCGTCGCCGTGGCGAAAAGAGCGGCGAGAGTGATTTTCATCTGAGCGCGCTAGGGCGGCTTATACAGCGCGGCGAACCCAAAGATGCTGCCGGTCTGCGCCAGTGCATCGAATCACTTTGCTCAGAGCATGTTGCCCTGCATATTCCATCCCAGCCCGACAGCAGTCGCTGGCAGACGCTGGAGCAGGGAGAGTCAGCGCTGCATGCCCGCGAGGTGACGCGCACCATTGCTGACGACTGGCGCGTCACCAGTTACTCCGGTTTACAGCAGCACGGGCAGAGTATCGCGCAGGATCTGATGCCAAAACTGGACGTGGATGCCGCTGGGGCCGGTAGCGTGCCCGTCGAGCCGGTGCTCACGCCGCACCAGTTCCCGCGCGGCGCCTCACCGGGCACGTTTTTGCACAGCCTCTTTGAAGAGCTGGATTTTACCCAGCCGGTCTCTGAAGAGTGGGTGCTGAAGATGCTGCAGAGCGGCGGCTACGACGCGCAGTGGCTGCCGGTTCTCACTGAATGGATCCGCGCTATTCTGCACGCGCCGCTCACGGCGCAGGGGATCTCGCTGAGCCAGCTGACCGCCAAAGATAAGCAGGTGGAGATGGAGTTTTATCTCCCCATCGCCAGCCCGCTCAGGGCCGAGGCGCTTGATGCGTTGATCCGCGAGCACGATCCGTTATCCGCCGGGTGCGCGCCTCTCAACTTCCGCCAGGTGCAGGGAATGCTGAAAGGCTTTATCGACCTGGTTTTCCGCCACGAAGGGCGCTACTACCTGCTGGATTACAAATCGAACTGGCTGGGTGAAAACAGCGAAGCCTATACCCAGCAGGCGATGGCCTCAGCGATGCAAATGCATCGCTACGATCTGCAGTACCAGCTCTACACCCTCGCGCTGCACCGCTACCTGCGCCATCGCATGGCCGATTATCGTTACGAAGACCATTTCGGCGGTGTCATTTACCTGTTCCTGCGCGGCGTGGATGCGAACGACCCGCGTTCGGGTATCTTCAGCACCCGTCCGGCTGCGGAGTTGATTGAAAAGATGGATAACCTGTTTGCTGCAAGCACGGAGGAGGTGGCATGACGATGCAGGCGCTACTGCTGGAAGCAGTTGAACAACGAACACTTCGCCACCTGGACGTGCAGTTTGCCATGATGGTGGCGGGCGAGGAGCCTGCCGTTATGCTCGCCGCCGCGATCCTGAGTAAAGACGCGGGGGAGGGACATGTGTGTCTTCCACTGTCGCGTCTGGTGGTGGATGAAAAAATGCCCCCGGCGTTACAGGCGTGTTTCGCGCTGCTGGGTAAGGCGGTGGACTGGCAGGCGATATTACTCGGCTCGCCTGCCGTGAGTGGAGCCGATACCGGGACGCCAATGATCCTTGTCGGCGAGCGTTTGTATCTGAACCGGCTGTGGCGTAACGAACTGACGGTAGCGCGCTTTTTCAGCGAGACCAACGCCCCGCTTCCCTGTGATGAAGCGCAGCTCCGGCACACGCTGGATACGCTGTTTACCTCTGACGACGAGACAGACTGGCAGAAAGTGGCGGCAGCGGTGGCGTTAACGCGGCGGATCTCAGTGATTTCGGGCGGCCCGGGCACCGGGAAGACGACCACCGTGGCAAAGCTGCTTGCCGCGCTGATTCAGTTATCGGGTGAGAAAAAATGTCGTATTCGCCTGGCGGCACCCACCGGTAAAGCGGCTGCGCGTCTGACGGAGTCGTTAGGCGGGGCGCTGCAAAAACTGCCGCTTACCGGAGATCAGCTTGCGCTTTTCCCTAACGAAGCCAGCACGCTGCACCGCTTGCTTGGCGCGCAGCCGGGTAGCCAGCGTCTGCGCTACCATGCCGGTAACCCACTGCACCTGGACGTGCTGGTGGTGGATGAAGCATCGATGATTGACCTGACGATGATGTCGCGGTTGATTGACGCTTTGCCGCCGCACGCGCGCGTCATTTTCCTCGGAGACCGCGATCAGCTTGCCTCCGTGGAGGCCGGGGCTGTGCTGGGCGATATCTGCACCTATGCCAGCCTCGGGTATACCGCAGAACGCGCTGAGGAGCTGGCGCGCCTGACCGGATGCTCGCTCGCGGCTGAAAACCATGTACTTGCGGGAGCGCTGCGCGACAGCCTGTGCCTGCTGCAAAAAAGCTACCGTTTTGGCAGCGACTCCGGCATTGGCCAGCTTGCAGCGGCGGTGAACCGGGGCGACCGGCACACGACCTGTGCGGTATTTGACGGCACCTTCACCGATATTGAGAAAAAATCGCTGCAAACCGGGGAAGAATATCAGGCGATGCTGGATGACGCTCTTCTGGGGTACCAACGTTTTCTGACGGGCGTACAGCAGCAAAGCGCGCCGGAGCAGGTTATTGCTGCGTTTGGCGAATACCAGCTGCTCTGCGCGCTCAGAGAAGGGCCCTTTGGCGTCAGCGGCCTGAACGACAGGCTGGAACAGTTGCTGGCGCAAAAGCGTAAAATCAGCCGTACCCCGCACTCGCGCTGGTATGAAGGCCGGCCGGTGATGATCTCCCGCAACGACAGCGCGCTGGGGTTGTTTAACGGGGATATCGGGATTGCGCTCGATCGCGGACAGGGGCTCCGCGTCTGGTTCCAGATGCCGGACGGTAGCGTGAAGTCCTTCCAGCCGAGCCGCTTGCCCGAGCATGAGACCGCCTGGGCGATGACGGTGCATAAATCCCAGGGCTCCGAGTTTAACCATGCGGCGCTGATCCTGCCCACACAGCTTTCCCCCGTCGTTACCCGCGAGCTGATCTACACCGCCATTACGCGCGCGCGTCAGCGTCTGTCGCTGTATACCGATGAACGGGTGCTGGTGCAGGCGATCGCCACCCGAACGGAACGCCGAAGCGGGCTGAGCGCGATATTTGAGTCCCTCTGAACGAAAGCCCTCGCCGGACGGTGAGGGCGTCGTATCATCCCAGGTCAGCCATCAGCACTTTTGAACGGCGCTGATAGTTGTACATCTCTTTCTTCGTTTCCGGCAGGGAATCAATATCCACCGGCGTGAACCCGCGCTCCTGGAACCAGTGAATGCTGCGCGTCGTCAGGACGAACAGCTTGCTCAGCCCCATCTGACGCGCCTGTGCCGCCACGCGCTCAAGCAGCATTTCACCGCGTGAAGAGCTGCGGTAATCCGGGTGCACCGCCACGCAGGCCATTTCTCCGATCTTCTCTTCCGGGAACGGGTAGAGCGCGGCGCAGGCGATGGTCAGGTTATCGCGCTGGATAATAGTGAATTTGTCGATCTCCATCTCCAGCTGCTCGCGGGAGCGACGAACCAGGATACCCTGCTGTTCCAGCGGGCGGATCAGCTCCAGAATGCCGCCGATATCGTTGATGGTGGCGCGGCGAATTTGCTCCGCACTCTCCATCACAATCTGGGTGCCAATACCGTCGCGGGAGAACAGCTCCTGCAGCAGGGCGCCGTCTTCCTGATAGCTGATCAGGTGGCTACGGCGCACGCCGCTGCGGCAGGCCTTCACGGCGCCACGCAGGAAGCGGACGGTGCCGGAGTAGTAATCCCCTTCGGCTTCCAGCGCTTCCACGCGGGCCTGGGCTTCGTTAGGGAAGAGTTCCGGCACAATCACCCCTTCATCGTTTACGACGCCCTGGGAAGAGCAAAACCCAATCATTTTTTCCGCCTTCAGCTTGATCGCCAGCTGGGTGGCAATCTCTTCAGACGTCAGGTTAAAGCTTTCGCCAGTTACGGAAACGGCCACCGGCCCCATCAGCACGATGGCACCGCTGTCCAGCTGACGGTGAATGGCCTCTTCATCAATACGACGAATGCGGCCGCTGTGGCAGTAATCCACGCCATCGTCCACGCCGAGCGGCTGAGCGATGATGAAGTTGCCGCTCACGACGTTAATATGCGCGCCCTGTAGCGGCGTGTTGTTCAGGCTCATCGACAGGCGAGCAGTGATATCAAGCTGCAGCAGTCCCGCCGCCTGTTTCACCAGCTCAAGGGTTTTAGCATCCGTGACGCGGGTGTGTTTGTGGTAAATCGGCTCGTGGTGGTGAGCAGCCAGGTTGGCATCGATCTGCGGGCGAGCGCCATAGACCACCACCAGGCGGATCCCGAGGCTGTGCAGCAGGCCGATGTCATTGACGATGCTGGAAAAATTTTCATGCTCAATGGCTTCGCCGCCAAGCATGATGACAAACGTTTTTCCCCGATGGGCGTTGATATAGGGAACAGAATGGCGGAATCCCTGGACCAGTTCGGTTCTACGTTCCTTCACCATGGCACAACCCTTAATGAATGTTTATTCGTAATTTCTGTATTTTTATTCGATTGTGGTCGCGGGTGCAAGTGCAAATTTTCTGCGACCTACAGAAATTAATAAGTAATCCGTGCGTTAGCGTATGATTGTTTACCCTTTTATAGATGACAGTTTATGCGTCATTCGTTAAAGTTTTCGGTCAATCTGCACTTTTGTATATCAGTTTGTTTTCTTGCTCGGGAGAAGCATGTCGGGATCCAATTCAGCAATAAGCCGCCGCCGTTTGTTAAAAGGGGCCGGGGCAATGTGGTTGCTTAGCGTCAGCCAGGTCGGTCTTGCCGCCACGAGTCAGGTGGTTGCGGTGCGCGTCTGGCCGTCGTCGACCTATACTCGTGTGACGGTTGAATCCAATCGCGTGCTGAAATATAAGCAATTTGCCCTCAGCAACCCGGAACGTGTGGTGGTGGATCTCGAAGGCGTTAACCTCAACTCCGTGCTGAAAGGCATGGCGGCGCAGATCCGCGGTGACGATCCGTTTATTAAATCGGCGCGCGTCGGGCAGTTTGATCCGCAAACCGTGCGCATGGTGTTTGAACTGAAGCAGAACGTTAAGCCGCAGCTGTTTGCCCTGGCGCCCGTTGCGACGTTTAAAGAGCGCCTGGTGATGGATCTCTACCCGGCGAATGCGACGGATATTCAGGATCCGCTTCTCGCCCTGCTGGAGGACTACAACAAAGGCGATCTTCAGCGTCAGGTGCCCCCTGCCCAAAGCGGCCCGCAGCCGGGGAAAGCAGGGCGCGATCGTCCGATTGTAATCATGCTCGATCCCGGCCACGGCGGCGAAGACTCCGGTGCGGTGGGGAAATACCATACGCGTGAAAAAGACGTGGTGCTGCAAATTGCCCGTCGGCTGAAGGCGTTAATTGATAAAGAGGGCAATATGCGCGCCTACATGACGCGCAATGAGGATGTCTTTATTCCGCTGAAGGTTAGGGTGGCGAAAGCGCAGAAGCAGCGGGCCGATTTGTTCGTCTCGATCCATGCGGACGCCTTTACCAGCCGCCAGCCGAGCGGCTCGTCGGTGTTTGCGCTCTCAACCAAAGGCGCGACCAGTACCGCAGCAAGATATCTTGCGGATACCCAGAACGCCTCGGACCTGATCGGTGGCGTGAGCAAAAGCGGCGACCGCTACGTCGACCACACCATGTTCGACATGGTGCAGTCCCTGACCATTAACGACAGCCTGAAGTTTGGTAAAGCGGTGCTGGGCAAGCTGGGGAACATCAATAAGCTGCACAAAAACAGCGTTGAGCAGGCCGGGTTCGCGGTGCTGAAGGCACCGGATATCCCGTCCATTCTGGTGGAAACCGCGTTTATCAGTAACGTTGAAGAAGAGCGTAAGCTCAAGACGGCAAAGTTCCAGCAGGAGGTGGCGGAGTCGATTCTGGCGGGGATACGGGCGTATTTCTCAGACGGGGCGACGCTGGCGCGGCGCGGGTAGGTTTTTAGCCGGGTGAAATGCCCGGCAAATTCACAAACGGCAGATACAAAAAAACACCCTTAAGGGTGTTTATTGTTTTTAGAAGTGTTGGTTGCGGGGGCCGGATTTGAACCGACGACCTTCGGGTTATGAGCCCGACGAGCTACCAGGCTGCTCCACCCCGCGTCCGTGGAAGCGCACTATACTCGGATAGGTTTGTGATGCAACCCCTTTTTCACATAAATCATTAACTTTGTATGTAAATTGAACGGCATTGCGTCATTTGGACTATTTTTTGCTCAGAATTTGCCAAAGGGCATGCGATCGCATTTCATTCGCTTTGTCGGTTTGTTATCTTCATCACGCGGAAATGGGCAACTTAAAGACGAGATATAATGAAAGGACGTTGGGCGAAGTATCTAATGGCGGGCGCAATGGTGGTGATTCTTGCGGCCTGTTCTTCCAAACCGACCGATCGCGGTCAGCAGTATAAAGACGGGAAGTTATCCCAGCCTTTCTCTTTAGTTAATCAGCCTGATGCTGTTGGCGCGCCGATCAACGCCGGTGATTTCTCCGAGCAGGTCTACCAGATCCGCAACGCGTCGCCGCGTCTGTATAGCTCACAGAACAATGTTTATAGCGCGGTACAGGACTGGCTGAAGGCGGGCGGCGATACGCGCAACATGCGCCAGTTTGGTATTGATGCCTGGCAGATGGAAGGGGCGGATAACTACGGCAACGTCCAGTTCACCGGCTATTACACGCCCGTGATTCAGGCGCGACACACGCGCCAGGGCGAGTTCCAGTACCCTATCTACCGTATGCCGCCAAAACGCGGCCGTCTGCCGTCCCGCGCCGAAATCTACGCCGGTGCGCTGAGTGAAAACTACGTCCTGGCCTACAGCAACTCCCTGATGGATAACTTCATCATGGACGTGCAGGGCAGCGGCTACATTGATTTTGGCGACGGTTCGCCGCTCAACTTCTTCAGCTATGCCGGGAAAAACGGCCATGCCTACCGCAGCATCGGTAAGGTCCTCATCGACCGCGGCGAAGTGAAGAAAGAAGATATGTCGATGCAGGCGATCCGCGAGTGGGGCGAAAAGCACAGTGAAGCCGAGGTGCGTGAGCTTCTTGAGCAGAACCCGTCGTTCGTCTTCTTTAAACCGCAAAACTTTGCCCCGGTGAAAGGCGCCAGCGCGGTACCGCTGATTGGCCGTGCCTCGGTGGCATCGGATCGTTCTATCATTCCTGCGGGTACCACGCTGCTGGCGGAAGTCCCTCTGCTCGACAACAACGGCAAGTTCAACGGCAAGTATGAGCTGCGTCTGATGGTAGCCCTGGATGTGGGCGGAGCGATTAAGGGCCAGCACTTTGATATCTATCAGGGGATTGGCCCAGACGCAGGCCATCGCGCGGGCTGGTATAACCACTACGGGCGCGTATGGGTGCTGAAGGCGGCGCCGGGCACCGGAAACGTATTCAGCGGCTGATTGTGGTATTCTGAGCGCAATACGGATTATTGTTCAGGGTGAGGATAACCTCACCCTTTTTACATCTGAGGTTTTATGTCTGTGGTAATCAGCGATGCCTGGCGCCAGCGTTTTGGCGGCACGGCACGTCTCTATGGTGAAAAAGCCCTGCAGCTGTTTGCGGATGCGCACGTCTGCGTTGTGGGCATTGGCGGTGTCGGTTCCTGGGCGGTGGAAGCGCTGGCGAGAACCGGGATTGGCGCGATCACGCTGATTGATATGGATGACGTTTGTGTGACCAACACTAACCGCCAAATCCACGCCCTGCGCGATAACGTCGGCCTGGCGAAGTCCGAGGTGATGGCGGAGCGTATTCGTCTCATCAACCCGGAGTGTCGGGTGACGGTGATCGACGACTTCGTGACGGCAGATAACGTCGCGGAGTACATGAGCAAAGGCTACAGCTACGTGATTGACGCCATTGACAGCGTGCGGCCAAAAGCGGCGCTGATCGCTTACTGCCGTCGTTACAAGGTGCCGCTGGTCACGACGGGCGGCGCGGGTGGGCAAATCGATCCCACGCAGATTCAGGTGGCCGACCTGGCGAAAACTATTCAGGATCCGCTGGCAGCCAAGCTGCGTGAACGCCTGAAGAGCGACTTCAACGTGGTGAAGAATAGCAAGGGCAAGCTGGGCGTCGACTGCGTATTCTCCACCGAAGCGCTGGTCTACCCGCAGGCGGATGGTTCAGTCTGTGCGATGAAAAGCACGGCGGAAGGGCCAAAACGCATGGACTGCGCTTCAGGCTTTGGGGCGGCCACCATGGTAACCGCCTCCTTTGGCTTTGTGGCGGTCTCTCACGCACTGAAGAAGATGATGGCGAAGGCGGAACGTCAGGCCTGAGCCTGACGGGCTGCGTCCAGCACCGCGTCGCTGAGCGCGATTAGACCCTGACCGCGCGAGGCGCTCAGCTGCGCGCGCAGCCCCAGCTCGTCGAACAGCGCCAGCGGTGAATGCGTTAACAATTCCGCCGCGCTTTTCCCCTCTATGGCGGTTAACAAGACCGCCAGCAGCCCGCGTACGATGCGTCCTTCGCTGTCGCCAAAGAAATGCAGCTTCTCACCGGAGACGCTCACGCCCAGCCAGACGCGGTTTTCACAGCCTGCGATCTCTTTCGCCTGCGCTTTGAGATCGTCTGAAAGGGCAGGGAGCTGTTTACCCAGCAGGATCAGTTGTCGATATTTATCTTCCCACTGCTGGAGCGGGGCGAAGGTCTGTTTTAAGGTCTCTTCTGTGATGACCGTGCCAAACGGATGTCCGGCTAAAGCAGCGCTAGTCATTAATCCACCAGTATTTCAAGGGCGCGGTCAACGGCGGCAACCAGCGCGTCGACATCGCTTTGAGTGTTATATGGCGCAAACGAGGCGCGCAGCGTACCGTTAACGCCGAGCGCCGCCAGCAGCGGCTGGGCGCAGTGTTGTCCGGCGCGCAGGGCAATGCCATACCCGGCCAGCAGGGTCACCATGTCGCTATGATGCACGCCAGCAAAATCAAAGGCGAGCAGGCTGGAGTCCTGAACGCGGAACGAGCGGAAACCCGGGCGTTTTTTCAACTCTTCTTCGGCAAGAGTGGCAAGGCCCCGGCTCCAGCTTTCAGCCTGTACAATGTCTGTTTCAGCCAGCCACTCCAGCGCCGCGCTTAAGCCAATGACGCCCGCCACGTTCGGCGTACCGGCTTCCAGACGATAGGGGACATCCTGCGTTTTGAAGCCATCGAACGACACTTCGGTAATCATTTTGCCGCCACCGAGCCACGGCGTCATTTTTGCCAGCAGTTCCGGCTTACCGTACAGCGCGCCAATCCCGGTTGGCCCGTAGAGCTTATGTCCTGAGAAGGCATAGAAGTCGATATCCAGCGCCTGCACATCAGCAGGGAAATGGACCACGCCCTGAGCGCCGTCGACCATCACCACCACGCCGCTGGCATGGGCAATCTCAATGGCGCGAGCCAGATCCGGACAGCCACCGGTAACGTTGGACATCTGCCCCAGCGCCAGGATACGGCTGCGGGGGGTAATCAGCTCGGGGAGACGGGCCACCTCTGGCAGCAAGTCTGCACCTAACGGGAGCTTTACGACGCGCGCCCCCGTTTGCTCCGCTACCATCAGCCACGGCACCAGGTTAGCGTGGTGTTCCGCCTCGCTGACGATGATCTCATCGCCCGGCTGAAGCAGCGGGCGGGCATAACACTGGGCCACCATATTGATGGCTTCGGTCGTGCCGCGCGTCCAGACGATATTTTTCCCGCTTTCGGCATTGAGCAGGCGAGCGACCTGGTCCCGTGCGGCTTCGTAGCGCGCGGTCAGTCGCTGCGCTTCGGTAAACTGGCTGCGATGCACGTTCCCGGCGCTCAGGCTGTAGAACTGCTGCGTGGCCTCGATCACCGCCTGAGGCTTCAGGGCCGTGGCGGCGCTATCAAGGTAAATACCGGCATCGGCCAGCGCCGAAAACTGTGCGCGAAACTGCGCAGGACTGAAAGCGTTCATGGAATTCCTCGTGTCGATAGAGAGATCGTCGCGCAATTTCAGCGGCAGAGCAAGGAGGTTGATATCTATCAGAATTGTCTGCTTATCCTTACGACCTCAAAAAAGCAGGTTATGCTAAATAGTGTTAGGCGGATGTTTTAGCCTGTTATAAATCGAGGTTTGAATAGCATTAATTGCTAAAGGAGAATAATCATGAATAAGACAGCTGCAATCATTTCTGCCTGTGCGTTTACTTTTGCCCTGAGCGCCTGTTCCGGTAACAATTACGTGATGCACACCAACGATGGTCGTTCTATCGTTTCGGAAGGGAAACCGACTACTGATAACGATACCGGGATGATTTCGTATAAAGATGCTAACGGGAACAAGCAGCAGATCAACCGCACGGACGTGAAAGAGATGAAAGAGATCGAGCACTAACCACCGATCGCAGGCGAAAAAAAAGCACCGCAAATTGGCGGTGCTACATTAATCACTATGGACAGACAGGGTAAATGTACAGGAAGTGAAAAATTGGTAGCGTTGCTACCGTGGTCTGAATCGCAGACCAATTGCAAACACAACAACACAACATCACAACCGTAAGCCAAAAGCCCTTCAGAACACGCATTCCGAAAAAAGCTCTTCGTTCCGGCTCAGGAAGTGCCGCCACTATAGGTATTTGCTGGTAGTTCCTCAACGGACAAATTATAATGGCTCAGATAAAAAAAACTAATAGGTTAAACATTGTTTCCTGTTTGTTAAATTCCGTTAACATCTAAGCCAGATAACCATGTCAAAGCGATTGCCACCCCTTAACGCATTACGGGTTTTTGATGCAGCAGCACGTCACCTGAGCTTCACCCGTGCGGCAGATGAGCTTTTTGTGACACAGGCCGCAGTAAGTCACCAAATCAAGTCTCTGGAGGATTTCCTGGGCCTTAAGCTGTTCCGCCGACGCAATCGTTCATTGCTGTTGACCGAAGAGGGGCAGAGCTATTTTCAGGATATAAAAGAGATTTTTTCCCAGCTAACGGAAGCCACGCGTAAGCTGCAGGCCCGCAGTGCAAAAGGTGCCCTGACTGTTAGTTTATTGCCCAGTTTTGCCATTCAGTGGCTGGTGCCAAGGCTCTCAAGCTTTAACTCAGCTTATCCGGGGATCGACGTTCGAATCCAGGCGGTGGATCGTCAGGAAGACAAGCTGGCCGATGATGTGGATGTCGCCATTTTTTATGGTCGCGGTAACTGGCCGGGCTTGCGTGTTGAGAAATTATACGCAGAATATCTGCTGCCGGTCTGTTCGCCTCTGCTTTTAACGGGCGATAAAGCGCTGAAAACACCCGCTGACCTTGCGCAGCATACGCTTTTACATGATGCCTCTCGCCGCGACTGGCAAACTTATACCCGTCAATTAGGTCTTAGTCATATAAACGTGCAGCAGGGCCCCATTTTTAGCCACAGTGCGATGGTGCTACAGGCTGCCATTCACGGACAGGGCGTGGCGTTGGCGAATAACGTCATGGCGCAGTCCGAAATTGAGGCAGGCCGTCTGGTTTGCCCTTTTAATGATGTACTGGTCAGCAAGAATGCGTTTTATCTGGTTTGTCATGACAGTCAGGCAGAACTGGGTAAAATAGCCGCCTTCCGGCAGTGGATACTGGCGAAAGCGGCAAGCGAGCAAGAAAAATTCCGCTTCAGGTATGAACAATAACGTTTGTGTGCCGGGCACGCATCAATTCAGGACTTAAACATGACCAGCCGATTCATGCTGATTTTTGCCGCGGTGAGTGGCTTTATTTTTGTTGCACTGGGCGCCTTTGGCGCGCACGTATTGAGCAAGTCTTTGGGCGCCGTCGAGATGGGCTGGATCCAGACCGGCCTTGAATACCAGGCGTTCCATACGCTGGCTATTTTTGGGCTGGCGGTGGCGATGCAGCGCCGGATCAGCATCTGGTTTTACTGGAGTAGCGTATTTATGGCGCTGGGTACCGTGCTGTTCAGCGGCAGCCTTTACTGTCTGGCACTCTCGCATTTGCGCCTCTGGGCGTTTGTTACACCTGTCGGCGGCGTCAGCTTCCTGGCGGGATGGGTATTAATGTTTATCGGAGCTATCCGTCTGAAACGCAAGGGCGTTGTTCATGAATAAGGTTGTTTTATATTGTCGCCCGGGGTTTGAGAAAGAGTGCGCCGCGGAAATTACCGATAAAGCGGCGAAGCGTGAAGTCTTCGGTTTTGCCCGCGTCAAAGAGAATGCGGGTTATGTGGTATTCGAATGTTATCAGCCTGAAGACGCCGACAAGCTGGCGCGCGAGCTGCCGTTCAGCTCGCTGATCTTCGCCCGCCAGATGTTCGTCGCGGGTGAGCTGCTGAAAGACCTTCCGCCAGAAGATCGCATCACGCCGATTGTGGGCATGCTGCAGGGCGTGGTGGAGAAGGGCGGCGACCTGCGCGTTGAGGTTGCCGATACCAACGAAAGCAAAGAGCTGATGAAGTTTTGCCGTAAGTTCACCGTGCCGCTGCGCGCTGCGCTGCGTGACGCGGGCATACTGACGAACTACGAAACGCCGAAGCGTCCGGTTGTGCATATCTTCTTTATCGCACCGGGCTGCTGCTATGCGGGCTATTCGTACACCAATAACAATTCGCCATTCTTTATGGGCATCCCGCGTCTGAAGTTCCCGGCAGATGCGCCGAGCCGTTCAACCCTGAAGCTGGAAGAGGCGTTTCACGTCTTTATCCCGGCAGATGAGTGGGACGAGCGTCTGGCAAACGGCATGTATGCCGTCGACCTTGGCGCGTGCCCGGGCGGCTGGACCTATCAGCTGGTGAAACGCAACATGTGGGTGTCGTCTGTGGATAACGGCCCGATGGCGCAAAGCCTGATGGATACCGGGCAGGTGACCTGGCTGCGTGAGGACGGTTTCCGCTATCGCCCAACCCGCAACAACATCTCCTGGATGGTGTGCGACATGGTGGAGAAGCCGGCGAAAGTTGCCGCGCTGATGGCCTCCTGGCTGGTGAACGGCTGGTGCCGTGAGACCATTTTCAACCTCAAGCTGCCGATGAAAAAGCGCTACGAGGAGGTATCCCAGAACCTGGCCTATATTCAGGCACAGCTGGATGAGCACGGTATTAACGTGGAGATCCAGGCGCGTCAGTTGTACCACGACCGTGAAGAGGTGACGGTGCACATTCGTCGCTGGTGGGCGGCTGTAGGCGGACGTCGCGACGAGCGATAATTCAATGTTTCCCCTCACCCTAACCCTCTCCCCGGAGGGGAGAGGGGATTGCTCGGTGCTGTCTTTTCACCCTCGCCCCTTTGGGGTGTACAGTCCGGGGACATGGTAGACAGGTGTTCGGGGACATGGTGAACACTTTTTAACATCCTTTACCCATGGTGATCGACTTTTTCTTCAGGTCGATCACCCCCACTTTCGTGCTGTACCACCATACTTCATAGCAGTCATCTTCCTCCGTCTCCTTCAGCCCGACCCGTTCTCCCCTGAACGCCTTGCCTGCGCTCAGACTTACCCCTTTCACGCTCAGCTTTCCGCTGACATCCACTTTCCTGACTATCACGCCCTCATCATATTCCGGGGGCGTTGTGTTGCCGCTGTACTGCCGCGCTGACGGCTGATACCGCGAGTCCGGTACCGCCATATCCAGCGCCGTCCAGGTGCCGGTGGTGTCGCCCCACGGTGAGCGGATGGCAGCGGCCACCGCCAAAGAGAAAGTGGCCCTTAAAATCCATCTGCCAGAGGCGGTTCGGGGAATGGTGCGGTATGCGCGGGCGGTCCTGAAGGCCGGCGGCACCTTCCTGAGCCCAGCGGCGAAGCCACTTGTAGCCGGTGGCAGGAGAAATGCCAAAGCGACGGCAGAGGGAACGGATGTTCGCCCCGTCCTGCGAGGCGAACAAAACAAACTCGGTACGTAATGACATGGTATCTCTCGCATCCCAGGGCATAAGCGACTCCATAAACGGGTTCTTATGCCTCAGTTGTAAGTGTCTACCATGTCCCCGAACAAGTGTTCACTATGTCCCCGGACTGTACACCCCGGAGGGGAGAGGGGATTGCTCGGTGCTGTCTTTTCACCCTCGCCCCTTTGGGGAGAGGGCCGGGGTGAGGGGGGGGTGGGCCCGGTATTCCGGATCAAACATTAAAACCGGAAATTTCCGGGCCCGG
>NZ_JAWNCA010000039.1:0-35910 GCF_034106185.1 Enterobacter sp. 296B2 | reverse complement strand
CTCAACCACACCGGGGCCCCCCCCCGGCCCCCCCCCCCGACGCTTTGGCCCCGGGGGGGGCCAGTGTAAAAATCCGGGTTTTATTTTCTCATAAAAACCGGGCCCGGGGCCCAACACCCCGCCCGCTTGACTGTTCAGCAGACGCCGAAATCACCTTCCTCGGTATACGGCGCCAGCTCGGCCGCTTTCAGCGTATATTTTTCACCTTGTTCATTGCTGGCCTGTACCGCTACAACGCTTTCACCGTTCACTTCGAGCACC
The DNA here is from genome assembly GCF_034106185.1 of Enterobacter sp. 296B2. NCBI lineage: Bacteria > Pseudomonadati > Pseudomonadota > Gammaproteobacteria > Enterobacterales > Enterobacteriaceae > Enterobacter > Enterobacter sp. 296B2. Next base: position 35,649 of record NZ_JAWNCA010000039.1, on the reverse strand, counting down.
TTCAGTTTCGGGCCGCCTTTAAGCGGTTGCACATAATCACCGACAGAAAACATATAACCTCCTCATCGTTTTAGCGATCTTCACCTTAGCCCACGTCCGGCACCGGGTACAGCGTAATTCATTGATTACTGCTTATGGGGTACGACGGTTCCACGGCATTACCTTCAGCAGTCGCGCCATGCCGCAAAAGCCCGTCACACCGGCGAAAAGCAGCCCGGCGCCGACAAAACCGCTCAGCAGGAAAAAGCCGCTGGAGACGCTATAGCCCAGCACCACGCCGCAGAGGATCAGAAGTCCGGCGGCAATTTGTACCTGCCGCATCAGCGGAAGCGGCTGGGATTTATCTTCAACGGTCAGCAGCCCGGCCTGCTTCCAGCCCTGAATGCCCCCCTCAACCACGAAGGCCTGAGCCGGAGACGCTGCCTGCGCAAGTCGCGCAGCATTGTTTGATGTCCGTGCCCCGGACTGACAGTGAAAAATCACCGTTTCACCAGGGGATGCATTAAGCCCGCCGGGTAAAGAATCCAGCGGTATGGAGTGCGCTGCCGGAATATGCTCGCGGGCATACTCGTCGGGATCGCGAATATCAACCAGTTTTGCGCCTTCTTTAACAAGCGCGTTTGCCTGCTGAGGCGAAATAAGAGAAAGAGACATGGTGTTTCCTTACGGTCAATTTCTGAGTAGTAGAACATTTAAGGAAGGGCTTAAGCCAGTGTAAAGAGGGTAAAGGCAGGTAAAAGCGCGAGAGACGAATGGCGGTAACCCGTAAACTGGCTATGCTTAGAGAGTGTCTCTTTTTAATTTTCAATTGGTTAGCTTGCACGGAGTGATTATGGGTTTTTGGCGCGTTGTTTTTACGATTATTCTCCCGCCGCTGGGCGTGCTGCTTGGCAAGGGATTGGGCTGGGCGTTTATTCTGAACATCCTTCTGACCCTTCTGGGCTACTTCCCGGGTCTTATCCACGCGTTTTGGGTACAAACGAAAAACTAAGTGCGCCACAGTAAGTCACTGTAGATACCGGTCAATACGCCCTCCGGGCCAAACTGCTGTTTGATCCAGCGCGTCACCTGGCCGGTCGCTGCAGGCTGCGGGGCGAGCAGCATGCGCGAATCCTGACGCGGGTTATTAATGCGCCGCGTGATGAGCAGCCCGTCTTCCACCGCCTCTCTTGCCATGTATTCCGGCAAAAAGCCAATCCCTTCCCCCAGAATCTGACACTGGCACTTGGTGTTGAAATCCGGCACCAGAATCGCCTCCTGGCCGTGCAGCAGCCAGCCGACCTTTTTGTTGATGGTATGCGCTGTATCTTCCACCATGATGTTGGGATACAGACGCAGCTGGCTCTCCGCTATCGGTTCGGGAACAAAGGCGAGGGGATGTTCCGGCGCGATGGCAAACACCCAGCGGATGGCGCCAATTTCGGTGTAATCAATCCCGCCGCCGTCCAGCAGGGTGTCCGGTGCGCCGATGGCAATGTTGGCCTGGTTGTTGATGATGGAATCCCAGACGCCGTTGTACACCTCGGTGGTGACGGTGATCTGACAGGTGGGAAACTGCTTTTTCAGTACCTGCAGCAGCCGCGCGGTATGGCGCGGCGTATACAAGAGCTGATTAATGCAGATACGCACCCGCGCCTCAATGCCCTGAGAGATGGTATCTATCCCGCGCTTGATGGCGTGAAAATCGTTCAGCAGGTCGGTGGCTTTACGGTAAAAGTAAAACCCGGATTCGGTCAGCTCGATGCTGCGCGTATTGCGCACAAACAGCACCACGTCCAGCCCGGTCTCCATGCGTTTGATGGTGTAACTGATGGCGGAGGTCGTCACGCCCAGCTCGGCGGCGGCTTTGCTGAAGCTGCCGAAGCGTGCCGCAGTGGTGAAGGCCAGCAGATTCTCTTCGGTAAAGATGGAATTCATATCACAGCATCCTCAGCCATCAGTTTTGAACATATTTTAACAGCGCCGTTACATCACATTTGAAGTGGGTCACAGTTCTGACTATTTACGCGGAGCCGCGTCATGCAAGGCTTTTACAACCATAAGGATAATGCTGTCTGAGACGATAAAAAGCGGTAAGCCATAAGAAAAAGGTTGCACAGACGCACGTTTTAGCCTGACTGTTGAATTTAACTCAATAATTAATTGCGTGTCGATGAATCATTTTTAAGCGGATTCTTTTGTGACCAGGCTGTTGCTATTCTCAGGTCATCAGAAGTGAAACATTGGGAGACTGAATATGTCTGCAAACGCACTCGTTACGGAATTTCTGCTGGCGGCAGAAGAGGGCAACATCGACGCGCTAAAAGCCTGCCTGGATAACGGCGTGGATATTAACGCCACCAACCGCCAGAAAAGAACCGCCATTATTATTGCCAGCCTGAAAAAGCATTACGCCTGTGTGGAATATTTAATTGCTGCCGGCGCGGATATTGATAAACAGGATCAGACCTGTTTTAACCCCTTCCTGATAAGCTGCCTGACCAATGATTTAACCCTGCTGCGCATTGTCCTTCCGGCGAATCCGGATCTTGACCGCCTGACGCGCTTCGGCGGCGTGGGCATTACCCCTGCCAGTGAAAAAGGCCACGTTGAAATCGTGCGCGAGCTGCTGGCAAAAACCGATATTAACGTCAACCACACCAATTTTGTCGGCTGGACGCCGCTGCTGGAAGCCATTGTGCTGAACGACGGTGGCGCAAAGCAGCAGGAGATTGTGAAGCTGCTGCTGGATCACGGCGCGAACCCGCACATGACCGATAAATACGGTAAAACCCCGCTCGAACTGGCGCGGGAAAAAGGCTTCGATGCAATAGCCGACCTGCTGCTGGCGGCAGGCGCATAACGCATTCGGCCAGCCACTTCAGGCTGGCCGTTAATTCAAAAAAGCATTTTTACCGACGTGCATTCTGCACGACGGCGGCCCCCTTTTATCCGTATTCAGGAGAAAACAATGCCAACCAAAATCGTTATAAAAAAGAACACGTATTTTGATTCGGTTTCACTGATGTCCGTTTCCACCAAAGCCAATAAATTACCGGGCGTCGAGCAGGCGTTTGTGGCCATGGCGACGGAAATGAACAAAGGCGTATTAAAAAATCTCGGGCTGTTAACGCCGGAATTAGCCGACGCCAAAAACGGCGACCTGATGATCGTGATTAAAGGCGCCGCGGCGAATGATGAAACCCTGGCCGCTATTGAGGCGTTATTCACGCGTAAAGAGAGCGGAGGCACCCATGAAGCACGCTACGCGACGATTGCCAGCGCCAAAACCCATCGCCCGGACAGCAACCTTGCGGTGATTTCCGTTAACGGCACCTTCGCCGCACGCGAAGCGCGCCAGGCGCTGGAAAACGATCTTAACGTCATGCTCTTTTCCGATAACGTATCCCTCGACGACGAGCTGGCGCTGAAGCAGCTGGCGCACCAGAAAGGGCTGCTGATGATGGGGCCGGACTGCGGCACCGCCATTATCAACGGCGCGGGGCTGTGCTTCGCCAACGCGGTGCGCCGCGGGCCGATTGGCATCGTCGGCGCCTCTGGCACCGGCAGCCAGGAGCTGAGTGTGCGCATTCATGAATTCGGCGGCGGCGTGTCTCAGCTGATTGGCACCGGCGGGCGCGATCTCAGCGAGAAAATCGGCGGCCTGATGATGCTCGATGCCATCGACATGCTCGAAGCCGATGAGGGCACCCGGGTCATTGCGCTCATCTCCAAGCCGCCCGCACCTGCGGTGGCGGAGAAAGTGCTGGCGCGCGCGCGGGCATGCCGCAAGCCTGTCATCGTGTGCTTCCTTGGCCGCAGCGAACCGCCCGCCGATGAAGACGGCCTGCAGTTTGCCCGCGGCACCAAAGAGGCGGCGCTGAAGGCGGTACTGCTCACCGGCATTAAAAAAGAGTCCCTGGCTTTACACCCGCTCAACTGGCCGCTGATTGAAGAGGTGCGCGCCCGCCTGACCCCGCAGCAGAAATACATTCGCGGCCTGTTCTGCGGCGGCACCCTGTGCGATGAGGCGATGTTCGCGGCGCTTGCGAAATTCGACGACGTTTACAGCAACATCCAGCCGGATCCGGCTAAGCGCCTGAAAGACATCAGCGTCAGCCAGGCCCACACCTTCCTCGACTTTGGCGACGACGATTTCACCAACGGCAAGCCGCACCCGATGATCGACCCGACCAACCGCATCAGCCGCCTGCTGCAGGAGGCACGCGATCCGGAGGTGGGCGTCATCGTGATGGACTTCGTGCTCGGCTTTGGCGCGCACGAGGATCCGGTCGGCGTGATGATCGACGCCATCAAGGAGGCGCAGGCGATCGCGAAGGCCGATAACCGTCCGCTGGAGATCCTCGGCTACGTGCTCGGCACCGACCAGGATCCGCAGTCGCTGGCGCAGCAGTGCCAGCTGCTGACCGATGCAGGCGTCATCTGGGCCAGCAGCAGCACCAATACCGGATTATTGGCTCGCGAATTTGTCTGCAAAGGGGAGAAAGCATAATGACGACCTTATTCAACCAGCCGCTGAACGTCATCAACGTCGGCATTGCGATGTTCAGCAACGATCTCAAAAAACAGCACGTCCCCGTCACTCAACTGGACTGGACGCCGCCGGGGCAGGGCAATATGCAGGTGGTGGAGGCGCTCGACCAGCTGGCGGAAAAACCGCTGGCGGAGAAGATCGCCGCCGCGAATAAAATCGCTCTTGAGCGCATTATTCAGTCCCATCCGGTGCTGGTGGGTTTCGAGCAGGCCATTAACGTTGTGCCGGGCATGACCCGCACCACCATTCTGCACGCCGGTCCGCCTGTCGCATGGGAAAACATGTGCGGGGCGATGAAGGGCGCAGTCACCGGGGCTCTGGTGTTTGAAGGGCTGGCGACGGATCTGGAGGATGCCGCAAGGCTCGCCGCTTCAGGCGACATCACCTTCTCGCCGTGCCACGAGCACGACTGCGTGGGCTCGATGGCGGGCGTCACCTCCGCATCAATGTTTATGCACATCGTTGAGAACAAAACCTACGGCAACCGCGCGTTCACCAACCTCAGCGAGCAGATGGCGAAGATACTGCGCATGGGCGCCAACGACCAGAGCGTGATTGACCGTCTGAACTGGATGCGCGACGTGCTCGGCCCGATGCTGCGCGACGCGATGAAGATCGTTGGCGAAATCGACCTGCGCCTGATGCTGGCCCAGGCGCTGCATATGGGCGACGAGTGCCACAACCGCAACAACGCGGGCACTACGCTGCTGATCCAGGCGCTGACCCCGGGGCTGATTCAGGCGGGCTATCCGGTGGAGCAGCAGCACGAGGTGTTCGAGTTTGTCGCCAGCAGCGACTACTTCTCCGGCCCAACGTGGATGGCGATGTGTAAAGTCGCGCTGGACGCCGCCCACGGCATTGAGTACAGCACCGTCGTCACCACCATGGCGCGCAACGGCTACGAGTTCGGCCTGCGCGTCTCCGGCCTGCCGGGGCAGTGGTTCACCGGCCCGGCGCAGCAGGTGATTGGCCCGATGTTTGCGGGCTATAAGCCGGAAGACTCCGGGCTGGACATCGGCGACAGCGCCATCACCGAAACCTACGGCATCGGCGGCTTTGCGATGGCGACGGCCCCGGCCATCGTTGCGCTGGTGGGCGGCACGGTGGAGGAAGCCATCGACTTCTCCCGCCAGATGCGCGAGATCACCCTCGGCGAAAACCCGAACGTCACCATTCCGCTGCTCTCGTTTATGGGTATCCCGACCGCCATCGACATCACCAGAGTCGCGGGCAGCGGCATTTTGCCGGTCATTAATACCGCCATTGCCCATAAGGACGCGGGCATCGGCATGATTGGGGCGGGCATCGTTCACCCGCCGTTTAGCTGTTTTGAAAAGGCGCTGTTGACCTTCCGCGATCGCTACTTTTTATAAGGCAAGCATCCATGAAAAACATGAAACTGGAGTGGAAAAGAGGTGACTGGGCGGCTTATTTCGGGTTGATGACCAACAACCTGACCAATTTGCTGACCATGATGGGGCTGCTCATTTTTGTCGTCGGCATCCCGAAGGAGATTGTTTATGGACGCATCGCGCCGGCCTTCGGGCTGGCGGTGCTGGTGGCGAGTATTTGCTACGCCTGGTTTGGCCTGCAGATGGCGCGCGCCACCGGGCGTACGGACGTCACCGCGCTGCCGTCTGGCCCGAGCGCGCCGTCGATTTTTACCGTCACCTTCCTCGTACTGATGCCGGTTTATCAGCAAACGGGCGATGCAGATTTCGCAATCCAGATCGGCCTGGTGTGGTGCTTCGTGGAAGCGATGATCCTCGCGGGCGGCTCGTTCCTGGGAGAGACCATCCGCAAGATGATCCCGCGCACCGTGCTGCTGTCGTGCCTGTCCGGACTGGGACTGCTGCTGCTGGCGATGAACCCGATGTTGCAGGCGTTCGAAGCGCCTACCGTGTCGTTCATCGTTCTGCTGCTGATCTTCATCAACTGGTTCGGTAAAAAGCCGATTTTCGCCAAAATCCCGACAGGTCTGCTGTTGCTGATTGCCGGTACGGCATTAGCGTGGATCTCCGGCCTGCAAAGCCCGGAAGCGATCAAAGCGTCCATGTCCTCCTTCGGCTTTAACCCGCCGGAGGTGCACGTGGACAGCTTTATGCAGGGGCTGCCGCACGCGCTGCCGTATCTTGCATCCGCCGTGCCGCTGGGGCTGGCGAACTATATCTTTGACCTGGAGAACATCGAAAGCGCCCATGCGGCGGGGGATGAATACCCGACCCGCAAGGTGATGCTGGCGAACGGCCTGGCGTCGATGCTCGGCTGCCTGATGGGCAACCCGTTCCCGGTGACGGTCTACGTCGGCCACCCTGGCTGGAAAGCGATGGGCGCCAGCATCGGCTACACGCTCGCCTCCGGGGTGACCATGTTCATCGTACCGCTGTTCGGACTGGGGGCGTTTATGCTCGCCATCATTCCGATGACCGCCATCGTGCCGATTCTGGTGTTTATCGGCGTCGTCACCGCCAATCAGGTGGTGAGGGAAACGCCCAAAGTGGAGGTGCCGGTGATCTTTATCTGCCTGTTCCCGTGGATCGCCAACTGGGCGCTGACCATGATGAACAGCGTGATGGGGGCGGCAGGCACCAGCGCGGCGAAAATCGGCACCGACGTGCTGCACAGCAAAGGGATCTACTACGAAGGATTAGTCCATCTGGGGAACGGGGCACCGCTTGCCAGCATGCTGTGGGGCTGTATCGCCATTTTCGCCATCATTAACAAGCCGCTGCGCGGTGCCGTGGCTGCGGCGGGGGGGGCGTTGCTGGCGCTGTTCGGGGTGATCCACGCTCCGGTCGTGGGCTTTGCCGAAGGCAGTTCGCTGATGTTCGTCACGGCCTACCTGATGATGGGCGGCATGTTTGTGGTGAAGCATTTCCTCGATAGCCGGGAAGTTGCGAGCGCTGCTGCACCAGTATCTGAAGCTTAAGGCATTTCCCCCTCACCCTAACCCTCTCCCCAAAGGGGAGAGGGGACGTTAGCTCCCTCGCCCCTTTGGGGAGAGGGCCGGGGTGAGGGGAACATACTGCACCGTTGCGAAGGAAAACGTATGAAAGAGCTTATGGTCGTCGCCATTGGCGGCAACAGCATTATCAAAGACAACGCCAGCCAGTCGGTTGAACATCAGGCGCAGGCGGTTAGAGCGGTGGCAGACTCCGTGCTCGAAATGCTGGCCTCCGACTATGACATCGTGCTTACCCACGGTAATGGCCCCCAGGTGGGGCTGGATCTGCGCCGCGCTGAGATTGCCCACGAGCGGGAGGGGCTTCCCCTGACGCCGCTGGCAAATTGCGTGGCGGACACCCAGGGCGGCATCGGCTACCTGATCCAGCAGGCGCTCAACAACCGCCTGGCGGCGCGTGGCGAGCAAAAGGCGGTCACGGTCGTCACCCAGGTGGAGGTGGATAAAAACGATCCCGGCTTTACGCACCCGACAAAACCGATCGGCGCGTTCTTCAGCGAGGCGCAGCGCGACGAGCTGCAGCAGGCGCACCCGGAATGGCACTTTGTTGAGGATTCGGGCCGAGGCTATCGTCGCGTGGTGGCCTCCCCACAGCCGCTGCGCATTGTTGAGGCCGATGCGATCAAGACATTGACGCAAAAGGGCTTCGTGGTGATCGGCGCTGGCGGCGGCGGTATTCCCGTGGTGCGCTCGGCGCAGGGCGATTACCAGAGCGTCGACGCGGTGATTGATAAAGATCTCTCCACCGCGCTGCTGGCGCGCGAGATCCGCGCCGACGTGCTGGTGATTACCACCGGCGTGGAAAAGGTGTGCGTCAACTTCGGCAAGCCGAACCAGCAGGCGCTGGACACCGTCAGCGTGGCGCAAATGACGCGCTACATGGACGAAGGCCACTTCCCGGCGGGCAGCATGCTGCCCAAAATCGTCGCGTCGCTGAAGTTTTTACGCCACGGCGGCAGGCGCGTGATTATCACCTCGCCGGACTCCCTGCCCGCGGCGCTGCGTGTTGAAACCGGTACCCATATTGTGAATGAAGGAAGATAAGATGAATGAGAATAAAAGCCGCCGTGAGTTTATCAGCCAGAGCGGCAAAATGGTCACCGCCTGCGCGCTGTTTGGCGCAACCGGCTCCGTCGCGTATGCTGCCGACTCTGCAAAACCAACCTGCGAGACGGGCAAGCCGATGAACATCACCGCGAAGCATTATTATCTGGACAACGTGCTGCTCGAAGCCGGGTTTAATTTCGACGGCAGCGTGGCGACGAGCACCCGCACCGAGCTGAAAACGCTGGAGATTAAAGACGGGAAGATTGTCGCCCTGCGCGACAACGGCAGCCACGCCGACGCGACCCTGCCGCGCTACGATGCGGGTAAAAAGCTGATGCTTCCGGCAATGCGCGACATGCATATTCACCTGGATAAAACCTTCTACGGCGGCCCGTGGCGCTCCCTGAACCGCCCTGCAGGCACCACGATTCAGGACATGATCCGCCTTGAGCAGAAGCTGCTGCCGGAACTGCAGCCCTATACCCAGGAACGCGCGGAGGCGCTTATCGACCTTATCCAGTCGAAAGGCTCCACTATTGCCCGCAGTCACTGCAACATTGAGCCGGTCTCCGGCCTGAAAAATCTGGAAAATTTACAGGCGGTCTTATCGCGCCGTAAACCCGGCTTTGACTGCGAAATCGTCGCCTTCCCGCAGCACGGCCTGCTGCTCTCCAACTCTGAAAAACTGATGCGCGAGGCGATGCAGGCCGGGGCGCACTACGTGGGTGGGCTGGACCCGACGAACGTTGACGGTGCCATGGAGAAATCCCTCGATCTGATGTTCCAGATTGCGCTGGACTACGACAAAGGGGTGGATATTCACCTGCATGAAACCAGCCCGGCGGGCGTGGCGGCGGTGAACTATATGGTGGAAATCGTGGAGAAAACGCCGGAGCTGAAGGGTAAGCTGACCATCAGCCACGCCTTCGCGCTGGCGACGCTCAACGAGCAGCAGGTGGATGAGATTGCCACCCGCATGGCAGCGCAGCAGGTGACCATCGCCTCCACCGTGCCGATTGGCACCCTGCACATGCCGCTGAAGCAGCTGCGCGACAAGGGTGTGTTCGTGATGACGGGCACCGACAGCGTAATCGACCACTGGTCGCCGTACGGCCTGGGTGACATGCTGGAGAAGGCGAATCTCTACGCCCAGCTCTACATTCGCCCGAACGAGCAGACGCTCTCCCGCGCGCTCGGTATCGCCACCGGCGACGTGCTGCCGCTGAACGACAAAGGCGAACGGGTGTGGCCAAAAGCACAGGACGACGCCAGCTTTGTGCTGGTGGATGCCTCCTGCTCCGCCGAAGCGGTGGCGCGCATTTCGCCGCGCACCGCGACGTTCCACAAGGGGAATCTGGTCTGGGGCTCGGTCGCCTGACGCCACGTTGGGGTATCGCTACAGGTGATACCCCGACAATCGCAACTCACGGTCAATCCACTCGACGAACTGCTGGATCTTCCACGCGCGTTCGTTCATGTGCGGCATCACCAGATGGTGCGCGTTGATGGCGATACCCATTTCATCAGGCAGCACCTGCACCAGCGAGCCATCCTTCAGGTGATCGGTAGCCATCATTTTGCTCTCCAGAATAAACCCAAGCCCCATGCGCGCCGCTTCAAAGCTCATGTAGGAGCGGTCGAAGCTGAGGCTGAAATTAAGCCAGGGCCTGTCGATATTGTGCCAGGCGAACCATTTTTCCCAGTTCACCAGGGTGCTGGTGGACGAGATAAGCGACTGTTGCAGCAGATCGGCGGGCGTGCTGATGGGATGCTCTTCTGCATAGTCCGGCGAGGCCAATACCACCAGCGTGTCGTTTTTAATGGTCATCACCCGGTAGGCGTCCCAGTCCGGAATACCGTGACGGATATCAATGTCGATATTATCTCTGGCGAACTGCAGGTTCTCATAGGAGCAGGTGAGATTGATGGTGATATCAGGATATTCGGCGCGGAATCTGCCCAGACGGCGCAACAGCCAGGACAGCCCGAAGGTGGGGGAAGAGTGCACGCGAAGCACAGCATTGTCTTTTTCTTTCACGATCTGATCGGTGGCGCGCCCGATGGCGCTCATCGCCGCCGAGACCTCCCGCAGATATTTTTCTCCCGTCGGGGTGAGCTGAACCCCTTTGCCGCTGCGGATGAATAACTTCTTGCCCAGCCACGATTCCAGCGACGCGATCTGGTGGCTTACCGCCGAAGGCGTGACGTTGAGCTGTTCCGCCGCCTGATGGATGCTCAGGGCGTTAGCAACGGCGATAAACGCCTGCAAATTTCTGAGCGAGGGTAGCGATAACGTCTGGCGATCCTGCGCGGGCATGGCCTACTCCTTACACGATAATTGATAAAAAACATAACATTGAGACTGCGAGCGGGCAATTTTATCCCGATGTTATTTTTTTGAGCTGTATCGCGAATCAAATTTATCTCAGCAATAAATGAGCTTTATTGAATGGCGTTTCATGGGTGAGCCGATATATTGACGTTGAACGCAATAATAAAACGACTCACGGTGTTCGAATAATGAGGTAAGTTATGTCTCGTATAGAACAAGTTGTCCCCTACATAAAGACTAAAAAAACCAATTACCGTTTCGTTGTGCTGGCATTAATTTTTATTGTTTATGCCATTAACTATGCTGACCGAACAAATATTGGTGCGGTATTGCCGTTTATCATTGACGAATTTCATATCAATAATTTCGAAGCCGGTGCCATCGCCAGCATGTTTTTTTTGGGATACGCCCTGAGCCAAATTCCTGCGGGCTTTTTTATTGCCAAAAAGGGAATTCGCGGCATGGTGGCACTGTCGATATTCGGCTTCTCTGCCTTTACCTGGCTGATGGGCACCGCAACCTCGGTTCTGGGCCTGAAGTGTATCCGCCTGGGGCTGGGGTTAACAGAGGGGCCGTGCCCGGTCGGGCTGGCCTCCACCATCAATAACTGGTTTCCGCCCAGGGAGAAGGCCACGGCCACGGGCGTCTACATCGCCGCCACCATGTTCGCGCCCATCCTCGTGCCGCCGCTGGCAGTGTGGATCGCCATGACCTGGGGCTGGCGCTGGGTCTTCTTCTCCTTTGCGATCCCCGGTCTGGTCATTGCCGTCCTGTGGTATCTGTTGGTACGCACCAAGCCGTCCGAGAGCGCATTCGTCTCTAAAGCGGAGCTGGAGACCATTACCGCCGGTCAGGAGACCCCGGACGCCAGACGGGAAAACATCGTGATTTCACCGGGATTTGCACGCCTTGACCGGCTGATCCGCGTGCGGGAATTAGCCCCGGTAAGCACGGTGAAAGGGCTGTTTACCTCGAAGAATATTCTCGGCGACTGCCTGGCCTATTTTATGATGGTCAGCGTGCTGTACGGACTGTTGACGTGGATCCCGCTCTATCTGGTGAAAGAGAAAGGCTTTACGTTTATGAGCATGGGGCTGGTCGCCAGCATGCCGTGCATCGGCGGATTTATCGGTGCGATTTTTGGCGGCTACGTCTCCGACAAACTGCTCGGCCGCCGACGTAAACCGACCATGATGTTTACCGCCATCAGCACCGTTTTAATGATGGTCATTATGCTGAATATTCCGCAAAGCACCGTGGCGGTTTGCGTCGGGCTATTTTTTGTCGGCCTCTGTCTGAATATTGGCTGGCCCGCTTTTACGGCTTATGGGATGGCTGTTGCGGACAGTAAAACCTATCCCATTGCCGCGTCCATTATCAATAGCGGCGGTAATCTCGGCGGATTTGTTTCCCCAATGCTGGCAGGTTATCTGCTGGATAAAACAGGCAGTTTTAATTCCGTGTTTATTTATTTCGGTATTTGCGCAGCCATTGGCTTAATTATGATTATGCTGCTGGAAGAGCCAAAATAAAACATTAAATCTCTCTTGTCCGAATGGAGTAAATATATGCTACTGAAAAATAAAGTCGCCGTTATTACCGGCGCGGCTTCCGTACGCGGTTTGGGTTTCGCTACGGCGAAATTATATGCCGAACAGGGTGCGAAAGTGGTGATTATCGATTTAAACGCTGAAGCTAGCCGGGCTGCCGCCGCGAGCCTGGGCGACCAGCATCTGGGCCTTGCGGCGAACGTCAGCAATGAATTACAGGTTAATGCCGCCATTGAGCAGGTGCTGGGGAAATACGGGCGCATCGATATTCTGGTGAATAACGCCGGCATTACTCAGCCGATCAAGCTGATGGATATCAAACGCGAAAATTACGATGCGGTGCTTGACGTCAGCCTGCGCGGCACGTTGCTAATGTCCCAGGCGGTTATTCCCACTATGCGCGCGCAAAAGTCGGGCAGCATCGTCTGCATTTCATCGGTATCGGCCCAGCGCGGCGGCGGCATCTTTGGCGGCCCACACTACAGCGCCGCAAAAGCGGGCGTGCTGGGGCTGGCAAAAGCCATGGCGCGCGAGCTGGGGCCAGACAATGTGCGCGTAAACTGCATCACGCCGGGGCTTATCCAGACGGACATTACCGCAGGCAAGCTGAGCGATGAGATGAAAACGTCCATTCTGGCGGGCATTCCGCTTAACCGCCTCGGCGACGCGCAGGATATTGCCCGCGCCGCGCTGTTCCTCGGCAGCGACCTCTCTTCTTACTCCACCGGTATCACGCTCGACGTGAACGGCGGGATGCTGATCCATTAAGGAGATACGACGATGACGGATACCACAGTTCAACAGGTTGCCGCCGCGGCCTGGCGCATTCGCCGCTACGCGCTGCGCATGGGCGAAGTGCAGGGGCAGGGCTACATCGGGCAGGCGCTGGGCTATGCCGATGTGCTGGCCACCGCGTTTGCCCACGGGATGAACCTTAAGCCGGGCGAGCCGGAATGGGAGGGGCGTGACCGTTTTTTGCTCTCTCACGGCCACTACGCCATTGCCTGTTACGCCGCCCTGATTGAAGCGGGGATCGTTCCTGAAGAGGAGCTGGAGACCTACGGCGCGGACGACAGCCGCCTGCCGATGTCCGGCATGGCAACCTACACGCCGGGCATGGAGATCTCCGGCGGTTCGCTGGGGCAGGGCTTAAGCATTGGCGTTGGCATGGCGCTGGGGCTGAAGCGCAAGCAGAGCGCGGCATGGGTCGTTAACTCCATGTCGGACGGCGAGCTGGACGAAGGGTCAACCTGGGAAGCTGCGATGTCGGCGGCACATCACGGCCTGTCGAACCTGATCGTGCTGGTGGACATTAACCGCCAGCAGGCGGATGGCAACTCGCACGCGATCCTCGGCTTTGAGCCGCTGGAGGATAAATGGACCTCCTTCGGCTGGTACGTGCAGCGCGTCAACGGCAACGATGTCCCTTCACTGGTAACGGCGTTTGATAACGCCAAACGCTACCCGGAAAACCAGCCGCGCGTCATTTTGTGCGACACGCTGATGGGCAAGGGCGTGCCGTTCCTCGAAAAGCGTGACAAGAACCATTTTATTCGCGTGGATGCTGACGAGTGGCAAAAGGCACTCGCCGTGCTGGATGCCAACAAACCTGAAGGAGTGCTGTAATGAGCCAGACCACGGAGAAAAAACCGCGTTTAACCACGTCGGCGATGATTGCCTCTATCGCGGAAGAGGGCCAGGAGACGCGAGCCGCACCGTTCGGCCATGCGCTGGTGAAGCTGGCGGAACAGCGACCGGAGGTCGTCGGCATGACGGCGGATCTGTCGAAGTACACCGATCTGCATATTTTCGCTCAGGCCTACCCGGAACGCTTCTTTCAGATGGGCATGGCCGAGCAGTTGTTAATGGGGGCCGCGGGCGGCATGGCGAAAGAGGGTTTTATTCCTTTCGCCACCACCTATGCCGTCTTCGCCACCCGCCGCGCCTACGATTTTATCCATCAGGTGATTGCTGAAGAGCACCTGAACGTGAAGATCTGCGCGGCGCTGCCGGGGCTAACCACCGGTTACGGGCCGAGCCACCAGGCGACGGAAGATATTGCGATTATGCGCGGTATTCCGGGCATGACGATTATCGATCCCTGTGACGCAATCGACACCGAACAGGCGGTGCCGGCGATGGCAGCGCACGATGGCCCGGTGTATATGCGACTGCTGCGTGGCAAGGTGCCAGTGGTGCTGGACCAGTACAACTACCAGTTTAAGATTGGCAAAGCCGTGCTGCTGGAAGAAGGGCGCGACGTCCTGATCATCGCCTCTGGGCTGATGACAATGCGCGCGCTGGAGGCGGCGAAGCAGCTGCGTAAAGATAACGTCAGCGTGGCGGTGCTGCACTCGCCCACCATTAAGCCGCTGGACGAAGAGACGATCCTGGCGCAGGCTGCGAAGCCGGGACGGCTGGTGATTGTGGCGGAAAACCACAGCAGCGTGGGCGGGCTTTGCGAGGCTGTCGCGTCTCTGTTGATGCGCAACCGCGTTAACGTGGATTTCGATACCGTCGCGCTGCCGGACGCGTTCCTGGATGCGGGCGCGCTGCCCACCCTCCATGACCGCTACGGGATCTCAGCTACAGCTATGGTGGAGAAAATCCGTCGCAGGCTGTGATTTATCAGACGGATACGTTGTCAACGGGCGAGGGGTGCTTTACCCTCGCCACTGTTGCGATAAAGGAGTCCGTCATGGCACAAAACATCTACGACAACCCGGCATTTTTTGAAGGCTATGCCCAGCTTCCGCGCTCGGTTCAGGGCCTGGACGGCGCGCCGGAGTGGCCCGCGCTCAAGGCAATGCTGCCAGATTTAACCGGTAAATTGGTTGTTGATCTCGGCTGCGGCTACGGCTGGTTCTGTCGCGCAGCGCGCGAGCTGGGCGCGTCTGACGTCACGGGTGTTGATATTTCAGAAAAAATGCTCGCCCGCGCGGCTGAACTGACTGATGACAACCGGATTCACTATCAGCGTAGCGATCTGGAATCTCTGGCGCTGAAAGCGAATAGCCTCGATCTGGTCTACAGCTCGCTGGCGCTGCACTACCTGCCGGAGCTGGACACGCTATTCGCCAACGTTCAGCGCGCGCTCAAACCCGGCGGTAGCCTGGTCTTTTCGATGGAGCACCCGATATACACCTGCGCTACCCGTCAGGGCTGGCTGACCGACGACCGCGGCGAGCGGTTCTGGGGGGTGAACCGTTATCAGGACGAGAGCCAGCGCGTCAGCAACTGGCTGGCGGACGGGGTGATTAAATACCACCGCACGTTGGGCACCACGCTTAACGCACTGATCAAAGCGGGGTTAACGATAAGCGAAGTTAATGAGTGGGGGCCAACGCAGGCGCAGATTGACGCCTGGCCTGCATTGGCCGAAGAGGCGGAGCGCCCGATGCTGGTGTTGATCGCCGCCCGTAAGGATCAATAACCGACTTTATACACCCGCCCGCTCTGCACCCCTTCCACGCTGCGGCGGTAGGCCTGCGCCACGGTCGCGGCGGGAACGCTTTCAAAGCCGGGGAAGAACCCGTCATACGCTTCGGCTGACTCCGTCAGTACCGTTGGGCTAATCAGGTTGATGCGGATCCCGCGCGGCAGTTCGCAGGCTGCGGCGCGGACAAACCCTTCCAGCGCCGCGTTCACCGTGGTGGCATTCACGCCCTGCGCAATCGGCTCGTGCGCCACAATCCCGCTTATCAGCGTAATCGAGCCGCCTTCGTTCAAATAATGCTGGCCGGTCAGCGCCAGACGCACCTGCCCCAGTAGCTTATCCTGCAGGCCCTGGTTGAAGTCGCTGTCTTTCATGGTCGCGAGCGGGCCAAAGTAGAGGCCACCGCTGGCGGAGACAATCGCATCCACCGGGCCGATTTTCTCAAACAGCGCCTGGACGCTCGCCTGCGAGGTGATATCCACCTGATAGTCGCCCTGCGTGCGACCGACGCGGATGACCTCGTGACGACGGCTTAATTCTTCGGTTACGGCACGCCCGACAGTACCGCTGGCACCAATAATGACGATTTTCATAGCAGACTCCTTATGTTGTGAGCCTTCATTCTTTAATAAATAAAAAGTCAGATAAACTGGGCTAAAGTTAGATGATTACTAACCAGAGGTTCGGAATATGGATAAGCTTCGCGGGATGGAGACGTTCATTGCGGTAGTGGAAAGCGGCAGTTTTACCGGCGCGGCGTCCCGGCTGGAGATGTCGGCGGTCATGGTGGGAAAGTATATTGCGCTGCTGGAATCGCAGCTCGGTACGCGGCTGCTGGAGCGCAATACCCGTCGCCAGAGTCTGACCGACGCCGGACGCGTTTATTTCGAAGAGGCCAGGCGGGTGCTGGAGCAGGTCTCGATTGCCGAAAGCGCGGTTGAGCGGCTGCGCGCCACACCCGCCGGAACCCTGCGCGTCACGGCACCCACGTCGTTTGGCGGCTGCGTTGTCGCGCCTTTGACCGCCACATTTTTGCAGCGCTACCCGGAGGTGCGCATCGAACTGGATCTCACCAATCGAATGGTCGATCTGGTAGAGGAGGGGGTCGATCTGGCCATCCGCATTGGCGACATCCGCAATGACGATCTGGTGGCGAAATACCTGTGCCCCTACAACATGGTGATCTGCGCCGCGCCGGACTATTTAGCGCATCACGGCACGCCGCAGACGCCTGCCGATCTGGTGGATCATCTTTGTCTGTCGCACACGGTGTGGACCGCGCGCAACGAGTGGCGGCTGCCGGGCGTGGAAGGGGAGGTGCGCTGGAAGCGGGATGCCATCTTACGGTGTAACGACGGCTACGGGCTACGCATGGCGGCGCGAGCCGGGGCGGGGCTGCTGCTGCAACCGGAGGTGCTGGTGGCGGAAGAGCTGGCAAGCGGCAGGCTGATACGGGTGCTGGAGCCGTTCACGCCCGCGCCGAGACCGGTGCATTTACTGTGGCGTCAGGATTTACGCCCCCTGCCTAAGCTAACGGAATTTATTGCTCATATTCTGCTAAGATTGGGCACAATATAAAAAAAGAAGGTAATCAAAGAATGTCTGCAAACAAACTCGCCAGCAGCGCGCAGGGCCTGCAATCATCCGCCATCCGTGAATTATTAAAACATAGCAAAATGGCGGGCGTGATTTCGCTGGGCGGCGGTATTCCCAACCCGGACCTGTTCGATCGCGAAGGGCTTAAAATCGCCGCCGATGCCGTGTTGTCGCAGAATTTTGGCGAGGCGTTCCAGTATGGCCTGACGGAAGGCGTACCGGGGCTGCGCGAAGAAATTAAACGCATCTGCGAAGGGCGCGGCATCGCCTGTAAGGCCGATGACGTGGTCATTACTTCCGGCTCTCAACAATCTCTGGACGTGCTGGCGCGTGCGTTGATCAATCCTGGCGATACGGTTGTCGTTGAACGTCCAACCTATCTCGCCGCGCTGCAGGTCTTTGGCCTGGCGCAGGCCAGTTTTGAATCCGTCGGTACCGACGGCGACGGCATGAAGGTCGATGAGCTTGAAGCACTGGTGGGAAAGAAAACCATCAAGGCGGTTTATATCGTTCCAACTTTTGGTAACCCTGGCGGCGTAACGCTTTCTGAAGCGCGTCGCAAACAGCTGGTGGAACTCTCGAAGCGCTATGATTTCGTGATTATCGAAGACGATCCGTACAGCGAAATTAATTACACCGACGACGTATTCCGCCCGCTGATTGCCCATGCGAAAGATATCGGCAATGAAGATAACGTGGTGTACACCTCTACCTTCTCCAAAATCCTCGCGCCGGGCACCCGCGTGGGCTGGGTGCTGGTGCCGGAGTGGCTGAAACGCGCGGTGGTGAACCTGAAGCAAACCACCGATCTGCACACCAGCACGCTGTCGCAGCTGATGACCTACGAGTACCTGAAAACCGGGCGTCTGGCGAACCAGATTAAAATGATCCGCGAGGCCTATCGCCAGAAATACCAGACGTTCGCAACGGAACTGGAAGCCGAGCTGGGCGATGTGATGTCGTTCCACAAGCCGAAGGGCGGGATGTTCCTGTGGGCGAAAATGAACAACGGCATGAATACGACGAAATGGCTGGAAAAAACCTTGAGCAACGGTGTGGTGTTTGTACCGGGTGAGTTCTTCTACTGCAACGAACCGGACCAGACAACGCTGCGCATGTCATTCGTCACCCCAACGGATGAGCAGCTGAAAGAAGCGGTTCGACGCCTGAAGATCTCGCTGTAAGAGGAGGCGCATAACGGCAGAGGCTGTTATGCGCCGTTCGCGTTTAGGGTGAGCTTATTGCGTGGCGTGGGCGAGTGCGCGGTCTGATGCCTCTCCGCCAATCACCAGCGTGACCTCATGGATACGACAAATTTTTCCTTCTCGCAGTGCGGCAAACATATACACCTCAATCTCTGCCTGCCGACCATCCGGATACGTCACGGTAACCCAGTGCCGGTCTGCCAAAAGACCATCGTGACAGGCGAACTCCTCAACCCTGAATGCTATCTCGCGGATCTGCGATCGAACGTGGTTCAGGTGCTGCACAAAACCCTGATAATCAAGCGCGTGACCGTCCGTAACTTGCTGGTAATCGGGCGTAAAAAGCTCTGCCGGATCGACATCGCCTTTGAATAAGTTGGTTAACAGGCTAGCCATTTCCTTGCGCTGCTCGGTGTTGTCAGGGTGGGCTACCAGGGATGTGATAATGCTCATGCGGGCTCCTCAAATGGTTGAATCAACATTATCCTTGACAGCTGAAGACGCGGTTTCTGTAATACGTCGATGAATAACGATTTTCGGCCAAAATGGTATGATCAGTATTGAAGTGCTCCTTCATCCCGGCGGGTACCGAACGCCGTGGCACAGCCATGGCACCGGCCAGTTGTGGCGCATTGCAACGGGGCTGCTGGTCATTGAGACGCAGCAGGCGCGCTCGGTCGTGCCGGCAAAACATATCGGCTGGATCCCGCCAGGCCAGCAGCACGCCGCCTTCTCTGAAAGCGCGATTGAAGGCTGCGCTATCTATCTTGACCCTGCTTGCTGTGCAATGCTTCCCGATGCTCCCGCGCTGTTCGAGCCGGACGATCTCACCCATGCACTGTTTTCCCGTTTATGTGGTGCAGGGAGCGAGTACGATCCGCGAAAGCTGACTTTACTGCTGGATGAGCTTGCCATGACGCCTCAGGTTCACTTTTCTCTGCCCGTGCCGACGGATCCGCGTCTGAAGAACGTGGTCAGCCGCTTGCTGCAGTTTGTCGATGATAATCAGACGGTCGAGAGTCATGCCAGCCATGCCGGGATGAGCGTACGTACGTTTAACCGTCGGTTTAGCGCCCAGACGGGAATGAACTTCGTCAACTGGCGGCAGCTGGCGCGCGTCATGCAGGCAATGGAGTGGCTGGCGGCGGGGAAGCCGGTGGGATGGATTGCGCTGTCCTGCGGCTACAGCAGCGTCAGCGCATTTATTGAAGTTTTCAAAATGTGGACCGGTAAAACGCCGGGGCAGTGGGCGATTAAAGGTGGCGCTGAAGAGCCGGTTTGATCGCCATATCGGCAGTAAGCTTGCGATTGTTATTGACCAGCGCGCTGATGGTGTTGCGGTGAACATTGAGCATCTCCGCCAGATCGCTGATTTTCAGATTGAGCGGTTCAAGATACTCATACTGCAACACATCGCCCGGCGGCGCTACGCTTGCACGGGCCTACAGGTATGCAGGCCGGGTGAGGCGGAGCCGCCACCCGGCGATTGACTATCGCTCCCTCAGCGCCTCTTTTGCCCGATTAAACGGCTTGATCAGATAATCCAGCACCGTTTTCTCCCCGGTCTTAATGTCCACCGTCGCAATCATCCCCGGCACGATTGAGAAGTGCCTGCCCGCCTTATTCACCAGGTAATCCTGGCTGGTGCGGATAAATACGCGGTAATAGAACACCTCCGGCTTGGCCTCGTCCTGGATGGTGTCCGGCGAAATGGTCTCCACCACCCCGTGCAGCCCGCCGTAGATGGCGTAATCGTAGGCGGTGATCTTCACCAGCGCCTCCTGGTTCGGGTGGATAAAGGCGATATCGCGCGGCGAGAGCCGGGTTTCAATCAGCAGGTGATCGTCTACCGGCACAATCTCCATCAGCTCGCCGTTGGGCGGGATCACCCCGCCGATGGTGGTGACTTTAATGTTTTTCACGATCCCGCGCACCGGGGATTTTACCGTCAGGCGGGTGACGGAATCCTCGCGGCCTTTCAGGATCGCCGAGACCATATCCACCTCCGCGTTGGCCTTGGATAACGCCTCGCGCGCCTGAACGTAATACTGGGAACGCACGTCGGTGAGCTTCAGCTCCAGGTCGCTTTTCTGCCGCTGCAGGCGCAGCACTTCCACGTGGCTGGCGGCACCGGTTTTTACCAGCCGCTGGGTGATCGCCAGCTCTTTGTTTGCGAGATCTAATGCTGAACGCAGTTCACGCTGCGTGTCCTCCAGCTGCGCGCGGCGCGAGTTGTAGAGCCGCGTTTCGGCGGCGGTCAGTTCGGTCCATTTCTCCAGCGAAGGCGGGAACTTCAGCGGCAGATCGTTTACCTCGGCGTACAGACGGGCGCTGGAGGCCAGCGACGCACGGTAGCGCGCAGCGCTTTCGCCGACGTTCGATTCGGAACGCGTCGGATCCAGCCGCGCCAGCACCTGTCCGGCCTGCACCTGATCGCCCTCGTGAACGTTCAGCTCGGTGAGGATCCCCCCATCCAGCGACTGCAACACCTGCTCGCGCGAGCTGGGGATCACTTTTCCGGTTCCCGTTGAGACTTCATCCAGCATCCCAAACCACGCCCAGACGCCCAGCGCCACAAACATCAGCAGCGAGAAGATCACGATCCGCCGCGCGCCGGAATAGCCGCTTTCGGAGTCGAGCGCATTATCCAGATCGTCCATCGCGGCCACGTCACGCTGACTGATTTTCATTTTTCCACTCCCGTCCGGTTGCTGCCTGCTGCTGTTGCTGCATGCGGCTGTTATTCAGCGCCTGTGCCTTTGGCGCGTCCATGACCAGCATCCCATCTTTCAGCACGACCACGCGCTCCACCAGCTCCAGCACCGGCACGCGGTGGGTGGCGACGACCAGCGTCCGGTTGCCGAGCCATGCTCCCAGGCGCTGGATAAATTCCCGCTCGGTGTGCTCATCAAGGGAGGCGGTCGGCTCGTCCATCAGCACGATATTCGGATCGCGCAGCAGCATCCGCGCCAGCAGAATCGACTGCCGCTGCCCGCCGGACAGCCCCACGCCGTTCTCCATAATCGGGTAGTCCAGCCCCTTCGGCAGCTTCAGCACAAAGCTGGCCGCACCGCACATCTCCAGCACCTCGAAAATCTCTTCGTCGGTGGCGCGCGGCATGCCGAGGGTGATGTTCTCGCGCAGGGTGCCGTAAAACAGCCGCGCGTTCTGGGTCATAAAGCCGACGTTGCGCCGCACGTCCGCCACGTCGAGATGCGGCAGGCTGAGGTTGTCGAGCCGCAGTTCGCCGCCCGCCAGATCCATTCCGCCCGCCATCGCCTGCAGCAGGGTGGATTTGCCCGCGCCGTTGCGCCCGAGGATCGCGACTTTCTCGCCCGGCCTGATCTCCAGGCGGTTAATGCGCAGCGCCATGCGCGGATCTTCCGGGTGGTAGCGGAACTGCGCCTGCTCGAAGAGATAGTGTCCGCGCAGCACGTCCTGGCGGATCGGCGTCTCTTCGCGCTGGTTCTCGGTCGGCAGCTGCATAATGCTGTCCAGCCCCTCTTTGGCGGCCTTTACCTGCTGCCAGCGGGCCAGTACCCCACACAGCGTCGCCATCGGCGCGATCATCCGCGAGGCCAGCATTGAGGCGGCCACCACCGAACCGGTGGTTAAGGTGCCGTCGATCACCATCGGCGCGCCGACTACGATCACGGCGGCGTAGACCAGGCTCTGGACGGTCATTCCCCAGCTGATCAGGTTCTGCGTCAGCTCGCGGGTGCGCAGGCCGGATTCCGCGGTAATCTGGATATAGCTGTTCCACTGCTGCAAAAAGCGGTTCTCCGCCTGCATCAGCTTGATGTCCTCCAGCCCCTGCACGCTCTCCACCAGCACCGCGTTGCGCAGGGTCGATTCATGGGCCGACTGCTTCGCCAGCTCCGCCAGCTTCTTTTGCAGCAGCAGGCCGGGCAGGACCATGATCACAGCCGCCACCGGGGCGATCCACGCCAGCTGCGGCGCGATGATCGCCAGCACTACCACAAACAGGAAGAAGAAGGGCAGATCGACAATCGTCGAGATGGTGGAGGAGGTGACCATCTCGCGGATCTGCTCCAGCTCGCGCAGCTGGGAGATAAAGCTGCCGGTGGAGCGCGGAATGGCGCTGTGGCGCAGCCGCAGGGCGTGACCAAACACGCGATCCGAGACGCGCAGATCCGATCGCTTGCCCAGCAGATCCATAATGTGCCCGCGCGCGACGCGCAGTACAAAGCCAAACAGGGTGGCGATCAGCACTCCGATGGTCAGCACGTAGAGCGTCGGGTAGGACTGGGCGGGGATCACCCGGTCATACACCTGCATGGAAAAGACAATGCCGGAGAGGGAGAGCACGTTGATGAACAGCGCCGCCAGCATCACCCAGCTGTAGGGGCGCAGGTCGCGCATCACCAGCCGGTAGAGCCAGTCCGGGCGGTATTTTGAGATGTAGGCATCCACGCGGCTGTCCTTCAGCGCCGCCAGCGGACGCAGGGCGATAACGTGGCGGATGGCGGGTAACATCGCGCTCATCGACAGGCGGTTGGTGTACGTCTTGTCGTCGAAAAAGCTGACCTCAAGCGTGTCCTCACCGTCGAAATTCTCGATCACGCCGATTTTTCCGTCGCTCAGCGCCACCACCACCGGCAGACGCCAGCTGTTGATCGACTGCTGATCGGCCGTTAGCAGCTGGAACGTTAGCCCGGCTTCACGGGCAAGCTGAGTCAGCGCGGGCACCATCGGTTTGCCTTTCAGCCACGGTGCGCCTGCGATCAGCGCGCCGGGCGAACAGGCGACGCGGTAGCGCGTGGCAACAAAGCCAAACGCCTGCGCCCACTGCGCCAGCGCCTCATCCGTCATCGTTTCCCCCTGAGGGATGTCGCGTTGCTTCATGGCTGGATCTCCACGGTCTGGATGGTGCGGTTATCAAGATCGAACGCATGACGCAATTGCCCGGTGTTATAGAGGCAGTTGAGCTGCAGCTGGTGCAGCTGACCGAGGGTCTGCTGCTGGGTAAAGCGTGCCTGATAGACCTCCTGCTCGGCGTTAAGCACGTCCAGCAGGGGGCGCGAGCCGAGATCGAGATACTGTTGCTGATAGAGCTCGCGGGTGCGGGCGCTGAGTGCCTCCTGGCGGCCCTGAATTTGCAGCGTGCTTTGCAGGCTCATCACCTGACTGCGGGCCTCCAGCAGCTTCTGGCGCACATCGAGGCGCGTACGCTGAATGGTCGACTGCGCCGCCTCCACCGCGTGTCCGGCGGCATTACGTCGGGCGGTGAGCCCGCCGCCCTGATAGAGCGGCATCTGGACTTTCACCCAGGCGGAATACTGGGTGCGATCCCGCGTTTCGTTACCCGCGTAGCGATCGTTCAGGTAATGACGGACCTCCGGCTCCAGCGAGACGGTTGGCGTCATCTGCGCGTCGGCGTAGTCGAGGTTAGCCTGGGCGACGTTCGCCTGTGCCCAGGCGGCGAGGACCGCAGGCACCAGGCGATCGTCCGGCTCGACGATATCGCAGCTGCGGGCCAGTTTCTGTGGAAAATCATTGCTGATATCATTCAGGCTGTTCCAGCCGAGAAAGCTCATCAGCGTGGCGCGGGCGCTGTCGAGGCTGGCCTGATACTGCATCAGTTGGGCGCGTGCCCCTTCAATGCGCGCGTCGGTCTGCACCACGTCAGAGAGCGAGGTGGCCCCTTCGTCGTTACGCAGGCGGGTCAGCTTGCCGATTGAGGAGAGGGCGTCGAGCTGCTCTTTGGCGGTGTCGACCATCTGCTGCAGAGTTTGCACCTGCACCATGGCGATGGCGGTATCGTGAGCGATGGTGTCGATGCTGACCAGCACGTTGGCCTGCTGCTGGGCGACTCCGGCGTTTTCGGCCCGCACCTGGCTGGCCACTTTGCCGAAGTCGTAGAGCATTTGCGAAAGAGAGAGCACCAGCGACGGCGTAAAGCCGTTCTGATCGCCGTCGTGGGAATACCCGTTGTCCATGCCGGCGTTAATCTGCGGATAGTATTTCGATTTGGCGACGTCGACCTCTTCGTTCTGCTCGTAGAGTTTGCCCACGGCTTCAGCGATCGCCGGATGCCAGGTGACGGCGCGATTAACGGCTTCGCCAAGCTGTAGTGAACCGGGAGCGGCTTTGCCTGCCACCGGGGCGACGCGGCCATTCAGTGAGGGGAGTTCCTGCGTTTCGCGGAGTTGTCCGGTATTGATGGTTGCCGCCGGGTTTGCCGCGATGGCGGGTACAGATATCAGGCAGCACGAGAGCCACCAGTAAGGCATCTTTATTCCCATGTCTTGTCCCTAATAAAAAAGTACAGCTTTATTATTTATGCCCGGGCGCTGTGCGCGCCCGGGTCATCTCGTGCAGGTGCTATCAGGTAATGATGTGTTGCTGGTTCACAAGCTCTTCATACGTGGTCTGCACGTTATCAAGCGTAACGAGTGCAGTATTAGTGTAGGTGCTCCCTGCGCCGTCACGGTCGATGGAGATCACAGTGTTGCTACCGCTTTGCGTGACATTGATATAACTCCCCAGCGAGGCGGTATTACCGTCCCAGCCCACCAGCAGGTCGCCAATGTCGATCTTGTCTCCCTGTGCCAGGGAGAAGTTCGTCCAGTGGTCGCCGCCGGCGCTGGTGATGTTGCCCCCCGTCGCGTTGCCCGCCGTGCTGTTCAGCACCTGATAAATCAGCGTGTCGCCGTAGGCCGTACCGCTAATCACATCGTTATGCTCCGAACTGATAAATTTCGGCGCCATATCGATGGTCAGCGACGCGGTGTCCGTGGTGCCGTTGGCATCGGTCAGGGTGTAGTTAAAGACCTCCTTCGTGGTAATGGTAGAGAGCGATATCCCCGGGTTGAGCGTATAGGTGTAACTGCCGTCTGCGGCAATCGCCAGCGTGCCGTAGTGACCCGTGATGCTCGACAGCGTGGTGCCGGTGTAGGGATCCAGCGTAGTGGTAACGCCGTCGTAGCCGGTAATGCTCACGCGGGTATCCACCGAGTGCAGCTGGTCCATCGTCCCTGCGGAACCGGTGCCGTCGAAAATGTTGCCGTCAACGGTGTGGGGGCCCGTGGCGTCGAACTGCGACAGCGAGTAGCTGGTGCCGGTGACGCTTGGGGTGATGGTGATATTTCCTACTCCCAGCGGCCCCATTCTGCCGGTATAGCTCAGGGTGTAGGTCCCCGCCTCCAGGTCGAGACCCGTCAGGTTGACCGTTGCCGTGCCGCCCAGCAGCAGCCCGCCGTTGAACGAGCCGGTTCTGACGGTGGTGGCGCCGTTGGTCAGCGTCCAGTCAACCGTCAACCCTGTCAGCGTCAGCAACGAGGCGACGTTAAACGACAGCACCACGTTGTGCAGCGCAGTATTGGCATCCACCACGAAGGTGCCGGATCCGGAACCCTGGGTTGAAGCGAGCAGCGCGGCGTTCCAGCTCGCCGACCCGACGGTTGTATCCGAGTACGCGGCGGTGTGGTGTACCGACGTCACGTCCATCGCGGTGCTAACATCATTCACCGCATCCATCGGCTGCGCGGTTGGGGTGATGTTGAGCGAAGCCGTGTCTTTCGTGCCGTCCGGCGCGGTAATGGTGTAGACGAAGGTATCCGGGGTGCTGATGTGGTCAACGCCGACGCCGCTATTCAGGGTGTAGGTGTACTCCCCGGCCGCGTTGATGCTCAGCGTACCGTACTCGCCGGTAATGTTCGTCAGACCGCTGCTGTTCACCGCTACGCCGTTAACCTCCGTCACCAGCGTGCCGACTGGCGCAATATCATCCGACAGAACGTCCCCGGTAGTGCTCGCGCTGACGCTCGCCACGCTGTAGACATGATCCTGCAGCACGTCCAGCGTGTAGGCCGTCAGGGCGGTGATCCCCGCAGCCGTATTCAGCAGGAACAGGTACTCACCGGCCGGCAGCTGCAGCGTCAGCTGAGGCGAGGTGCCGCCCAGTAGCGGCGCGCGCAGCCAGCCTGGTTCAATGCGCATCTGCTCGAAGGTCTGCGTCGCGTTGTTGAACTTGTAGATGTACAGGTCGAACACCGATGCCAGGGCCACGCCGCCAACGGAAGCCTGGATGGTCATGGTGCGGGTAGTGCCTTCCTCCACGTTATAGATGATGGGGTTGGTCATATCGTCCAGCAGGTTCAGCCCCAGCGTGTTGCCGAGATTGATCCCCACCAGGGTAAAGCCGCCCTGGGACGACGTACCGTTGTCAATCGCGTTGACGGTGGTATCGAAGGTCAGCGAGTTCGTATCGTCAACCGCGACAATACCGCTGGTGGCGGTACCGCTGCCCAGCGATAGCACCAGATTCGCCGACGCGCTGACGCCGTTATGGGTGATGGTGTAGCTGAAGCTCTCCGTCCGGCCAATCACCGATGCGCTGGTGTTGGTCAGATCGTAGGTGTAACTGCCGTCGCGGTTAATGGTCAGCGTACCGTACTGACCCTGGATCACCGTGCCGTCGGCAGTGACACTGGTGGTGACACCCTGGGCGTTAGTGACGGCCGTGACCGTTGCCCCTGCCGGAGCGTTGTCGCTGCCTGCGGTTGGGTCAACGTCGGTGATCACGTTACCGCCGAGGCTGGTGTCGCCCGTAACGGTGCCCGGCCCGGTCTCTTTCACCGCCACGTCGAGGCTGGTGTAGGAGCCGGTTGCCAGCAGGTTGGTGTTATAGCTCAGCACGCGGTAGTTGCCGTCCGCCAGCCCGGTCAGGTTCAGCGAAACGCCTGTGGCCCCCAGGGTCAGCAGGTCGGCAAACTGCGGCTGTCCGGTATCGACTACGGTAGTCCAGGTGTTGTTAACGGTGTCAAAGCGCTGTACCACCAGCTCAAGGGTGTTGAGCAGAGAGAGCACGGCCCCCGTGGCGTTGGCGTTCACGACGATGTCCGCGCTGCCGCCGCTGCCCACGGTGAAGTTCACCTGAGCGGAGTCATTACCGAGCAGCGTCAGGACGTTGCCCACGGCACCAACCAGCAGGAAGCCGTAGTCGCTGTACTGGCTGTTGGTTACGGTGGCCGTGGTGCTGAGCTCCAGCTCTTCGACGTTATTGCTGGCAGAGAGTGGCACCACCGGCGCGAGCGCCGAGCCGGGCTGCGAGACGTTGCCCGCCGCGTCGGTGGCGGTGATTTGCAGCGTCTGGCCTTCTGTCTGCTTGTTAACGAAGGTGTAGCTGTAGGTGCCGTTGCTGCCCGCTGTGGTCGTTACCGTTGAACCGTCCGGGAGACGGATCGTGACGGTACTGCCTGCTTCAGCATTCCCGGTTAATACGCTACCGTCGGCGTTAAAGGTCCCTGTCGGGGCCGTTGGGGCGGTAAGATCGACGATCACCGTCGTCACGGCCGATGCCGGGCTGGTATTGCCTGCGGCATCGGTGGCCGTGGCGGTGAAGTTATGGGTGCCTTGCGTCAGCGTGGTGGTTTCTGGCAGCGTCCAGTTGCCGTTGGCATCGGCGGTGACGGTGCCCACCAGCGTGATGCCATCGTAGATCCGTACCGTCGCGTTCGCTTCGGCGGTCCCGCTCAGCGTTGGGCGCGTATCGTTGGTCGGAGTGGTGCCGGTTACCGGTCCGATGACGCTGCCCACATCATCAACTACCGAGCTAATGACCGGCGCGGTCGGAGCAAGGGTATCAACGTTAATGGTATACCCGGCGGTTGGCGCGCTGGCGTTGCCTGCGGCATCGGTGGTGGTAAAGGTCAAATTGTGCGAGCCGTTGCCCAGCGCCGGGGAAGGCGTAAAGCTCCATGCCCCGCCGGTGGCCGTTACGCTGCCAATCTGCACGCCGTTATCGAAAATTTTCACCGTAGAACCCGCTTCTGCCGTACCGCTGAGGGTTGGCTGCGCGTCGTTGGTTGTTCCACCGTCTGCTATCGGCGTTGCCGCATTGCCGACATCATCGAGGATGCTGGTGAGCACCGGCAGCGCTGGCGGCGTGGTATCAATCGTCAGGCTGAAGCTGGCTGACGACGCGCTGGTGTTGCCTGCGGCATCCGTGGCCTGCGCGGTGAAGCTGTGCGCACCCTCTGTCAGCGTGGTATTGAGTAAGATACTCCAGCTGCCGCTGCCGTCTGCGATGCCCGTTCCGACCAGCGTGGTTCCCTCATAGATATTCACGGTGGCAAACGGTTCGCTGGTGCCAACCAGCCGCGGTACGGTGTCGTCGGTCGTCTGCCCGGATGTGATTGGACCGGTAATGGTCCCCACATCGTCTATCGCCTGGCTGATAACCGGCGCGGTGGGTGCCGTGGTATCGACAACCAGCGTAAAGCCCGGCGAGGCGGGGCTGACGTTCCCGGCGGCATCGGTCACCGTGGCGGTCCAGGTGTGGCTACCAGCGGCCAGCGGTGCGGACGGCGTAAAGCTCCATGCGCCGGTACCGTCTGCCAGTGCGGTGCCGACTGGCTGACCGTTTTCATAGACAGTGACCGTGGCGTTGGCCGTCGCGGTGCCGCTCAGCGTTGGCGTGGTGTCGTCGGTGCTCTGCCCGGAAGTAAGCGGGGTTTGAATACTGCCCACGTTATCTGCCGCGGCTGAAATGACCGGCGCAGACGGCACGCCCGTATCCACCGTCAGGTTAAACGGTGCCGTTGCCGTACCCGCGTTGCCCGCCGCGTCGGTGGCATTGAAGGTGATGGCATGCGGTCCGTCGGGCAGATCGGTACCCGGTGTGAAGGTCCAGTTGCCCTGGGCGTTGACCACGGCGGTGCCAATTTCGTTGCCATCAACAATCACGTGCACTGTAGAACCTACGTCGGCCGTGCCGTTGAAGGTCGGACGCGCGTCGTTGGTGCTGTTACCCGACGTGAGCGTCCCCGTGGTCGGTGCGACATCGTCAATCACGCTGGTTACCAGCGGCACGCCGGGGCCTGCGGTATCGACGGTGAAGGCGAAGACCGACGAGTTAGCCGAGGCGTTGCCCGCGGCATCCGTTGCGTACGCGCGCAGGGAGTAGCTGCCGTCGTCCAGCGGCGTGGTGGGGGTGAAGGACCAGTTACCGGTTCCGTCGACGGTCGCCGTACCAATCTGCGTACCGTTATTCAGGATGTGGATAGTGCTGCCTGCCTGTCCGGTGCCGCTAATCGTTGGGGTGTTGTCGTTGGTTGCCTGCCCGCTGGTGAGGTTGCCCGTGACGCCGCCAGGGACGTTATCACTCACCGTATCCAGCGTTGGAACCGTTGGTGCCGTGAGGTCAACCACCACGCTCCATGGGGCTGAGACTTCGCTGACGTTGCCCTGCGGGTCGGTCGCCAGGACGGTGAAGCTGTGCGAGCCTTCGATGAGTGCGGTCTCTGGCGTAAAGCTCCACGCGCCGGTGCCATCCGCCGTAACCACGCCAATCTGGGTAGCGCCATCGAAAATGGTCACCACGCTGTTCGCGTCCGCGGTCCCTGTAAGAGTTGGCGTGGCGTCGTTCGTTTCGCTGCCGCTGGCTACCGGGGTGGCGGTATTGCCCACATTATCCGTTACGCTGGTGATGACCGGCGTAGTGGAAAGGGTATCCACCACGAGGGTGAAGTCCGCCGAAGGACCGCTCTGATTTCCCGCCGGATCGGTCTCGCGGATGGTCAGAACATTACTGCCTTCTGGCAGAGCGGGCGTGGTGTAGCTCCAGGTGCCGGTATTACCGACCACCACGCTGTCCAGCAGCACGCCGTTGTTGTAGATGGAGATGGTATCACCCACCGCGCCGGTGCCGGTGAGGGTCGGCTGGCTGTCGTTGGTGGTCTGGCCGCTGGTCAGCGGACCGGTGACAGGACCCACGTCGTCAATGACCGAGCCAATGGTTGGTGTACCCGGGGCGGTAAGATCGATGGTCACGCTGGCCGCCGGAGAGCGGCCGCTGGTGGCACCGTTGAGGGTCGCGGTCACCTCGAAGGTATGCAGCCCTTCACCAAGCGCGGCTGGCGTATAGCTCCAGTTGCCGCTGCCGTCGGCGGTCACCGTTGTCAATGGCGTCGTGCTACCGTCCTGATAGATAGTAATCACGCTGCCCGCTTCGGCCGTACCGGTAAGCGTTGGCGTGGTGTCGTTGGTGGTTTTGCCTTTCACATCGCCGGTGACCGGGTCCGCGTCATCGACGATTGCCGTGATGACGGGCACCTGCGGCAGCTCAAGCGGCGAGTCGGTGACGATAAAAGGCACATCGGCGCTTGGATTGCCTGCGGCGTCCGTGGCGGTCACGGTCAGCGTGGTTGGATCCAGCTGCGCCGGGCTCAGCGCAATGGAGAAGCTGCCGTCGCTGCCGACAACTCCGGTACCAATGATCGTGCCACCGCTGTCCTTAACGGTAATGGTACTTCCCTCTTCGCCGGTACCGGTCAGCGGTGTGCCTGTCTCAGGCAGACTCATGTTGCCCGGATTGGCCGGAGCGACGGTATCGACCGTCACGCTCAGCGGCGCTGAACTGCCTGAGAGGTTACCCGCCGGATCGCTGGAAGCGACAGTGAAGACGTATGTATCATCCGCCAGCGTCGCGTCTGCAGTCCAGCTCCAGGTGCCATCCGGCTGCACGGTGACCGGCACGGCAGATGGCGCGCCGTCTACGGAGACGATAACGGTAGCGCCTGGTTCACCGGTGCCGGTAAGGGTCGGCGTGCCGTCGTTCGTATAAAGCACGTTGTTGGACAGCAGGCTGTTATCGACGGCGCTAATGACGGGGATCTCAGGCGCAACGGTATCGAGCGTGACGCTAATGACCGGGCTCGGCGCGCTGACGTTACCCGCCGCGTCTACGCCCGCAACGGTGATGTTCAGCAGGCCATCCGCTTGTGTTGGCAGCACAAAGCTCCATTCTCCGTTAACGACATCGACACGGCCCAACTCAACGCCATTGTTGTAGACGATGACCGTGTCGCCAGTCGTGCCGGTTCCTCCGACGGTTGGCGTCGCATCGGTGATTAAGCCTCCATTCGGCTGGCCCCCGACGGCGTCAAATACCGGGACATCCGGTGCTACGGTATCCACGGTAATCGTAATCGCCGGCGAAGCGTCAGAGACGTTGCCCGCCTCATCGGTGGCGGTGGCGGTGTAGACGTGGGTACCTTCCCCAATATTACTGTCAGGACGCCAGCTCCAGTTGCCGTTGCTGTCTACCGTGACGGTGCCCACGACGGTCGGAGTGCCGTTGACGGTGTCAGTAATGTTAATAACATCGTTCGCCGTACCGGTGCCGCTGAGGACCGGGCGCGGATCGTTGGTGGTTCCACCATCGGGAACGGGGCCGGTTATCTGGCTGACGCTGTCGGTAATCACCGGTGCTGCAGGTGCGACTGGCGCATCGGTGTCAATGGTGATGGTGACCGGCTGGGACGGGGCGCTTTCGTTGCCCGTGCCGTCCATGTTGGTGACGGTCAGGGTAATGTCATAGGTGCCGTTAGGCAGCGGGGTGGCTGGCGTCCAGGTCCAGTTGCCGTTGCCGTCCACGAGCACGTCATCAAGCTTGACGCCACCGTTGTAGATCGTCACGGTATCGCCCGGATTGCCGGAACCGCTCAGGGTCGGCGTGGTGTCGCGGGTGGTTTCTCCCGGGTTCAGCGGCGTTTCTGTGCCGTCAGGATTGACGGTGATTGCCGGGATATCCGGCGTGGCAGGCGCGACGGTATCCACCGTCAGTTCAAACGGCGTTGAGATGGTGGTATTGCCCGCGGCATCCGTGGCATGCACCGTCAGCGTGTGCGGGCCGTCGGTAAGCGGGATAACGGGGGTAAAGCTCCAGCCGCCGCTGCCGTCGAGGGTCGCGGTGCCGAGCAGGGTGGTGCCGTCATAGACGGTGATTACCGTATCTGCCGGCGCGGTGCCCTGCAGCTGCGGCTGGGTGTCGTCGGTGGTGTCGCCGCTGGTGAGCGGCCCGTTAACACCGCCGACGTCATCGGTAACGGTGGCGATAGTAGCCGCCGCTGGCGGCGTGGTATCGACGGTCAGGGTAAAGCCGCCTGACGCCGGGCTGGTATTACCCGCTCCGTCGGTGGTGACGGCGGTAAAGGTATACGTGCCGTTGCCAAGCGGCGTGGCGGGGGTAAAGGACCACGTGCCATTGCTGTCGACCGGGACCGTGATGAGATCGACGCCGTCCTGGCGAATGGTGACGGTTGAGCCCGGCTCAGCGGTGCCGTTGATGGTCGGCGTGGTGTCGTTGGTGCTGTCGCCAGGATTGAGCGCGCCGAGGCGCTCTGGCACATCATCCACTACCTGGGTAATGACCGGCGCATCCGGGGCCACGCTGTCAATGGTGATGCCCCAGCTGTTGGAAACGTCGCTAATGTTGCCTGCCGCGTCGGTCGCGACGGCGGTCAGGGTATGGGGACCCTCGGCGATGGGGATGTCCGGAGTAAAGTTCCACGCGCCGAGGCCATCGGCGACGGTCGTACCAATATCAACCCCGTCCACGCGAATGGTCACCGTGGCATTTGCTGCGGCGGTACCGCTGAGCGTCGGGGTTGAATCGTTGGTGGTCTCATTGAGGTCGAGCGAGCCGGTACGTTCGGGAACATCGTCAACCACCTGCGTAATGACCGGGGCGGCTGGCGCAGTCCCGTCGACGATAATGGTCCACGCGTTCGATTGTCCGCTCGGGTTACCGGCGGCATCCGTCGCCGTTGTCGTCAGCACGTACGTACCATCGGCCAGCGGTGAGGGCGGCGTAAAGCTCCACAGGCCGGATGAGGGGACGGCCACCGTGCCGATGATATCGCTGCCGTTGAAAATCGTGATGGTCGAACCGGGTTCGCCCGTGCCGTTCAGGGTCGGCGCCCGGTCGTTGGTCAGCCCATTCTGCTCCACGGGTCCGGTTGTGTTCAGTACGTCGTCAATCACCGACACGATAACCGGCGCCTGCGGTGGGGTGATATCCGGCGCCGCTGCGGAGGTTGCTGGCCCCGTGTTGCCCGCAGCGTCGGTGGCGTCTGCGGTCAGGATTTCGCCGTTGAGCTTAGGCGGGGTCAGCGTCAGGCTAAAGTTGCCCTCGCTGTCGGCCACCGGGGTGCCAAGGATAGCGTCGCCTTCACGGATGGTTACCGTGCTGCCAGGTTCCGCGGTGCCGGTGATGGTGCCGCCATCATTCGAAACGACGAGGTCACCGGGGGCCAGCGGCGGCGTGGTGTCCACGGTGAAGATGATAGGCTCCGAGGCCGCACTCTGGTTTCCGGCTGCATCGGTTTCAACGACGGTTATCGAGTGCGTCCCGTCCGGGAGCGGGCCGCTCGGCGTGACGCTCCAGGTGCCGTTCGGCAGTACCGTCGTGGTTCCAATCGCCACACCGTTATCGTAGATAGTGATTGTTCCACCGGGCTCGCCCGTTCCCGCCAGGATCGGCTTTGAAGCGTCGGTAGGCGTGCCAGCGGTTATGGTTCCTCTGATCGCACCCGTGTCGTCGGTCAGCACAATCGCGGTTGGCGTGGTCGGCGGGGTAAAATCAACGGTGAGGGTAAATACCGGTGAGGCCGGTCCGAGGTTGCCGGCGGCGTCGGTTGCCCGCACGGTAATCTGGTGGGTGCTTTCAGTCAGGTCAGCTGACGGGGTAAATGTCCAGGTGCCGTTGCTGGCGACGAGCGCCGTACCAATCGCGACTCCGCCGTCATAGATGGTCACGGTGGAGCCCGCCTCCGCTGTGCCGCTGAGCTGCGGGCGTGGATCGTTGGTGCTGCCGCCGTTTGTGACCGACCCCGTTTGAGGATCAACATCGTCCGTCACGCTGCCGATGGTCGGGGCATCGGGTGCGGTGAGATCCGGCGCCGTAATCGTTGTGCCCTGGCTGGTATTCCCGGCCGCATCCGTCGCGGTGGCGGTCACCTGTTCGCCGTTGGTCAGCGGAGTGCCGAGAGACACGGTAAAGTTGCCGTCACTGCCGGTTTGCCCGGTGCCAATGACGTTGCCGTTCGCGTCTTTCAGCGTGATAGTACTGCCGGGCTCGGCGGTACCGGTGACGCTTTTACCGTCCGACGAGAACTGAAGGCTGGATGGCGCGTTCGGCGGTGTTGTATCCGGGTTGGTTGGATCGACCGGCGAGCCGGGGGTAGGGCTGCTGTTACCTCCATCGTCGTCGTCTCCCCCTCCGCCACCGCCGGTGCTTGCCGCCGCTGCGATACCGCCAGCTGCAACAATGCCGCCCAGTGCCCATGGCCAGATGGCGGCTCCACCGGCATCGCTTCCGGATGCGGCCAGCAACGCGTCCGTAGAGGCGATGGATTCGTACGTAGCGGCTCCGGTTGGATCTTCAATCCACCATAGCGCACCGTCACTCTCCTGGAGCACCAGCTGGCTCACGCCTTGCGCGTCGGTGACGTAGAAGTTTTTAAGGGTGATCACTTCCCCTGAGTGCAGGGTCACCACCAGATCGTTACCACTTCGCGCGAAGTGGGAGACATCGGCTCGCTCTACATGAAGCTCAACGATAGAGGAATGGCTCAGCGTAACCTGTGTGCCTTCCGTAGTCGTTTCCACGCCAGTGAGTTTTGATATAACAGAGATTTGGCTCATTTAGGTATTACTCCAGCAGAGTTATCGTGAACGACGAGCAAGACGAGCCATCTCTGGAGAAGGTAAAGGGCGCCCCCGGCGGAGTTACTGTTTATTAAACAGCACTCACCGTCTTTTTTAGAGCGAACGATGCCCGCCAGGATTCAGAGTGGCAACATCAGAGCGAATGTAATTACTTATCAGACAGAATGTTTGCTATGCGTATTTTTGCCTTATAAAACCCTGTAATTAATAGAGGAATTGGTTTTGAGGATATAAAAATGATATAGCCAGAAAACGGTGAATGTGCAAATTAAGCTTTCGTAAATAAAGGGGTAAGTCGTAAAGAGGGCATTAATTTATTGATGGGGATTATGTATTTATTTTCTTATTGGCTTGTTTTTATTGATTTTTTTATTTTTAAATTGCGTATTTTATTTGTGCTCTAGATGTAATTAAATAATTGGTAGTGACGTTTTTGAATGTAATTAAAAATGTTATTATTTAAATCTGCTTAATTTGTGTTTAAGTTAGGGTAACATTTTTGATGTAGGAT
>NZ_JAWNCA010000038.1:0-38078 GCF_034106185.1 Enterobacter sp. 296B2 | reverse complement strand
GGGGGGGGTGGCGGCGCCTGGGGCGGCCGGGCGCGCGCGCGCCCCCCCCCCCCCCCCCCCCCCCCCCCCCCCCCCCCCCCCCCCCCCCCCCCCCCCCCCCCCCCCCCCCCCCCCCCCCCCCGGCGCTTTTGACGTTACCCCAATATATCCTTCAACACTGGCCCAATTTTCTCAAACGCCTTCGGTGAAATGATATCCACGTGGGTGCAGTCCTGGCTGTACACCTCCAGTTCGCTCACCCACGGCGCCCACGCGACCTGCGGATTCATCGTTCGCGTCCGCTCGGCGACAAAAAGCGTCGCTTTGCCGTCAAACCGCGCGCTGTGCGCCGAGGTGAGCAGCCGTACCGCGTCGGCGTAGTTGCCTTCGATAGCGTTAAACAGCTCGCTGGAGCCCTGCCCCTGCTGCGCGGCGATAAACGCCTGGCGCTCGCGCTCAATTTCCGCCAACACCTCCGGGTCGAGGCCGTTGGCCTCTTTCTCCGCCCAGTTCTGGGTTTCCGGCGGCCAGGTGTCCAGCAGGCCGAGGAAGGCCACCTCTTCACCCAGCTCGCGCAGACGGGCGGCAATGCCCTGCGCCAGCGTGCCGCCGAGAGAATAGCCGAACAGATAATATGGCCCCTGTGGCTGCTGCTTACGCAACGTATTCAGGTGATGCTCAATCACCCCATCCAGATCCGCACACTGCTGCATCGGCCCCTCTGGTCGAGGAGACTGAATGCCGGTAATTGACCAGCGCGGGCTGAGGTAGCGCGCCAGCACGCTAAACTGCCAGGCAAAGCCGGACGCAGGATGGAAGCAGAACAGCGTCGGGCCGCTGCCTTCGCGCAGCGGCAGAAGGGTTTCATAGCCCAGACGCTGCGCCTGCTCGTCGCTCATCTGTGAATCCAGCAGCGCGCTAAGCTTGCTCACCGTCGAGGCGACCATAATCTGCCCCGGCGTCACCTTGCGCTCGAACACGCGGCTAAGCTGCGCCGCCAGGCGCATCGCCAGCAGCGAGTGTCCGCCGAGGGCAAAGAAGTCGGCTTCGATATCGTTGACCTCACAGCCCAGCAGGGCGGAGAACGCCTGCGCAACGGCGGTTTC
Organism: Enterobacter sp. 296B2; assembly: GCF_034106185.1. Taxonomy (NCBI): domain Bacteria; kingdom Pseudomonadati; phylum Pseudomonadota; class Gammaproteobacteria; order Enterobacterales; family Enterobacteriaceae; genus Enterobacter; species Enterobacter sp. 296B2. The sequence continues at coordinate 36,993 of NZ_JAWNCA010000038.1, read as the reverse complement.
GGTTTCCGTCTCCGGCGCGCGGCCGGAGGTTTTGCTGGTCAGCTCCGGCAGCGGCAGCGCCTTGCGGTCGAGCTTGCCGTTGGCGCTGAGCGGCAGCGTGCTGATTTGCAGCAGCACCACCGGCACCATATGCGGCGGCAATTGGGCTTTGAGCGATTCCAGCAGCGCGTCGCGGTCCAGCGGTAAACCGGATTCGGAGACCACATACCCCACCAGCTGGCGGGCATCGCCTCCCGTCGCCGCCGCCTGGTTGAACACGCAGGCGTGGGCGACGGCCTGGGCCACGTCCGGCAGCGCGAGCATCGCCCGGTCGATTTCGCCCAGCTCGATGCGCTGGCCGCGGATTTTTAACTGATCGTCGCTGCGGCCGAGATATTCCACCGCCCCGTTGTCCAGCCAGCGGGCGACGTCACCGGTACGATACATCCGCTCGCCGGGAGCGAACGGGTCGGCAATAAAGCGGCTGGCGGTGAGGTCCGGACGGCCCAGATACCCCTGCGCCAGCTGAATGCCGGTGAGATACAGATCCCCCGCCACGCCAAACGGCACCGGGCGCATCATCGCGTCCAGAATGCGCAGCCCCGTGTTCCACACCGGGAAGCCGATCGGCACGCTGTTGCCCTCCACCGCCGCCAGCTCGGGACCATAAGCCGGATACCAGCTGACGTCCACCGCCGCTTCCGTTGGGCCATAGAGGTTATGCAGCGGCGCATGGGTTAACTGCTCCCACTCGCGGCACAGCTCGGTCGGCAGCGCTTCGCCGCTGCAGAACACCTGCTTAAGGGTTTTGCAGCACGCAGCGTTTTCCGGCGTCAGCGAGGCGACAAAGGCCGCCAGCATCGACGGCACGAAGTGGGTGGTGGTCACGCCGTACTGCGCGAAGAGGCTCTGCATCGCCTGCGGATCGCGGTGCGCGTCCGGCTCTGCCATCACCAGCTTCGCCCCGGCGATAAACGGCCACCAGAACTCCCACACCGATACGTCAAAGCTGCACGGCGTTTTCTGCGCCACCACGTCCTTCGCGTCCAGCGGGTAGTGATCCTGCATCCACTTCAGGCGGTTAACGATGGCGGTATGGCCGACCATGACCCCTTTCGGGCGCCCCGTCGAGCCGGAGGTAAAGATGATGTACGCCGTCTGCTCCGGCCTGGCCAGGCGCAGCGGTTCCACCTCCGCAGCCGGTAACAGTGTGTTGTAACTAAACGCCGTAATCGGCAGATCGCTAAAGCGCGAACGCTGTTCGTCGGTGGTAATGAGCAACGAAGGTTTGGCATCTTCCAGCATCATCCGCAGACGGTCATCCGGGTAGCCGGTCTCGAGCGGCAGCCACGCGGCACCGGCCTCGACAATGCCGTGCAGCGCCAGAGTCAGGAACACCGAGCGCGGCAGGGCCACTGCCACGCTGTCGCCCGGCTTCACGCCGCGAGCGCGCAGCAGGTTTGCCAGCGCGATCACCTGCTGGCGCATCTCACGATAGCTAAGCTCAATATGCGCGTCCGCCAGCGCGGGGGCGTCCGGTGTTTTGCTCGCCTGCTCCGCCACCAGATCCGCCAGCGTGGTGGACGGCAGCGCCAGCCCGGTATCGTTGATGCGCGCCAGCTGCTGGTATTCCTGCGCTGAAACGGTTTCCACTTCGCCACAGCGCAGGTCAGGGTTGGCCGCAAACTGCAGCAGCATCGCGTTCAGACGCGCGACGTGGCGGGTGAGCGTCACTTCATCGTAACGCTGTTTATTGGCGAGGATCTCAATACTCAGGCCACCCTGCTCGTCCGGGAACAGCGCCAGCTCCAGATCGTTCACCGGGCCGGTTGCCAACGTGTGGGTGATGGCCTCCACGCCGTCGATATCCAGCTGATAATCGAACACCTTGACGTTCAGCACCGGGCCAAACAGCGCTTCGTCGCCTGCGGCGCGCCCGCCGTCGCGCACGATCTGCTCGGCGTCGTAGCGCTGATGACGGCGCATTTTTTTCAGCTGTTTCGCGAGGCGCAGCGCCAGCGCCGGCAGGCTCTCCTGCGGGTTGATATTCACCGCCAGCGGCAGCACGTTGAGCACCGGTCCGGTCGCGGTCAGCGCGGCGGAGCCCATGCGGCGCATAAAGATAAACCCGGCGGCGTAATCCAACCGCCCGGTCAGGCGGCCCAGCCACAGCGCCACCAGCGCAAGGGCCAGATCGGTGCGCTGCGCCTGCCCTGCCGCCTGCGCAAGCTGGCTAAAGGCGCGAGCGTCCGTTGCAATTTTCAGGCGCAGGATATCGGTGGTGGCGGCGCGTCCCGGCAGCGGCGCGGAAGAGAGCGAGACCGGAGAAGGAAGCTGCCTGCGCTGCTCTGCCCAGAAGGCGCCGTCGCGCTGATACGCCTCGCTTTGACGGTAGCGCTGGTACTCCTCCACCACTTCGGCAAACGGCGTAAACGGGGATACGGGCGTCGGGTCACCCTTCTTCCACGCGGCGTAAATCGCGGCGATCTGGCGGGTAATGGCCGGGAAGCTGAAGCCATCCACCACCAGATGGTGATAGCGCTGATACCAGTACCAGTGGCTTTCACCCACCTGAATCAGCTGGTGAAACGCCAGCGGCTGGCCGCTCTCGACGCGCAGGTTTTGATTGAGATCGGCCTCCATCAGCGCCACGGCGGCGTCGTGAGAATCAACGCGAACGACAGGTGGCTCCGGCAAAATGACGGTGTCATCCACCCACTGCCACACCTCGCCGTTATCCTCGGCAAAACGCATCCGCAGGGTATCGGCCTGCATCATGCCTTCAGCGATGGCTTTAGCCAGCAACGGCGCGTCGATATCGCCTTTCAGCTCAGTGTAGTGCGCCACGCTCCAGGCGTTTGGCAGGGAGGATAGCTGTTCCGCCATCCAGATACCCGGCTGGGCGGCGACGAGAGGTAGACGGTTCATGCGCTCCCCTCCGCAAAATGGGACGGTTCAAGCGTGCGCCAGCGTTCGGCCAGCCACTGCTGGCACGCCTCCTGAGACTGTGCCTCGCACACCACGCGCCAGCCCGCGGGCAGTTCGCACTGCTGCGGCCACAGGCTGTACTGGCCCTGGTCGTTTTGCAAAATGGCGAACTGTCCCTGCGGATTATCGAAAGGATTGCTGAATTCCATACAGACTCCGTTATTGAATAAGCGGCTGCCAGAGGGTCATCAGCCCCTGCGTCAGCCCACCGCGCCAGCAAAGCGCGTCGTGTCCGCCGTCAACCTGACGCCAGTAAACCTGCTGCGCGCGGAGTTCGGCGTAAATCGCCTGGTTCGCGCGGAAGATAAGCGGCTCGTTACGCCCGGCCTCAAGGATGATGCGCAGCCCGCGTGCGTTTTTTTCACCCGCTTTAAGCTGTTCGATGAGCAGCCCGTCCTGCTGCCCGCCGCGGTGCGGCCACCAGTAGGATCCGGACTGGCTGAGGATGCAGCCAAATCGCTGCGGCCAGTTAAGGCCAGCGTACAGCGAAGAGAGGCCGCCAAAGCTCTGGCCCGCGACCACGGTACGGTCGGCGCGGTCGCTGAAGGGCGCGAGCTGTTTTACATGAGGGAGAAGTTCTTCCTGCACCGCCAGCCAGAAATCAGGATTACAGGGCAATTCGCGGCTGCGATGTTCCATGTCGATCGCATCAATTAATACGTAGACCGCAGGCGGCAGTTTGCGCTCGGTGGTAAGCGACGCCAGCGCGGGCCAGACGGGCATGCTTTCGGCCCAGAACTGACCGTCGAGCAGCACCGCCAGCGGACGTTCCGGGCCGTCATCCCCGGTGGTGAAAATCCAGACGCGACGGTGGTTTTTCAGGCGCGCGCTTTCCCATTCAATGCAGATCGGCGCCTTGAAGGGCGTTTTGGGCTGATTCCAGCCGGGCTGAACGGGCGCGTCCGGCATCTCCAGCGCCGAGACGGCATGACCGCGCCCGCCGCGCCAGCTCTGCGGATTCAGCGGGTCGGAAACCGCGTGCGGCAGCAGCCTGCGCCAGCCTTCGCGCAGCGCCATGCGGTCCGGCTGCTGGCCTTCAAACACGGTATCGGCAAAATCGTTTTCATTTACGGAGGGGATAAAACAGTAGCTGCCGCGCCATTCCGGGCTGAACTCGCCCTGCCACTGCCAGACGTCGGTATCCGGAATGCGTTCAAGAGATTGCGGGCGGGCATTCTGATGATGGTCGGTCACGCCGGTAACGTAGAGCCAAACGCGTTTGATTGCCGACGTTTTCTGCGTGCCTTTCGGGTCACGCCACCAGAAGGTGACGCGATATTTCCCTTGTTCAGGCTTCCATTCCGGCCCGTTTTTGGACTGCCACCACGCTTCACTTCCGGTTGTTAACGCCGTCACCCTTATAACCCCATGTTTAACAGACTTTTTTGTTTCAGGACAAATTTTATTGATAATATTATTGATAACTATTTGCATTTGCAATAGCGTAATGCCCGCGCTGTGGGAAGCGCGTTCATTAAATAACCATAAAAGCGGGACGTACAATGAATAAGAAGATTCACTCTCTGGCCTTGCTGGTCAATTTAGGGATTTATGGTGTCGCGCTGCCCGCCATGGCAGACGACAACACCGCCTCCGCGCAGCACGAAGACACCATGGTGATCACCGCCGCCGAGCAGAACCTGCAGGCGCCCGGGGTTTCCACCATCACCGCCGACGAGATCCGCAAAAACCCGCCCGCGCGCGACGTGGCGGAAATCATCCGCACCATGCCGGGCGTTAACCTCACCGGAAACTCCACCAGCGGCCAGCGCGGGAACAACCGCCAGATTGACATTCGCGGCATGGGCCCGGAAAACACCCTTATCCTGATCGACGGCAAGCCGGTCACCAGCCGTAACTCCATCCGTCTGGGCTGGCGCGGCGAGCGCGATACGCGCGGCGATACCGGCTGGGTGCCGCCGGAGATGATCGAGCGCATTGAGGTCATTCGAGGCCCGGCAGCCGCACGCTACGGTAACGGCGCGGCAGGCGGCGTGGTGAACATCATCACCAAAAAATTCGACGACCAGTGGCACGGCTCCTGGAACACCTACCTGAACGCGCCTGAACACAAGGACGAAGGTTCCACCAAACGCACCAACTTCAGCCTCAGCGGCCCGCTGGGCGGCGACTTCAGCTTCCGCATGTTCGGTAACCTGGATAAGACCCAGGCCGACGCGTGGGACATCAACCAGGGCCACCAGTCTGAGCGTACCGGCGCTTACGCCAACACCCTCCCTGCGGGCCGTGAAGGGGTGGAGAACAAAGACATCAACGGCGTGGTGCGCTGGGACTTCGCACCGATGCAGTCTCTGGAGTTTGAGGCGGGCTACAGCCGCCAGAACAACCTCTATGCGGGCGATACGCAGAACACCAACAACGACAGCGCGCTGGTGAAGAAAAACTACGGCAAAGAGACTAACCGTATTTATCGCCAGAACTTCGCGGTGACCTGGAACGGCGGCTGGGACAACGGCATTACCACCAGCAACTGGGCGCAGTACGAACACACCCGCAACTCCCGCCTGGGCGAAGGGCTGGCGGGCGGTACGGAAGGCCTGTTCAACAGCGATAAATTCACCGACACCGACCTGGCCGACGTGATGCTGCACAGCGAAATCAACCTGCCGATCGATTTCCTCGTCAACCAGAACCTGACTCTGGGTACCGAGTGGAACCAGCAGCGCATGAAGGACTCCACCTCCTTCTCGCAAACCCTGCAGGGCGGCACCATTCCGGGCATGAGCAACGACCGCAGCCCGTACACCTCGGCGGAGATTTTCTCCCTTTTCGCCGAAAACAACATGGAGCTGACCGACAGCACCATGCTGACCCCTGCCCTGCGCTTCGACCATCACACCATCGTCGGCAACAACTGGAGCCCGTCACTTAACCTGTCGCAGGCTCTGGGGGATGACTTCACGCTGAAGATGGGGATCGCGCGCGCCTACAAAGCGCCGAGCCTGTACCAGACCAACCCGAACTACCTGCTCTACAGCAAAGGCCAGGGCTGCTACGCAAGCTCTGACGGCGTGGGCTGCTACATGATGGGCAACGACGACCTGAAAGCCGAAACCAGCATCAACAAAGAGATTGGCCTGGAGTGGAAACGCGACGGCTGGCTGGCGGGTGTGACCTGGTTCCGCAACGACTACCGCGACAAGATTGAAGCGGGCTACGCGCCAATCGGTCACACCTCGTCCGGTAAAGTGCAGACGGACATCTACCAGTGGGAAAACGTGCCGAAGGCGGTGGTGGAAGGTCTGGAAGGCTCCCTGAACGTGCCGGTCAGCGACACGATTAACTGGACCAACAACATCACCTGGATGCTGCAGAGCAAGAACAAGGAGACCGGCGACCGTTTGTCGATCATTCCGGAGTACACCCTGAACTCAACCCTGAGCTGGCAGGTGCATCAGGACGTCTCGCTCCAGTCGACCTTTACCTGGTACGGCAAGCAGCAGCCGAAGAAGTACAACTACAAAGGCCAGCCGGTTACCGGGTCTGAGAAAGACGAAATCAGCCCGTACAGCATCGTTGGCCTGAGCGCGACCTGGGACATGACCAAAAACGTCAGCCTGACCGGCGGCGTGGACAACGTCTTCGACAAGCGTCAGTGGCGCGCGGGTAATGCCCAGACGACCGGAAATGCCACCACCGGTGCGTATATGTACGGTGCGGGTGCGTATACGTATAATGAACCGGGTCGCACCTGGTACATGAGCGTGAATACGCGTTTTTAAGGCACTGAAGTCAATCCTTCCCTCTCCCCTCCGGGGAGAGGGTCAGGGTGAGGGGAAAACCATGCACACCACCCACAGCACTTATTCTCTCGCCGGCCACACCCTCCACCGCATTACCTTCGACCCCGCCACCTTCACCGACGCCGATCTCCTCTGGCTCCCCCATCACGCACAGCTCGCTGACGCAGGACGCAAGCGCAAGGCCGACCATCTCGCCGGACGCATCGCTGCCGCGCACGCATTGAACGATCGCACCATTCCCGCGATCGGCCCCAGCGGGGAACCGCTCTGGCCGGAGGGCGTTTCCGGCAGCATCACCCACAGCGGCACGCAGGCCATGGCGGTGGTGGTTCGCGACAGACTCGCGCTTATCGGCATCGACTGCGAAACCATCCTGCCCGAAAATGAAGCCAGAGAAATTAAAGACGGCGTCATTGATGCCCGGGAAGAGCGCGTGCTTTCCCACTCGGGATACCCGTTTGCCCTCGCCCTGACGCTGGCGTTCAGCGCCAAAGAGAGCCTGTTCAAGGCCCTCTTTCCGCGGGTTCAGGCCTGGATGGGATTTGACAGCGCCCGCGTCACCATGCTCGACGATAAGACGCTTACGCTGGCCTTGACCCGTCAACTGGCAGGCTTTAACGAAGGCGCCACCTTCACCCTGCACTGGCAGCAGCAGGGCGAGCAAGCTATCGCCCTGCTGTCACGCTCTCCTGCCGACGGGCCTTCACGCTGGTAACCCCAAACGTCACGATAAACACCGCCGCGAACAGCACCACAATGGTCGGTGCAGGCGCGCTGTCGAGATAAAACGAGGCATACACGCCGCTAACCGACACGATGGCTGAAACGGCGACCGCCACCAGCAGCGCCATGTGGAAGCGCCGGGTGATGAGCACCGCTACCGCGCCGGGCGCGATCAGCAGTGAAATCGACAGAATAATCCCCACCGCCTTCAGCGTCGCCACGATGGTCAGCGACACCATGCACAGTAAACCATAGTGGAGCCAGCGGGTGCGCAGGCCGCTCGCCTGAGCCTGCTGATAGTCAAAGCAGAACAGCAGAAAGTCCCGCCACTTCAGGCCAATCACCAGCGCGATCAGCCCCGCCACGATCCCGCTTTGCAGAATGTCCATCCCGTTAATGCCCAGCATATCGCCGAACAAAATGTGGTCGAGATGCACCTCTGGCTTGACGGCGATATAGAGGATTAGGCCAGCGCCGAACATGCCGGAAAAGACGATCCCCATGACCGTATCCTGCTTGATGCGGCTGTTGTCCTTCAGGTAGCCGGTGGCAACCGCGCAGAACAGACCGGCCACGAACGCACCCAGCGCCAGCGGCAGGCCCATTATCCAGGCCAGCACGACGCCGGGAAACACCGCGTGGCTCATGGCGTCGCCCATCAGCGCCCAGCCTTTCAGCACCAGGAAAACGGACAGCAGCGCGCAGGGCACGGCCACCAGGAGTGAAATCAGCAGCGCGTTAGTCATAAACGCAAACTGGAAAGGTTCAAGGAGGATTGCCATCATGGGTGTGCCTCCCGCGCGCGACGGCGGCTGGCGAGCAGACCGTGCTTCGGCGCAAAGACGAACGCCAGCAGGAACAGCAGCGTCTGGGCGACGACAATAATGCCGCCGGTGGCGCCGTCCAGATAATAGCTGGCCCACGCGCCGAGGAAGCTGGTGATGCTGCCAATGGCGACGGCAATCATCAGCAGGCGCGGGAAGCGGTCGGTGAGCAGCCACGCGGTCGCGCCGGGGGTGACCACCAGACAGATCACCAGAAACGCCCCGACGGTTTGCAGCGCCGCCACGGTGGAGACCGCCAGCAGGGTAAAGAAGAGGATCTTCAGACGTTCAGGACGCAGGCCGATGGCGCGGGCGTGGTTCTCATCAAAAAAGGTCACCATCAGATCTTTCCATTTGAACAGCAGGATAACCATCGACACCGCGCCGATAATCGCCAGCTGGACGATATCTTCCGGGGCGATGGCGAGAATATTGCCGAGCACGATGGTCTGAATATTCACCGAGGTCGGGTTGAGCGAGACCATAAACAGCCCGAGCCCGAAAAAGGAGGAGAAGATCAGCCCGATGATGGCGTCCTCTTTCAGGCGGCTACGCTGGTTGAGAAACAGCATGCTCCCCGCCGCCAGCCCGCCCGACAGGAACGCCCCCAGCGAGAACGGCAGCCCGAGCATGTACGCTCCCGCCACGCCCGGCACGATGGAGTGCGAGAGCGCATCGCCGATCAGCGACCAGCCTTTGAGCATCAGATAGCAGGAGAGAAACGCGCACAGCCCGCCCACCATCGCCGAGACCCACATCGCGTTGAGCATGTACTCGTAGCCGAAGGGTTCGAGAAGCGCGTTCATTTGGCCTCCTGTCGGTGGGTCACAAACGGCCGTTCGTCGTCGGTAATAATGCGATCTTCCGAGCCGCTGAGCACCACGTGGCGCAGCACGCCGCTGAAGGCGCGCTCAAGGTTCTCGGCGGTGAAGGTGGTGTCCGTCGGGCCGCTCGCCAGCACGGTGCCCTTGACCATCACCGTGTAATCGCAAAACTCTGTGACTGAACCTAAATTGTGGGTCGAGACAAGCATGGTTTTGCCCTCGTCGCGCAGCTCCCGCAGCAGGGTGATGATCCTGGCTTCGGTTTTGACGTCCACGCCGGTAAACGGCTCGTCGAGCAGGATCACCTCGCCCTGCTGGGCAATCGCCCGCGCCAGAAACACGCGCTTCTTCTGCCCGCCGGAGAGCTCGCCAATCTGCCGGTGGCGCAGCTCGAGCATATCCACGCGCTTCAGGGCGTCGGTCACTATTTGCCTGTCGCGCGCTTTAGGTCGGCGCAGGAAACCCATATGGCCGTAGCGGCCCATCATCACCACGTCTTCAACCAGCACCGGAAACGACCAGTCAACCTCTTCCGACTGCGGCACGTAGGCGACCAGATTCTGACGCAGCGCCCGGTGAGGCGGCAGCCCCAGAATGGTGATAGTGCCGCTCGCCGCCCGCACAAAGCCCATCACCGCCTTAAACAGCGTGGACTTGCCTGAACCGTTCACCCCCACCAGCGCGGCAATCGATCCGCCCGGCACGCTGAACGACGCATCGCGCAGCGCCGTGTGGCCGTTGCGGTAGGTCACGGTCACGTCTGTGACAACAATCCCCTTGTGCATGGTTACTCCTTCATGCCGTCACGGATGCCCTGCACCAGCGTGCGGGTGGTGACGTTCAGCAGATCGATATAGGTCGGCACCGGGCCGTTTTCCGCGCTCAGGGAGTCAACGTACAGCACGCCGCCGTAATGGGCGCCGGTTTCACGCGCCACCTGACGGGCGGGCTTATCCGAGACCGTGCTTTCGCTGAACACCGCCGGGATGTGATGTTTTTTAACCAGATCGATAACCTTGCGCACCTGCTGCGGCGTGCCCTGCCGATCGGCGTTGATCGGCCACAGGTAAAGCTCTTTCATGCCCAGATCCCGTGCCAGATAAGAGAATGCCCCTTCGCTGGTTACCATCCAGCGTTTGTCTTCCGGGATCTCCGCGACCTGCTTACGCAGCGGTTCGAGGGTGGCAGTGATCTTCTGCTTGTAGGCTTCCGCGTTGCGCTGATACGTCTGCGCGTTGGCCGGATCGTACTTCACCAGCGCGTCGCGGATGTTGTCGATGTAGATCAGGGCGTTGTCCGGCGACATCCACGCGTGCGGGTTGGGCTTGCCGTTATACGGCCCTTCGCCAATCCCCATCGGGGTAATACCTTTGGTGACAATCACCTCCGGCACGCCGTTCAGGTGCTGATAAAAACGCTGGAACCACAGTTCCAGATTCATGCCGTTCGCCAGGATCAACTGCGCCTTCTGCGCGCGTTTGATATCCCCCGGCGTAGGCTGGTACTCGTGGATTTCCGCGCCCGGCTTGGTAATGGAGGTCACGTCTGCGGCGTCACCCGCCACGTTTTTCGCCATATCGGCGATAACGGTAAAGGTGGTGATGACCTGAAACTTTTCAGCCGCCAGCGCGCCGGTAGTGGTCGCAGTCATGAGCAGCGCGCCGAGCAACAGACGCTTCAATCCTTGCAGTGGGTGCATTGCAGAAGTCTCCAGAGGTGTTTAAATTCAAAGCAAAATTAGCCCGTGCTATAAGGTATAGCACAGGCTATATTTTAATGAAAATAGTTATCATTAAAGTTATGTCAATGAAGGGCGTGCAGGAGAAGTTTTAGGAAAAGTGCGTTCTTTTTTCTCCCACGGTCAAGAGTATGATTTATGGTCAATACCCATATTAAATAAGTGGAATTGACATGCCGGTTAATGAAAGAATTCATCCCACATCGGGAACCCCGATTAATCCGGGAGGGGTCCGACAGCTCACTGTTGGTGAAATCGCTCTGGCGAAGACGCTTTACGGTTACAGCATTCGCTATCATCGGGTTTGGGTGCACAGGGAAAGTTATCTTCCTTTTAATTTGCAACCGGTTGATGTGGCGATGAGTCCCAACGGGGAAATGTGGTACAGAGAGGAAACGTATTCGCCGGATTTTTCGTTAGAGAAAAGCCTCCGAAAACAGCATCGATTCATGCATGAAATGATGCACGTCTGGCAGACGCAAAAAGGTATGTTTGTCAGAACCAGGGGATTATTTTCTGGCATTGCTGATTATTCATACAGCTTAGATAAAGCAGATCTATTGCATTATGGTTTAGAGCAACAGGCATCAATAGTAAGTGACTATTGGTTATTGAAATACCATGGTTTAACAAACAATGAGCATTTATTTGAATATCGTGATTTTAACCGGAATGAGACTATTTATTATCTTCTTCAGAAATACCAAACAATTTTGAGAGGTTTTCCTGGATGAAAAAAATAATTACCTTGCTTAGTTTATGCATTTTACTGACGGGCTGTCCGGGAGGCAAACGTGCACCATATCCCAGAGCCACGTATATTAATGGAGATTATCTCTGTTTTAGCGTAAATAAAAAAGACAAACTTAATTATTATACAATTTACTCTAGTGAAGGTAGCGATATAACCATCGTCACTGGTTCCGGAAGGAAACAATTGAATCTTAACTACCCTGATAATTGCATAGATATCAATTGGAAATATGGATACACCTACGTAATCAACTATGGCCTGAATGGCGCAGATTATGAACATGAGTTTTTTATCGATAACGACGGGCAACTAACTAATCTGGGAGGATTATAATGTCATTACCCGCTTACTTATTTCTCTATGATGAGAATGGAATGCTCATTCAGGGCGATTGTTTGATGCCAGGCCGGGAAGGTGCTATTGAAATCATGAACAGCAGTTACGGCATAAAGCAGGCAGTGGACAGTCATACCGGAAATATGACCGGAACACGGCAGCATGGCCCGGTTACTCTGCATAAGCAATTAGATAAAGTGAGTCCTTATCTTGCCGTTGCCGCCTGCGAGGGCAGACGCCTGCAAAAAGCCATTATCAAATATTATGAAATTGTTGAAGCGGGAGCAGAAAGAGAGATCTACACCATTACGCTTGATAGCGTGGTGATCTCATCCCTAGACTTCACGCATGTCTATTACCCGGGCAGCTCAGCGCCGAATATGCATGAAGTGGTTGGACTTAGATTCCGGGGTATTCAGTGGAATTATGCGAAAGGCAATATTCTTTATGGCGATGCATGGATGAAACCCGCGCAAAAAGAAAAATAAGATGAAAATTTTACATGAAGAAAATATTGCCCTACAGTCCCAATCCACATTCAAAGCCTGATGGCGCTTCGCTTATCAGGCCTGCGGAAAAGTGGTTTTGTAGGCCGGGTAAGCGCAGCGCCACCCGGCATAAAGGGTTGCTTACTGCCCGGCAAGTGCCTTATAAAACGCAGGATTCGCCTGAATCACATTAAGTACCTTCGCCGCAAGTCCGGTTGGGTTACGGCGTTTGGACTCCCAGCTTTTTATCGTATCGACGCTAGTGCCAAGCGCCTTCGCCATCTCACTTTGCGTGATATTGAGCTGCTCTCTGATTGCGCGCACATCTGCAACTTCATAGCGGGTTACTCTGGAAGCGGCTTTCCTTCCGCTATGGATCTCAACGGCCTCTTCAAGCGAAGATTTTAATTCATCAAAGATACTCATTATCAGCCTCCACCTGCCTGATTGGGGTACATAGTACACCTTTCATTTACGGCATTGGAAGCCGTATTTTTCAGAACAGAAGTCAGCTTTTTAAGTTCTACTTTCTCTGCTTCTGTCAGGCTGTCCTTTATGCATTTTGGATAGGCCATGATAAGATCGCCTTTATCAGGCCAGGCAATGAGTTCCTTTTGCAGATCCTTTAATTCATCATCCGTAGCAATGCTTTTAATCTGTCGGGTAAAGAGTGATGTTTCGATAAACTCTATCGCATGACTCATCCATAGTTCCTTCCCTAAACGCAGCAAAAGCCCGAATGCTTCAGCACCAGGCTCTTGCTGCATGGTTACTCTTCCTTGAGTAATACTGCGCCAAATAACTGTATTTATATACAGCCTAAAGGTATTTTAAGAATCCGTTTAAACATCCGGGAACATCACGCTATTACCCGGCGCTTCCCTGTGCAGATGGATAAAGTTCAGGTGCCGTTCATACTGGTCCAGAATATCCGTTATCACCTGCTCCTTGCTGTAATCCATCAAATCATTCCCCTGGCTCCCCTCCAGCAGGAAGGTCTCCAGCCGGTAGTAGGTCGATTTCCCGCTGCGCGCCCGGTAGGTAAAACCGGGGACCGAGTACTGCTGCGGCCAAATCTGATAGACAAAGTTCTGCTCGTCGCCCATGTGCACCAGCAGATCCAGGTGCCCCAGGGTCTCGCCCTCCTCCGGCGGCAGGTTTTTCAGCTCCACGTAAGCACCACGCAGCTTCAGCTCCTGTGCCACCTCTTCCATTGCGGGGAAGCAGACCGTCTCCATCATCTGTTTGGTGTAGCGCGTGCCAGGGTAGTTCATCAGGCGCGAGAGGCGTTTCTTCCAGCTCAGCCTGTCCTGCGCCCCCATCGGACGCGGCGCGGTGTCGCGGCTCGCGCTGACGCGGCGGTAGTCTTCCACCTTGAGCGATTTATACAGCCCGGCCATCACGAAGAAGATGACGAAGCTGAACGGCAGGCCCATGATCACCGTGGTGTTCTGCAGCGCCGAAATGCCGTTGGTCATCAGCATGCCGAGCGTCAGCAGGCCGATGGCGACGGACCAGAAGATGCGCAGCCAGTTCGGCGCATCACTGTTGATGTCCTTGAGCTTCGAGGTGAAGTTGCCCAGCACCAGCGCGCCGGAATCCGCCGAGGTGACGTAGAACAGCAAACCGGTGATGGTCGCCACGGAGGCGCTAAAGGTAAACGCCGGGTACTGCGCCAGCAGGCTGTAGAAGCCGCGCTCCGGGTGCGCCATCGCTTCCTGTGCGAAGGTCGCGTTGCCGTGGATGATCTCGTGCAGCGCGCTGTTGCCGAAAATCGACAGCCACAGCAGGGTAAAGGTGAACGGAATAATCAGCGTGCCCATCACGAACTGGCGGATGGTGCGCCCGCGCGAAATACGCGCCAGGAACAGGCCAACAAACGGCGACCACGCCACCCACCACGCCCAGAAGAACAGCGTCCAGTTGTTCATCCACTCCACCGGACGGTCGAAGGCGAAGCTGTTCAGCGTCATGCCCATAAAGCGGTTTACGTAGTCGCCCACGTTAAGCACTAAGGCATTGAGCAGGAACGAGGTGTCGCCCATAAACAGCACGAACAGGATAAGCCCCAGCGCCAGCGCCACGTTCAGCTCGGAGAGCACGCGGATGCCCTTATCGACGCCTGAGGTCACCGAAATGGTGGCGATAATAACGGAGAGCGCAATCAGCGCCGCTTTGGCCGCCATCGAGTCCGGGATGTCAAACAGCACGCTCAGCCCGTAGTTGAGCTGCACCACGCCAATCCCGAGCGTGGTGGCGATACCAAAGATGGTGCCGATCACCGCCGCGATATCAACGCTGTGGCCAATCGGGCCGTTAATTTTTTTACCGAAAATCGGATACAGCGCGGAGCGGATGGTAAGGGGCAAATTATAACGATAGCTAAAGTATCCGAGCGCCATGCCCATCAGGGCATACATCGACCAGCCCGTCAGGCCGTAGTGGAACAGCGTCCAGACCATGGCCTGGCGCGCGGCCTCCATCGTCTGCCCTGCCCCTTCCGGCGGTTGCATATACTGCGTGACCGGTTCCGCCACGGAGAAGAACATCAGGTCGATGCCGATGCCCGCGGCAAACAGCATCGCGGCCCAGCTCAGCAGGCTGAACTCGGGCTTGGACTGCTCTGGCCCGAGCTTCACTGACCCAAAGCGCGAACAGGCAATGCAAACCACGAAAACAATGTAGAGCGTCGCCGCCAGCAGGTAGTACCAGCCGAAGGTCTTCGACACCCAGTTCAGGGTGCGCCCAATCCACTCGGCAGAAAAATCGCGAAAGAAGATCGTCGTCAGGGAAAACAACAAAATCAGCCCGGCGGAAGTATAAAAAACGACCGGGTTGATTTTGTCTTTTTCTCTGTCCTGTGAAAGGTCTGTCATCCAGTATCCTCACTGTTTTTGTAACTATTAAAATCCAAATCCGCAACAATTAAGACACATTTTATATTGAACGTCCAATCAAAAACCGCTTTAATATATAACCAACGCTGATGAATGGAGTGGCAAAAATGCCCAAAGTGGGGATGCAGCCGATCCGGCGCAGGCAGCTTATCGACGCCACGCTGGAAGCAATTAATGAAGTGGGCATGCACGATGCGACCATCGCGCAAATCGCCCGTCGGGCGGGCGTGTCCACGGGGATCATCAGTCACTATTTCAAAGACAAAAACGGCCTGCTGGAAGCGACCATGCGCGACATTACCGGCCAGCTGCGCGACGCGGTATTGAGCCGTTTACACGCCCTGCCGGGCGGCAGCGCGGAGCAGCGCCTGCAGGCGATTGTCAGCGGCAACTTCGATGAAACCCAGGTCAGCGGCGCGGCGATGAAGGCCTGGCTGGCCTTCTGGGCAAGCAGCATGCACCAGCCGATGCTCTATCGCCTGCAGCAGGTCAGCAGCCGCCGCCTGCTCTCAAACCTGGTGTACGAGTTCCGCCGCGAGCTGCCGCGTGAACAGGCTGAAGAGGCGGGCTACGGGCTCGCGGCGCTGATCGACGGGCTGTGGCTGCGCGCCGCGCTGAGCGGCAAGCCGCTGGACAAAACCCTGGCGCAGTCGCTCACCAGCCACTTTATCAGCCAGCATTTACCGACCGAATAACCGAGGAGAATTTATGTCCCGAATGGCAGAACAGCAGCTTTATATCAATGGTGGTTATACATCCGCCACCAGCGGTCGCACCTTCGAGACCATCAACCCGGTCAACGGTGAAGTTCTGGCGAGCGTACAGGCCGCCGGGCGAGAAGATGTCGACCGCGCCGTGGAAAGCGCAAAACGCGGGCAAAAAATCTGGGCGGCAATGACCGCCATGGAGCGCTCGCGCATTCTGCGACGCGCCGTCGACATCCTGCGCGAACGCAACGACGATCTGGCGAAACTGGAAACCCTCGACACCGGTAAAGCGTATTCCGAAACCTCAACCGTCGATATCGTCACCGGCGCGGATGTGCTGGAGTACTACGCTGGGCTGATCCCGGCGCTGGAAGGCAGCCAGATCCCGCTGCGCGACACCTCGTTCGTCTACACCCGCCGCGAGCCGCTGGGCGTGGTGGCGGGCATCGGCGCGTGGAACTACCCGATCCAGATCGCCCTGTGGAAATCGGCCCCGGCGCTGGCGGCAGGCAACGCGATGATCTTCAAGCCAAGCGAAGTGACGCCGCTCACCGCCCTGAAGCTTGCGGAGATCTACACCGAAGCGGGCCTGCCGGACGGCGTGTTTAACGTCCTGCCGGGCGTGGGCGCGGAAACCGGCCAGTACCTGACCGAGCATCCTGGCATCGCGAAAGTCTCCTTCACCGGCGGCGTCGCCAGCGGCAAAAAGGTGATGGCCAACTCGGCGGCCTCGTCCCTGAAAGAGGTGACGATGGAGCTGGGCGGCAAATCCCCGCTGATTATTTTTGACGATGCGGATCTGGATCTCGCGGCAGACATCGCCATGATGGCGAACTTTTTCAGCTCCGGCCAGGTGTGCACCAACGGCACCCGCGTGTTCGTGCCCGCGAAGTTTAAAGCAACGTTTGAGCAGAAAATCGTTGAGCGCGTGGGCCGCATCCGCGCAGGCGATCTGTTCGATGAACGTACCAACTTCGGCCCGATGGTCAGCTTCCCGCACCGCGACAGCGTGATGCGCTACATCGCCAAAGGCAAAGAGGAAGGCGCCCACGTGCTGTGCGGCGGCGACGTGCTGAAGGGCGACGGCTTTGACAACGGCGCGTGGGTCGCCCCGACCGTGTTCACCGACTGCACCGACGAGATGACCATCGTGCGCGAAGAGATCTTCGGCCCGGTGATGTCCATCCTCACCTATGAAACCGATGAAGAAGCCATTCGCCGCGCCAACGACACCGACTACGGGCTGGCGGCGGGCATCGTCACTGCCGACCTGAACCGCGCCCACAGCGCTATTCATCAGCTCGAAGCGGGCATCTGCTGGATCAACACCTGGGGTGAATCCGCCGCAGAGATGCCGGTCGGCGGCTACAAACACTCCGGCATTGGCCGCGAGAACGGTGTGATGACGCTGCAGAGCTACACCCAAGTGAAGTCCATCCAGGTTGAGATGGGTAAATTCCAGTCCATATTTTAACCGGGAGGTTTATTTGCAATTTGACTACATCATTATCGGGGCCGGCTCTGCCGGCAACGTCCTGGCAACGCGACTGACTGAAGATCCGAACACCACCGTCCTGCTGCTTGAGGCGGGCGGGCCGGATTACCGCTTTGACTTCCGCACCCAGATGCCCGCCGCGCTGGCGTTCCCTTTGCAGGGCAAGCGCTACAACTGGGCGTACGAAACCGAGCCAGAGCCGTACATGAACAACCGCCGCATGGAGTGCGGACGCGGTAAAGGGCTGGGCGGCTCGTCGCTGATCAACGGCATGTGCTACATCCGCGGTAACGCGATGGATCTCGACCACTGGGCGAAAGAGCCGGGCCTGGAGCACTGGAGCTACCTCAACTGCCTGCCCTACTACCGCAAGGCAGAGACGCGCGACGTGGGCCCGAATGACTACCACGGCGGCGACGGTCCGGTGAGCGTTACCACCTCGAAGCCGGGCGTGAACCCGCTGTTTGAGGCGATGGTGGAGGCTGGCGTGCAGGCGGGCTATCCGCGCACCGAGGATCTCAACGGCTACCAGCAGGAAGGCTTCGGCCCGATGGACCGCACGGTCACGCCGCAGGGCCGACGCGCCAGCACCGCACGCGGCTATCTGGACCAGGCAAAACAGCGCCCGAACCTGACCATCCGCACCCACGCCACGACCGATCGCATTCTGTTCGACGGCAAGCGCGCCGTGGGCGTCGAGTGGCTGGAGGGTGAAAGCACTATTCCGTCCAACGCGACGGCGATCAAAGAGGTGCTGCTGTGCGCAGGGGCCATTGCTTCCCCGCAGATCCTCCAGCGCTCCGGCGTGGGCAGCGCGGACCTGCTGAAGCAGTTTGATATTCCGCTGGTGCACGACCTGCCCGGCGTGGGCGAAAATCTCCAGGATCACCTGGAGATGTACCTTCAGTACGAGTGCAAAGAGCCGGTCTCCCTCTACCCTGCCCTGCAGTGGTGGAACCAGCCGAAGATTGGCGCCGAATGGCTGTTTGGCGGCACCGGCGTAGGGGCGAGCAACCACTTCGAAGCGGGCGGGTTTATCCGCAGCCGCGAGGAGTTCGAATGGCCGAACATTCAGTACCACTTCCTGCCGGTAGCGATTAACTACAACGGCTCGAACGCGGTAAAAGAGCACGGCTTCCAGTGCCACGTCGGATCGATGCGCTCGCCGAGCCGCGGGCACGTGCGGATTAAATCCCGCGATCCGCACCAGCATCCTGCGATCCTGTTCAACTATATGTCCCACGAGCAGGACTGGCAGGAGTTCCGCGACGCGATCCGCATCACCCGCGAGATCATGCACCAGCCCGCGCTGGACAAGTACCGCGGCCGCGAAATCAGCCCGGGCGTCGAGTGCCAGACCGACGAGCAGCTGGACGAGTTCGTGCGTAACCACGCGGAAACCGCGTTCCACCCGTGCGGCACCTGCAAGATGGGCTACGACGAGATGGCGGTGGTCGACGGCGAAGGCCGCGTTCACGGGCTGGAAGGGCTACGCGTGGTGGATGCGTCGATTATGCCGCAGATTATTACCGGCAACCTGAACGCCACCACGATTATGATCGGCGAGAAAATTGCGGATGCCATTCGCGGGCGCGAGCCGCTGGCGAAGAGCACGGCGGCGTATTACGTGGCGAACGGCGCGCCGGTTCGTCAGGCATTACAGAACGTTTAATATTCTGCCCTCTCCGTAAAACGAGAGGGTTTTCAATACATCCCTTCATTACGATAATATTTTTCGATACCTATAAGAAATAAATATTACCCTGCAATTAATTTGTTTATTTAAAAGTCTGTTGACACTGCTCCCGCAATTCAACTAAGTTTAATCGAATGTCTTTCCATTCGAAATATACAATATATTTAAACCTGAAATTAAAGAAAACGTCATTATTCTTTAATTCTCCCCTGCCTTTATTTTTGCATCACTCAACCGCGAGATAAGATCATGAATAATAGTGCAAACCAAGTTGTTGTTATCACCGGCGCCAGCAGCGGTATCGGTCAGGCTATTGCCCTGTATTTAGCGAATAAGCCCTTTTCGCTGGTACTGGTGGCGCGTCGCCTGGACAGAGTTAACGCCCTGGTGGATCGCATCATCCAGCAGGGCGGCCGGGCGATTGCCGTGAAGGCGGACGTGACCCGTCAGGAGGAGGTCCAGCACGCGATTGACGCTGCCGTTGCCGCATACCAACGCGTCGATGTGCTGATCAACAATGCGGGCTTTATGGCTATCGCCCCCATCAGCGAGCGCAAGACCGACGAGTGGGATCGGATGATCGATACCAATCTTAAAGGCGTTTTATACGGCATTGCGGCGGCGTTACCGGTGTTCCAGCGCCAGGGTGGCGGGCATTTTATTAACGTTGCGTCTGTGGCCGGTATTAAGGTGCTTGCGCCCGGCGGCGTGGTCTACAGCGCCACGAAATTCGCCGTCCGCGCGCTGAGCGAAGGCTTGCGTCAGGAGGTGGGTAAAACGGTCCGCACTACGCTTATTTCCCCCGGTGCGGTCGAGAGCGAACTGCAGTTCGGCAGTTCTGACGAAGAGAGTAAAAAATTCCTGCATGAATTTTATAAGCAAGCTATTCCGGCAGATGCCATTGCGCGGGCCGTATTATTTGCTATCGAGCAGCCTGATGATGTTGATGTAAATGAAATTGTCGTCCGGCCAACGCAGGAAGAATTTTAGCATGACTTAAATAACGCTGAATGAGGTGTCATTATGATTAAGTCATTAACGTCCTTATCAGATTTAAATATGCGAACAGGTGCCGATATTCTCCTTGAGGTTCTTGAGAGTGAAGGCGTGGAATATATATTTGGCAACCCCGGCACGACGGAACTCCCGCTGATTGACGCCCTGCTCCGGCATGAAAATATTCATTATATTCTGGCGCTCCAGGAGAGCAGCGTGGTCGCCATTGCTGACGGCTACGCGAAAGCCTCCGGCAAGACCGGTTTTATCAATTTGCACACCGCCAGCGGTCTCGGGCACGGAATGGGAAATTTAATCAACTCGCGGATCATGAAAACGCCGCTGGTTGTCACCGTCGGGCAGCAGGACACGCGGCACTACGTGCGCGACCCGCTCCTGTACGATGACATAGTCTCCATTGGATCGCCGGTGGTGAAATGGGCGCAGGAGGTCACCAGCGCCGACCAGCTCCCGGTTCTTGTGCGTCGCGCGTTCCATGCTGCCAGCTATCCCCCCGCCGGTCCCGTATTGCTCTCTCTGCCAATGAACGTGATGGAAGAGCTGAGCGACGCCGGGATACAAACGGCCTCCAAAGTGAACTACCACACCGTGGCGGGCTCGCTGGACGAACTGGCGGCGGAGCTGAGCCAGGTTACGCCCGGCAGGATCATGATTGTGGCGGGGGATGAAGTTCACTCCAGCGGCTCAACGCCGGAGATTGTCCAGCTTGCAGAAGCGCTAGGTGCACACGTTTACGGCTCATCGTGGCCGTTGAATTTGCCCTTTCCCACGCAGCATGCCCTCTGGCGCGGCAATATGCCTACCACCGCCAGTGAAATTGCCAGCATCGTTAACGCCTACGACGCGGTGTTTATCATCGGGGGTAGAAGCCTGATCACCATATTATACAGCGAAGGAGACGCGATTCCGGGCTCATGCGCGGTCTACCAGCTCTCCGCCGACATGAACGAGCTGGGCCGCACCTACGCTACACGCCTGTCGGTGATGGGGGATATCAAACTCTCCCTGAAGGCGCTCTTACCTCTGCTTGCGCAGCGCCTGGTGGCAGGCAAATTGACGCATCAGCGGCTGCTCAAAACGGCACGCGCTGAACGTGAAAAAGAGTGGCAACTGCAGGAAGAACGTCTGGCTGCCGAGCGGCTGCGCCCGGCTATTTCGCCGATGGTGGCGGCCTATGAAGTCATCAAAGCCGTTCCGCCGGGCGTCACCATTGTTGATGAAGCGATTGCCACAGCCAGACATGTCCGGCGTTTTATCTCCGACCCGCAGCACCAGCGCTACTATTTCATGCGCGGCGGCGGTCTGGGCTGGGGTATGCCTGCGGCGGTGGGCCACTCGCTGGGGCTGGGCCGCGAGCCGGTAGTGTGCCTGATGGGCGACGGCGCCTCGCTGTATTCACCGCAGGCGCTCTGGACGGCGGCACACGAAAACCTGCCGGTCACCTTTATCGTGATGAACAACCGGGAGTACAACGTTCTTAAAAACTTTATGAAGGGCCAGCCGGGCTACAGCTCGACGCAGCTGGGGCGCTTTATCGGGATGGATTTGGTTAACCCGCACATCGATTTTCAGTCGCTGGGCACCGCCATGGGCATTCGCTGTTGTCGGATAACCGATGCCGCAGACATCGCCGAAGCGGTAACCCGCGGACTGCAGTCAGGAAAAACCAACCTGATTGAAATCGCGATTTCCGCGGATTAACTGCATCTTTGCGCTGTACCCTACATAAAAAGCTTATAAACGAAACGCCTCCAGCCGCTTAATCTGCCGCCCCTGGGCGTCAAAATTCTCAGCCGCCAGCCAGGCGCGCAGCTCCGCATCCCTTTGCGGCCATTCGCCGTCAATAATCGAAAGCATATCGCTGTCGCGGTTGCGCCCCTTACGCACCAGCTTCTGGCGCAGGCGTCCTTCCCAGACAAACCCCAGCCGCTCCGCCGCGCGGCGTGAGGCGGTGTTCATCGAATCACATTTCCACTCCAGCCGACGGTACTTGTGCTCGAAGGCATTTTTCAGCAGCAGCCAGACCACTTCGGTTCCGATGCGGGTGCCTTTCATCCTGCGCGACCAGGTGACGTGGCCGATTTCCACCGAGCCCTGAAACCGCTCAATCGCCATGTAGCTCACCAGCCCTACCGCTTTTTCAGTGCGTAAATCGATTACCGCAAACGGGACCAGATCGTCATCCATCACCTTGCCGAGCACCCAGTGCGCGGTGGCTTCCACGCTTTCTGGCTGGGTGCTTGCAAGCCACGTCCAGTCGCTGTCATCACCCAGCGCGTAAGCTTCGTATAAATCAGCCGAATGGCGATCGGCGTCCAGCGGCTCCAGGCGGCAATAATGACCGGTGAGCGGGGTGCGGGTTAAGACGCGGGCGCATTTCCAGTCCGGGACGATATCGTTAACGGTTTGACCATGTTGATTGATTTCGGGCACGGCGGTGACTCCCTGAAAGGTAAGGAGTTTGTTATAGCAGGTTAAAAAGCGGTCGGAAAGGGAGAACGTGCAGGCCGGGTAACGCGTCGCCGCTACCCGGCATAAAATCACTTCAGCAGCTTCACCGTAGCGTCGATGTCGATCTCATCTTCGGTAAAGATCATCGTTGTGTTCTGGAAGGTGGTGATCGCCAGCTTCTTCACCGTGCGCATTTCGCCCGGCTTCTTGTCGGATTTCGGCTTGATGCTGTTCATCAGCAGCCCCACCGACAGCACCGCATTCTCTTTGTCGATTTTAGTCTCAACCGGCTCTTCTTCGCTGAACACCACGAAGGATTTGATCGAGGTGAGCTTCACGCGCTCGCCCGCAATGTAGAGGTACTTGCTCTCAGGAATCACCTTCACCGCGTAGGCGGAGAGGCCTTTGTTGTTGGTGGTCGGCTCGAAGGTTACCGCGGCATCTTTCTTAATCAGATCGGGGTTGGCGACCTTAATCACATGAAAATAGCGGTTGTCGCCGTTTTCATCTTTGATAAATCCGAAGCCTTTATCTTTAAACCACGTTGTGATTGTACCGTTCATCGCTGTTACCGCCTGTCAGATCTCAAGACTAAAGTTTTGCAGCGCGCAGTGTAATGCACAATGGCTGAGGAGACAAAAAAAAGCCCCTGCACGGAGGCAGGGGAAAACTCATGTCAGAGCTTATTAGTATTACGTTTTTAGTTGAACACCATCCCACCATCAATCAACAGCGACTGGCCGGTCATGTAGTCGGAATCCGGCCCGGCCAGGTATGAGACGCAGGCGGCGACGTCTTCCGGCTCGGACAGACGGCCAAGCGTAATGCGTTTGGCAAAGGTTTCAGTCCCGTAGCCTAGCGGTTTACCCGCCGCCTCGGAGACCTGACGGTCGATTTCCGCCCACATCGGCGTTTTAACGATGCCCGGGCAGTAAGCGTTAACGGTGATGCCCAGCGGCGCAAGGTCTCGCGCTGCGGTCTGAGTCAGGCCGCGCACCGCGAACTTGCTTGAGCTGTACACCGCCAGTTCAGGGTTGCCGGTGTGGCCCGCCTGGGAGCAGGCGTTGATGATTTTGCCGCCGTGCCCCTCTTTGCGAAACGCGTCGATGGCAGCCTGAATGCCCCAGATCACCCCTTTCACGTTGATGTTGTAGACCTTGTCGACAATCTCCGGCGTGATGGATTCGATGGGGGTGGATGGCGCAATCCCGGCATTGTTGACGATGACGTGGAAGCCGCCCAGTGCGGTGCGGGCTTTCTCCACCGCCGCAAATACCTGCTCGCGGTCAGAGACATCGACCTTCACGGCGACGGCCTTGCCGCCGTTGCGGGTGATTTCATCGGCGACGGCTTTTGCCGTCTCAACGTTATAGTCGGCGATGGCGACGGCAAAGCCATCCTTCACCAGGCGAAGCGCGATCGCTTTACCAATCCCCTGGCCTGAGCCTGTTACGAGAGCAACTTTTTGCATTTCTCTGTCCTTATATTGAGTCACAAAATCTGGCTGAGATGGAGCTGGCCCATCAGCAGCGGGTTATCGCTGTAGTCGACGGGAATGGCCACCACGGCAGGGCCGTCCACATCCATTGCCGCACGCAGCGTGGGTTCCAGCGCCTCAGCGCTCTCCACGGCAAAGCCCTTCGCGCCGAAGGCGTCGGCATACGCTTTGAAATCGACAGGGCCGAACTCTACGCCGGAAAGGCGCTGGTATTTTTTTTCTTCCTGAATGGCCACCATGTTGTAGCCGTTATCCACCCAGATGATGTGCAGCACGTTGGCGTTGAGGCGCACTGCGGTTTCCAGCTCCATGCTCGACTGTAAAAAACCGCCGTCACCGGAGACCGACACAACCTTGCGGCCCGGGTTCACCAGCCATGCGCCAATGGCCCACGGCAGGGCGACGCCCATGGTCTGCTGACCGTTGGAGATCATCACCTGACGCGCCCGGAAGCTGTAGAGGTAGCGGGCGATCCAGATGTGGAAGCTGCCCATATCCACCGTAAGCGTCACGTCGTTATTCACGATGTCCTGCATGGCACGCACGATGCGCAGCGGGTGCAGGGCAAACTGGTTGAGCGAGGCGCCGCGGCGATCGAGCAGATCCCGCTGATGCTGGCGATCGACCAGAATTTCTGACGCACGCTGGCTCAGCTCCAGCTTATGGTCGATCCGGTTTGCGAGCAGGTTCAGCGTTTCGGCGATATCCCCCACCAGCTCCAGATCCGGCACGTAGTTACGCTCTTCATAGGCGGGCAGGACATCGATGTGCACCAGCGTCGCGTCGCCGCTGTTCCACATGGACGGCTCGTACTCCACCGGGCTGTAGCCTACGCAGATAATCAGATCCGCCAGATGGAGCAGCCGGTCGCCCGCCTGGTTATTGAACAGACCGACGCGTCCGGCAAAGCGGGTGAAGTGCTCCTGGTTTACCGCCCCGGCGGCCTGATAGGTGCTGGTGACAGGAATGCGGCTTTTCTCCAGCAGCTTGCGCAGTGCGGCGCTGTTGGCGGGCTGGCTGGCCATCAGGCCGAGTAAGATGACCGGGTTTTTGGCGTTTTCGATAAGCTTCGCCACGTCGTTAATGGCTGATTCCGGTGCCGGGCCCATCAGCGCCGGACCGCTGGCGGGTAAAATCGCGCCCGTCGCGGGCTGGTCGACAATATCCTGCGGCAGGCTGACGAACGCGCCCCCCGGCCTGCCGTGCTCGGCGGCGCGAAACGCGTTCGATACCACTTCGGCAATGGCGTCCGGTGAACTGACCTCCACGGCGTATTTGGTGACCGGGCTGAACATGGCGACGGTGTCCATGCTCTGGTGCACCAGCTTGGCTTTATCCGCCCGCTTCACCGCCCCGCCCAGCGCCACCACCGGGTCGCCCTCGCTGTTGGCGGTGGCGATGCCGGTGATCAGGTTAGAGCAGCCCGGCCCGGAGGTGACCAGTGCCACCCCGGCCTTGCCGGTCAGCCGCCCGACCGCCGCCGCCATAAACGCCGCGTTGGCCTCATGACGCACCGGGATGATCTCAATGGAGGAGTCCAGCAGGGAATCAAATACCTTGTCGATTTTCGCACCCGGGATCCCGAACACCTGCTTCACGCCCTGCGCTTCCAGCTGGCCGACAACCATATCGGCGCCGTGCGCCCACTGACGTGACTGTTTCTCACTGTTCACGGTAGTTCTCCTGTTAGTTTTCGACGGAACGGATCGCTGCATCAAGATTGCTGGGGTGAAGGTTGGCCTGTAAGAACGCGCTGTCGGCGGGCAGATCAATCATCAGCTTGTGTATTTCGCCGAAGGTGAGCACGCCGCTCTCCAGCTGGTAGTCCAGCAGATGGCCCCCGCCCTGACGGTCGTCGGTAATGAAGTGTTCGTGATACCCCGCCACGTTAATGCCCTGCATATGCTGCGGGGTGCGGAACCCGACCAGCACCCCTTCACGCTGGTTAAAGCGGAACACCGGCTGGTCATCCAGCACGTCGGTCATCGCCCGGTACGGCGGCTTCTGGCGCGGTACGGTGCGGGTGTGGGCGTGGCGGAAATTGCCGTCAATGCGCAGCGCGCAGAACAGGTTGTCGGAGGGGATCTGCTGGTCAATCACGTCGTGGATCTGCTGACGGCTGACCGGCGCATCGAAGGTTTTGCGGTACTGCGGCTGGAACCAGGTCATTACCGCAAACGGCGTTTTCTGCTCCGGCTTCGCGGCCCGGGCGCTGCCGTCGGCGCGCAGCTGGTAGACCTGGCTGCTGAAGGCAATCATTTCACCGTCCAGCTCGTTAAAGGTGCCGAGACCAAAATCACCGTGTGCCAGCAGGTCGGCGATCGTCGTCTCCCCTTCGTACACGCCGCTTAGCAGGGCGCTCATTAGCGATGTCTGGTAGATCACGCTGTCAGGATGCTGGGCTGAGAACCCGCGCAGGGTCTCGCACAGGCTGGCCTCACAGTCGCAGGCAGATGAATGCGTCATCGTGCTCGTCCTCTTCAACTTTATTTAGAAAGGTTAAATAAATGTTGACCCGATTCAGCAGAGAGTTCCAATATAGAAACCATGCTGGTTTGAGACGTTTTAGATATGGAACTTCGTTATCTGCGGTATTTTGTCGCGGTTGCACGCGAGCGACACTTCACCCGGGCGGCCGAAGCGCTGGGTATTTCACAGCCTCCTCTGAGTCAGCAGATCAAACGGCTTGAAGAGGAAGTCGGCACGCCGCTGTTCAGACGCCTGACGCGGGGCGTGGAGCTGACCGAGGCGGGAGAAGCGTTCTATGAGGATGCCTGCAAGATCCTGGCGCTGAGCGATGCCGCGCTGGAAAAGGCCCGCGGCATCGCGCGCGGGCTGAACGGCAATCTGTCGATTGGGATCACCAGTTCAGATGCCTTTCACCCAAAAATTTTCGCGCTGATTCGCCAGTTTCAGGTGCAGAACATGGCGGTGCAGGTTCACCAGGTGGAGGCCAATATGTCGTCGCTGACGACGATGCTGGCGGAGGGTGAACTGGATATTGCCTTCGTACGCCTGCCGTGCGAGAGCAGTAAGATGTTTGAAATTAAAATCCTCGACCGGGAGCCGATGGTGGTGGCGCTGCATCGCGACCATCCGCTGGCGGCTTGCGGTTCGCTGGCGTTAGAGCAGCTTCGGGGTACGCCGGTGGTGCTGTTCCCGCAGGAGGTCGCGCCGGGCCTGTATGACCGGGTGCACGGCTGCTGCGAGCGGGCCGGAATTGACGTGCAGCACGCGCTGCAATCGTCACAGCTTTCGTCGTCCCTGAGCATGGTCTCCGCCGGCGGCGGGTTTGCGCTGGTGCCGAAATCCATGGCGGCCATTTCACCGCCGAATGTGACCTATCATGCGTTAAGCTCACCGGCGCTTTATACCGATATCGCGCTGTGCTGGCGGCGTTTTGAACGCTCGCGGACGGTGAGGCGGTTTTTGACGATGATGAGCGAGGAATCATAGCGGCTTATAGGGGTTTTGAGGGTTTGTTGGCCGGGTAAGGCGCAGCCGCCACCCGGCAAGTCATCCTTCGTCCTCAAATCCAGACATCGTTCTCTGCGGTGCGATCCCCGCCTTCGTGTCCCGTATTCAGAACCCCGCAAGGTTCTATCATCATCATTTTTACCGTCGTTTCAGCAGACGTCTTATGTTCAACGCCTTTTGGCACAACGTACAATTCCCCCGGATTAACGAGCACATGCCCGTCACGAAAATCAATACGTAATACACCCTCAACCACGATAAATGCTTCGTCGGTTTCAGGATGCGCGTGCCATATAAAATCTCCCTCTATTTTCACAACCTTAAACTGGTAGTCATTCATCTGAGCGATGACCTTCGGCTGCCAGTGCGCGTCGAAGAGGGAAAATTTATTTTCCAGATTAATGGGTTGATACATGGTGACACTCCCTATGGTTGAGAAGTGTCCAGGATAGAGTAAGGCCGTTGCGCCGGTCTTGAATGATTGTGCAGCTCAGGTGCGGCTGTTTTGGATGATTTTCTGCCAGCGTCCCGGTGAGATCCCCAGCGTTTTGATAAACTGGCGAGTCATATGACTTTGGTCAGAAAACCCGGCCTCAACGGCCGCTTCAGCAAGAGACAGGCCTTTTTCAATCAAACGTCGGCAATATTCAAGACGCCGCATCGTCACATAGCGATACGGGCTTGTTCCGTAAAGTGCACGAAAATCCCGACTCAGGCTCCAGCGATCCCTGCCGCTGACCTCGGATAGCGTGTCGAGCGTAATGTCCTGGCTGAATTCTGTTTGAATATACTCGCGTGCACGCTCTGCGCGACGATAATCGAATGCGCATCGACGAAAGCGTTGTCCTCCCACCATGGCCAGCGTGTTGGCCAGATCGTAAAGCGCATCCTCTTCTTCCAGCGTATCGACAGGTTCTTCTGGTGCTTTTAGCAAGGTTTCGGTCGCCGCAAAAAGCCGGGGATCGGATGAGATCCCGCCGGGAATAAACGGCAGCGGTTTTCCGCCCAGGATTTTCTGAACTAACGCCGG
This sequence comes from Enterobacter sp. 296B2, assembly GCF_034106185.1. Lineage (NCBI taxonomy): Bacteria > Pseudomonadati > Pseudomonadota > Gammaproteobacteria > Enterobacterales > Enterobacteriaceae > Enterobacter > Enterobacter sp. 296B2. The sequence goes on along the minus strand of NZ_JAWNCA010000038.1, from coordinate 8,307 downwards.
ATCGATATACAGCATCCGATACTGAAATCCTTCAGTCGTCCCCGCCTCTCCGTCATGCACTTCGTCCGGGTGCAGAACCATCGTCCCGCCCGGTAGGCTGTGTTGTTGACTGCCCCGATAGTGAAAGCTCTGCACCCCGGACAAGGTTCTGCCTATCGCGTAGGTGTCATGCCGATGTGGCTCATAGCCATGTCCGCTGAAATACGCCTCTATGCGCTCTATTTTCCCTGGCGTTTGCGCAAATTTGACCCAGTCTTTGCTCTCGCTGGCGCTCGGCATATGTGCAACCTGATAAAGTAGAAGGGGAAGTAACACCATAAACGCATGGAGTGGCATTTGGAAAGATATTGATGACAGGGCTTTCTGGAAGACTCCTCGCAAACCTGCAAGTAACCTTATGTAATCCAGGAGGATCCCTTTTCATCCCTTCTTCGCGGTCGTAAAGTGCCTGCGTTGCGGCACATCCGTAACCGGGCGTAGGAACCCGTTTAACATGACTCGGCAATTATTTTTGTCGCGACAGCGTTCATCCCGTTAAAATACGGTCGCGCTGGCGGAGCAACCGAAAGGTTGGCCGCTTTGTCATGTGCGGTATTCCTACCTCCGTCAGCGCTACCACCCATGAGCGTAGGAACTTATGTGGTGGTCTGGAGTAAGTTTAAAAAGGAAAATCACATGACAACTATCCCTTCCCTGTCTTACGCGCTTTCTGAGGAAAGTGCTGTTCATCACCTTCTTCACCTGCAACTTCCCGATTCTGCTGATCTCTTTGAGTTGGCTGACGCCTGCACTGCGTATGTTAGCGTGCTGGTGGACACTGACGATACGGTGACGTTTGCCACACTCTGCAAGCGATTGCTGGCTGCGCTTAAGCGGCTGCGTGAGTGCTGTGACTCGGAGCTTCCGTCGTATCTGGTTGAACAGTTGATCGCAGGGGAAAAGATTACCTCCTGTGTGCCGGACTGCTGGCAGGAAACGGCGTTGCAGGTGGATTATGCCGTGGCGTTAACGCTGGCGGTGATGGGCGGAACGTTGCCTGCGAGCGTGGCGAAAGAACTCACCGGGCTGCTGCATGATATGGTCTGGCTGCTGGCTGAATTTGTGAAGGAGCCTTATATAACGGCGCACTGAGGCGGGTGACTGAAGGCCGGAATTCTGCGAGGTAATAAGCATGATTTCGGCCTTACTCAAAGTACAGAGTTGTTTGTTGAATGTCCGTTAAGAGCGAAGAGCGGACGATGAAGTGAGCCATTTATGCCTATTGAATTTGCGGCGGCGTAGAATATGACGCGACGCCACATAACAATAGCACCTACCGAGCAGGTGCTTTGGTCTGAATAAAATGAATCAAACTCTGCCGAGCAGAATATTTAACATGCGGCGCAAAGGTTCTGCCGCGCCCCACAAGAGCTGATCACCTACCGTCAGAACTGAATAAATCGGGTCATTGTTTAGCGACATTTTCTTATAACGACCAATTCCCACCTGGAGCGAACCGCTGATAAAAGCTGGTGTCAATTTACTGACACTCTCCTCCTTGTTATTAGGCACATAGTTAACCCAGGGATGAGAATGCGTCACTAAATCCGAAAACTCCGCTTCGCTGACGTCACGCTTGAGCTTCAGGGTTATTGCAGCACTGTGGCAGCGGATCACGCCGACCCGTATGCACAAACCGTTTACCGGGATCGTTCCGGGAGAAAGGCCGAGGATTTTGTTCGTTTCTGCTTCACCCTTCCACTCTTCACGGCTGTTTCCATCGCCTAAATCACTATCAATCCATGGAATGATGCTACCCATTAAAGGCGCGCCGAAGTTCTGGGTCGGCATTTCAGCGCTATTAATCAGTTCACTGACCTTATTGACTAACGGAAGTACTGAACCTGACGATGCCAGTTCATCGGCTGACAAATGGCTGCTTATATACGCGCTTTGCGTGATTAATTCCCGTACATACTGAGCACCGGCACCCGATGCGGACTGATAGGTCATCACGCTCATCCATTCAATGAGATCTGCCTTTATCAGCCCGGCGAGCCCCATCAGACTGAGCGTGATCGAACAGTTGCCACCGACAAAGAGCTTAAGACCTTCTTTGACGGCACGATCGATATGGGTGCGATTCACGGGATCGAGAATAATGCAGGCTCTTTCATTCATCCGCAGCGCTGAGGCCGCATCAATCCAGTAGCCCTCCCAACCATGAGCAATTAATACATGATAAACCGCTTTAGTATAATCGCCGCCCTGACACGTTATGATGATGTCCATTTCCGCAAGCGCATCAATGGAATACGCATCTTTGAGCGTATAGCTTATGCCATCGATGACAGGTCCCGCAGCCCCCACGCTGGAGGTACTGTAAAAATGCACAGAAATGTCCTTAAAATCATTTTCTTCCAACATCCGCTGCAGCAAAACAGAACCTACCATTCCTCGCCAACCAACAATGCCAACTTGCTTCATATGCTTAACCTCAACAACGTTATGAGAATGTTAATTATTTTCGAAGCTCGTTATATCTCATCCCCAAATAAAGGTCATTACGAAGTGCATGAGATTCTGTCATTATTAAAATGTTTCATATGGCATCAGCATTTTTTATCCCTCCCCCAGATAAAAAACCATATTAACTAACTGATATTGATGAGGAGTTATGTTAGGTCTGATGTTAAAAGCATAAGCAATTAAAGGAGAGAATACGCCTGGCTAAAGTCGAATAAGAGCCTCCCATATGTCCGCTCCTGGCACAAAGCGGACATATCTTTCACATTCACCTGATACAGTATTCGCACTCATTAAATGAGCGCCGTCACACGAGCATATGAAAACTACACTCCATAAATGTTTCCATCCTGAAAACAAGGGGCAAGGATGCACGTAGTCTCAAGAGCGCCTTTCGACACAGCGGCCAGAAAATTTCCCAACCAATCACTCACCCTGGACGATCTTTACCGGGTACTAAAGAAGGAACACTACCCTTCACCAGACGACATGCGAAAGCGCTTTCCCAGCCTGGATCGGATGAAATACTGGGAAAAATGGTGAGTCATTGATGTGGGGGGTGGACATTTAAGAGTGATGTTTTTTGCTGATTTTGAGCGAGGAAAAATTTTCATCAAACACATCAGCACTCACGCAGAGTATGACAAGCTCACGGACCTCTACCGGAGAACGAAAGAATGAATTATGCAGCAGCCATCAAAGCGGCAAAGGATCTGACAAACGCGCTCCCTTTCATGGGCTCAAGCCCGTCGCGCCAGGATTACGAGGATGCGCTAGCGCTGGTGGAGTATCTGATAGAACACGAACCCGATAACCCGCTGGTAGAGATGCTCACCGCCTGGATCGATAAATACGAAAACGAGTCTCCGGAGTTTGCAGAATTTAACGCGCGTGTTGCCAGCATTCCGTCAGGCGTTGCGTTATTGCGAACGCTGATGGATCAGTACCAACTCACTCAGAGCGACTTCGAGAACGAAATTGGTAAGAAGTCTCTGGTGAGTCGGATCCTCAACGGACAGCGTACGTTAACGCTGGATCATATGCGTAGACTGGCGAAGCGTTTTGATTTACCAGTGAGTGCATTTGTGGGGAAATGATCAAAAGAAGGTTTTGTACACGGCTGGATCCGTAAAAGGACGCAGAAGGCTGTTAAATCGACTATTGAAGACCGGGGATCTTAAAATGCTGGCTTATATCACTATAGGTACAAACGACTTTCAGCGCTCCGTGAACTTTTATGACGCTGTTTTTAACGTTCTGGGCTTCTCGCGTCTGCCTGCCTGGACTGAAAGCTGGGCAATGTGGGGGGATGAAAATAATCCAGGTGAGGGGTTCAGCTTCTGTATTTGTCCTCCTTTTAACGGGCATCGCGCAACGGCGGGAAACGGGACTATGTTCGCATTCAGTGCAGATAACGCGGACCTTGTCAGACGGTTCCATGCTGCGGGCCTTCTTGCAGGAGGGACGAATGAAGGCGAGCCAGGCACACGAAGCGCGTACGGCCCCGACTTTTATGTTGCCTATCTGCGCGATCCTGACGGACATAAGCTGGCATGCGTTTGTCAGCATTATTCTCCTGAAGCTGATAAGTTCGTAGACAAAGCATAGTCGCTTCACTCCTTATCTATCGCCACGCTCGCCGACAGCCCCGCCACCAACTCAACCCCCTCCGGCAACCTGTCGATATGAATACGCACCGGCACGCGCTGCGCCAGCCGGACCCAGCTAAAGGTGGGCTCGACGTCGGGCAGCCCCAGCCCGCCCGTCTCATCGTTGCTGTCCCCGATCCCATGTCCGATGCTCTCCACGTGACCCGTGATGACCGGCTCGTACCCCATCAGCACCACCTGCGCGGCATCCCCGACGCGGATATGGCGCAGCTTGGTCTCTTCAAAGTACCCCACCACCCAGAAGCTGTGGGCATCGACGATGGCGACCTTCGTCTCCCCCGCTGTCGCATAATCGCCAGGGCGAAGCCGCAGGTGCGTGACGTACCCCGAAACTGGCGCACGGACGGTGGCGTGCGCCAGATTAAGCTCTGCCAGATCCAGCGCGGCCAGCGCGCCGTGATAATTGGCCGCCGCGACGTTCGCCGCGCTGCCGGTTTGCTGTAAATCCTCGCTCGAAATAGCGTTTTTAATCAGCGTGCGGCGATGGGCCGCGTCCTGGCGCATCAGCATTTCATGGCGTTTCGACTCGACGTCAGCCTGCGCGCTGACCACCGCCAGCTTAAGCCAGCGCGGATCGATGGTGTAGAGCACATCGCCCCGGTTCACCCACTGATTGTCCCGCACGGCCACGCTGATGACCGGCCCGGAGACGTCCGGCGCAATCTGCACCACATCCGCCCGCACGCGGCCGTCGCGGGTCCACGGCGTTTGTGCATAGTGTTTCCACATCTGAAACGCCAGAAGCGTGGCCGCCGCGACGACGCTTAACGTCAGCGCATAGCGAGCCAGTAAAGAAAGCAGTGATTTCATGACAATAACCCCAACGCAGTCAGGCCCTGCATCAGCAGGAAAAAGGTGACAATCCAGGTGGAAACATCCATCAGCGGGCGAAACGGCAAGCGCCGGTAGAGCCTGCTGAGAGAGAAAAGCGCGACGAGGCCCAGCGTGCAGACCAGCGCCGCGAGGGCGACCATCAGCAGCCCCGGAATAAAAACCCCGCCGATATTGAGATCGTTAACCATGGTCCGGCTCCCGTAATGCACAGTGCAGATCCACCAGCCTGAAGACCAACTGGCGCGTATGTTCATCTGCCGCAGGCAGATGGCGTTCGATAAGGGTAACGATGCGTTCGCGTAAGGCGTGGCGGTCTGCGGCGTTTATCCGATGAAAAAGCGCGTCAACCTCCCTGCCGGGCGGTGCGTCACTGCGGCGTAAATGCATGACTGAAAGCCCCAGGCGCAGCGCGTGCAGCAGTCGACCGAGCGCCTGCTCTGGCGCACGCTCGCTGCGCTGCAGGCGCGGCAGCAACAGGGCGGTTCGGTCCATCATCAGGTTGATCCAGTGCGTTTCATCAACCCGCAGCGTGCCCTTCAGGCTGCGGCAAATGTCGCGCTGGCACAGGTTCAGCAGACGCGTGATGGCGCCATCCGCCTGCACGGTTTGCAGCAGGCTCATGCTGACGACGGCATAACCGGTGGCGGCAAAGAGCGCGATGGCGGTGTTAGCCGCAACGGCGAAATCTCCGCTGTAGTGCGCCCCCAGCTCGCACAGAATGGGCAGCGTCAGGGTAATACCCATCGCCATAAACGTGGTGGGCGGACGCGCCTGAAGCGACCCGGCCAGCAGATATGCCGGGGCAAGCACCGCCACCAGCACCGGGAAATCGCTCACCAGCGGCAGCAGCGCAAAGCTGTAGAACAGGCTAATGACCACGCCCCAGAACGAGCCAACGATGTATTTCACGATGTGGGGCGCCGGAGTGTCGAAGCTGCCAAACAGCGTGCAGCAGACCCCCAGGATAGACACCGCCGTGCCGCCATCCGGCCAGGCTGAGAAGATCCAGACCAGGCAGCCGCTCAGGATGATGGCGAAAGCCCCCAGCGCCGTGCGGGCTGCGGTCAGAGGATCCCGGTGAAAAACGTAGCCTTTCGCCGCGCGGGTTTGCCTCTCCCCAACGACGGGTTTGGCGTGGTGGATGGCCCCGGAAAGACGTTCGCACTGCTGCAGAAGAGCGATGGCCTCCGAGAGGTAGCGAATAAAACTGACCTGCAACGCGTCGTCAAAGGTCTGCGCCTGCGCGGCATACCGTTCGACGAGAAGCGCACAGCGGAGCCGCAGCGCCTCTGCCGTGCTGCTGGCGCCTTCAACGGCAAGCCAGGCCTGAACGTCCTCCAGCAACGCCTGCACGTCGGCGGGTAGGGTTCCGATCGCTGGCAGGCGATCGTGTAGTTCACAGTTGACGATAACCAGCCGAGCCAGCCGATCGTGGATCGCCTTTCTGGCCTGCCGCACCGGAGCTGAAAGGGCAAAATCATACGGAATATGGTGGCTTATGCCCTGCAGGAACTGCAGCGCCAGGGCCAGATGCAGAGGGGCGGAAGCCGCATCGGGTTTACCTGATAAGGTATCAGCCACCCGCCCGCGCGCGGCCTGTAGCGTCTGGGATAATTTCGCGTTGAACAGCCCCGAGACGCGCGCGGGCAGCACGTAGCGGTGAATCAGCGCCGCGCAGAAAATCCCGATAGCGATCTCCTGCACGCGGACAATGGCGACGTTAAAAATGCCGCCGGGATCGGACACCGCGGGAAAACCAATCAGGCTCGCGGTATAGCCGGCCAGCACAAAGGCGTACGCCCGGGGCGTGCGCTCCAGCAGGGAGAGCCACAGGCAGAATACGATCCAGCCCGTCAGCACCACGCTACACAGGACTGGCGTATTCGCGAAGGTGGGCACAATCAGCACGGTCGCGCTGGCCCCCGTCACGGTACCGGCCAGCCGGTAGAGGCTTCGGCTCAGCGATGCCCCAACTGACGTCTGTGACACGATGTAAACCGTAATAATGGCCCACGAGGGACGTTCGAGGCCTATCGAGAGCGCTATGTAATAAGCCAGCATCGCCGCGGCAAAGCTCTTCGCGGCGTAGATCAGCGCGCCCGCGTCGTTTCGCAACGTGTCAGGCAGGCGCACAGGATGAGAGAAGATGTTTTTCATGCCGGGATTATTACCGGCTTACAGACGCCCTTAAATACTCTATTCTGTCAAAAAATACCTAAATATTGCCAGAATCGTGAAGCCTCAACTCGCTCATACGCTGTATGACCCTGACGCCACCGCCTCCCCTGCCGTGGCGCGTCATCTGGACTTCGTGGATTACGCCGCGGAAGTGCCGGTACATACCCACCGCAAGGGCCAGCTGATTATTGCCCGATACGGTGCGGTCAGCTGTTACGCGGAGAATGACATCTGGATCGTGCCGCCGGACTGCGCCGTCTGGATCCCCGGCGGGATCCCGCACAGTGCCAGGGCGACCTGGAACGCGCATCTCAACTATTTGTTTATTGAGCCCGGCGCGGCGGTACTGCCGGAGAGATGCTGCACCCTGGCGATCTCGCCGTTGATTAAGGAGCTGGTCGATCGTCTGACGCGCGAAGGCGTGGATTATCCTCCCGACAGCCACGTCGCCAGGCTGACCAGAGTCACGCTTGACGAGCTCGCCAGCATGCCACAGCAGAAGCTGAGCCTGCCGGTCTCAACCGACCCGAAAATTCGCGCCATGGCCGACGCGCTGGTCAGCCGCCCGGAGGACAGAAGCACTCTGAAGGAGTGGGCAAAACGGCTTGCCCTCAGCGAGCGCTCGTTTGCCCGCCTGATTCAGCGCGAGACCGGGCTGAGCTTCGGGCGATGGCGCCAGCAGCTGCATTTGATTATTGCCCTGCGGGAGCTGGCCAGCGGCGTGCCCGTCCAGAACGTGGCGGCAACGCTCGGGTACGAATCCGTGAATGCGTTTATCACCATGTTCCGTAAAGCGATGGGCAGCACGCCCGCCCATTACTTTGCCGAACGGAAAAACAGCGTCCGTTAGGGCGGGGTACGATCTGAGACAGGATTCCTCCGCGCTTATTGCGGCCATTTAAACACCAGGAAAATATTTTCTGCTTTGCTGTTTTAATCGTTTCCAGGCCTGTTGCTACGGGCTGGCGGGTATTCTGACGAGCTAACAAGAGCTATTCATCACCTCATAAATCGTCAAATTAATGTACCCCTGAGAACAGATCAACTATTTATTAAATTTGCAATCATTATTCACTTAATCAAATTTTAAGTTAAACCACGATATTAATCATTAACACTT
>NZ_JAWNCA010000037.1:0-39646 GCF_034106185.1 Enterobacter sp. 296B2 | reverse complement strand
TTACTTCTGTTTGCGGGTTCCCCGCGCCCCGGGGCCGGGCCCCCCCCCCCCCCCCCCCCCCCCCGACCCGGGCTCCCGGCGGTAAATCGCCGCTTCGCGGTGCCCTCGGCTTATTCCTTTCGGCTTATCGGGGACGGGCGGAGGCAACATCCATGTAAAGCCCGCCCTCTCGGCGCATCCCTGCGCCTCGCCCCGGCCTGCAGGAAACGCCTCAGCGATTTACAGCCGGACCAGGGCGTCGCTGAAAGCCATTCATTTTCCTGAAGCAACATCCATCGCTTCAGGTAGAGAAATTACTGGGGATTCCTCAGCCCGCAGAGGAATTTAGCGGCTAAAATACTTCCTGACGGCAACCTTCCCCGACGCCGTCACCACTACCTCCCTGTACCCCGGCACCCGCTGTATCCACCCTTTGCTTTCCAGATGAATAAGCAGCGCCGCGCCTGCCTCACCGCCAAGGTGAAACCGCCGCTCGCTCCAGTCCAGACAGGCGCAGCAGGCCTTGCGACGGGTATTAGGATTTAGCGGAATCCCAGGCTTCAGAAACTGCTCCCGGCCATACAGCGTGAGCGCTGAACCGTCTGCCTCCAGCCAGCCTTCCGCCTGCATGAAATCGTAGATCTGCACCGCCACCGCGCCCGCCAGATGGTCGTAGCAGGTTCGCGCTTCGCGCATGGCTTTCGGCGCGGTGGTTTCCAGCGGCGCAATGCGGCTCCAGGAGAGCCCCATCATCTGCTCGACCAGCGCCGCCACGTCGTGCCCCGCCAGGCGATAGTAGCGATGCCGCCCCTGAGACAGGCAGGTGATCAACTTTCCCTCCACCAGCCGGGCGAGATGCCCGCTGGCGGTCGACGGCGCAACGTCTGCCGCGGTGCTCAGTTCGGTGGCGGTCCACGCCCGCCCGTCCATCAGCGCACACAGCATCTTCACGCGCGACGGATCGGCCATTGCCGCCGCCACCTCCGCAATGGCCTGCTCCAGCGCCGCGCTGTTATCAGGAGGTAGGCTCGTTTTTAACATATGTCGCCCAGGGTTTGGTGATCTCTGCGGCCAGCTTATCATTATCCGTCAGCAGAATAAGGTGAACGTCATACATCCGCGTGCCCTCCGGTTTCGGAACTGTACTCCCGCACCAGCTGCGCCACCCGAATACGGTAGAAAGTAAAAATCGACTCCCGCCCTTCGGCCTGCGCCGCCTGATGGAAAACGTTCTGCTTCCAGCGGCGGACGGCCTCTTCATCCCGCCACCAGGAAAGGGACAGGATTTTGCCGTCGGTCGTCAGGCTCTGGAACCGTTCGATATCAATAAAGCCGTCGATGTCGGCCAGCAAAGGCTTAAGCTCTGCGGCAAGCTGCAGGTAGCGCGCCTGATGGGCAGGCGCGGCTTTGGCTTCGAAAATGACTGCGATCATGAGGGTCTCTCCGCTGTGATGTTGAGGAGAGAATGCAGGATGGAAAAGCACAATGCTTCGGTAAAGAGCGAAGTTTTAGCCCAGGACCGACCTCGGCTCCATAAACGCCCTAATCCCCCACTCGCCCATCTCGCGCCCCACGCCGGAGTGCTTAAACCCGCCGAACGGCGCTTTCGGTTCATGGGCAAGGGTGTTCACCAGCACGCGACCGGAGACAATCTGCTGCGCTACGCGGCGCGCGCGCTCCGCATCGCCGCCCAGCACCATCGCGCTCAGGCCGTAGTCCGTGTCGTTGGCAATCGCAACAGCCTCCGCCTCGTCACGATAGGGGATGACGCACAGCACCGGGCCAAAAATCTCGTCACGGGCAATCGTCATCCGGTTGTTCACGTCGGTAAACAGCGTCGGGCGCACAAACCAGCCGTCTCGCGTCCCGTCCGGTCTCCCTTCACCACCCGCCAGCAGATGCGCCCCCTCTTCGATGCCTTTACGGATATAGCCCTGCACCCGCTGCCACTGCTTTTCGCTGACCATAGGGCCGACGTCCGTCGCGCTGTCGCGCGGGTCGCCGGATTTCACCGCCGCCACGGCCTGCGCCAGCGCGGTTTCAATCTCCGCCTTACGCGCCTGCGGCACCAGAATGCGCGTTCCGGCCACGCACGCCTGCCCGCTGTTCATAAACCCGGCCTGAATCACCAGCGGGATCGCCTGCGCCAGATCCACATCATCCAGCAGGATGGTCGGCGATTTACCGCCTAACTCCAGCGTTACGCGCTTAAAGCTCTCCGCCGCATTGCGCAGGATCGCTTTGCCGGTATTCGTGGAGCCGGTAAACGAGATTTTTGCCACGTCCGGATGGCGGCTGATGGTCTCACCTACCGTCTCGCCGCGTCCGGTGACGATGTTAAACACGCCCGGCGGCAGTGCGGCGTCGCGCAGCGCTTCGGTGACAATCTGCGTTTGCAGGGCGCTCATTTCGCTCGGCTTGATGACCGCCGTGCAGCCCGCCGCCAGCGCGGCCGCCAGCTTGCCGCAGATAAACCCGGCGTCGCTGTTCCAGGGTGTGATAAGCCCGGCCACCCCAAGCGGCGTCATCTGCACCGTTGCAGCGCCTGCGGAGGTGACGAACTCAAACGCCTCCAGCGCCTCGATGGCCTGAGCAATCACTTCCGCCGGATAGCTGGCCATCCACGCCGAGCGCGAGGCGGGGGCGCCGTACTCTTCGATGACCGCTTCCAGCAGATCGTCGTGACGAGCGGCCACGGCGGCGTGCATGCGCTTCAGCGCCGCGATGCGTTCCTGCTTTGTGGTCTTCGACCACGCCGGAAACGCCGCTTTTGCCGCCGCAACGGCGCGCTCTGCGTCAACCTCATCCGCCAGACGTACCTGCCCTATAACCTGCGCCGTCGCCGGGTTGTACAAATCAAACCACTCGGTGCCGTGCGGGGTAACAAATTCGCCGTTAATAAAGATCTGTTCGATGGTGTGCATATAAACCTCCTCAGGCTGTGTGAGCACAGTCTGGCACGGCTTCTCCGTTGCGATAATCCACGCTATGCTGCAAGGGTTGTTTCGATTTTCAGGATAATCTATGCATCGTTCAGGTCTGACAGAGCTGGAAGTGGTCATGGCGGTGGTGCGGCGCGGCAGCTTTCGCGGCGCGGCGCAGGAGCTGGGCATGTCCGCCACGGCGGTAAGCAACGCCATCGCCGGGCTGGAGAGCCGCCTTGATACCCGCCTCTTTAACCGCACCACCCGCAGCGTGGCGCTCACCGACGCCGGACAGCGCTACGTGGCGCGTATCGGCCCGGCCCTGCAGGAGATCCGTCTCGCCGGCGAGGAGATCCACAGCGACACCGGGGAACCCGCCGGCACGCTGCGTCTGAACGTGCCGAACCATATCGGCACCCTGTTTCTGGACCAACTGCTGATCGACTTTATGATCCGCTATCCGAAGATGCGCGTGGAAACGGTGAGCGAAGCGAAGATGATCGACATCGTCGCGGAAGGCTATGACGCGGGGATCCGCCTCGAAGAGTCCGTGCCGCAGGATATGATCGCCGTGCCGCTGACCGGAGAGATCCGCCAGCTGGTCACAGCCACGCCGGACTATTTTGCCCGTCACGGCATTCCGCAGACGCCGGACGATCTGCTTTCACATCAGGGGATCGGCATGCGCATGGCCCACGGCGGGATCTACCGCTGGGAGCTGGCGCGTCGGGGGGAAACGTACGCCCTTGCCGTACCGCCGCGCTTTGCGACATCCGATCTTTTTGCCTCGATCCGCGCTGTAAAAGCGGGATTAGGTGTGGGATTTTTGCCGGAACTGTATATCCGGGAAGAGCTTGAGCGTGGAGAACTGGTTAGCGTGTTAAACGACTGGGCGCAGCCCTTTGCCGGGCTGCGCCTCTATTACCCCGGCCATCGCCACGTCCCGCCTGGATTACGGGCGCTGGTGGCGATGATCCGCGAGCGCGGAACTATTCCAGGTTAGCCTTATTCAGCCCGTAAGCCGCGTCCAGCGAGCCCGGCGCCATGCGGGAGGTGATCCCCAGACGGTTCCAGGCGTTGATCGCCACGATGGCGAAGTTCAGTTCTGAAATCTCCACGTCCGAGAAGTGCTCCGCCACGCTGCGGTACAGCGCGTCGCTCACGCCGTGAACTCCAATCTGGGTCAGCGCTTCAGCGAAGGCCAGCGCGGCTTTCTCCCGGGCGCTGAACAGCGGGGACTCGCGCCAGGCCGCCAGATGGTACAGGCGCAGCTCGCGCTCGCCGGCAATTTTGGCCTCTTTCGAGTGCATATCCAGGCAGAAGGTACAGCCGTTCAGCTGCGATACGCGAATGTCGATCAGATGCTTCAGCGCCGGGTCGATGGAGGTTTTTGCTACCTCCATGCTCAGGGCAGACAGCGCGTTGGCGAGGGCAGGTGTAACTTTATGGTGGTTAACGCGAGTGCTCATTGTCTTTCCTCTTTTTGTGCGGCATATGTCATGCGATGAAGCAAATCTACGCCGTTCATGACATAGTAAAAAGATACAAAAAGCGTGAAATGAGGTAGGACATGAAGCCGGGCTATTACGAGATTTATACCCGCTATCGCGACAACATCACGCGTGGGGTGCTGAAGCCGGGCGATAAGGTGCCTGCCATCCGCGTTCTGGCGGAAGAGTTGAAGGTGGCGCGTAAAACCGTCGAAACGGCGTATGCCATTCTGACGGGTGAAGGGTATCTGGTGAGCCAGGGCGCGCGCGGCACGCGGGTTAACCCCGATTTACTGCTGCCAGATAAGCCTGCCCCTGCGGAACAGCCCACCGGAGCGCTTCCGGCATCGCTCATTAGCCAGCGAGAGCGGGCGGGGTTTCTGCGCCCCGGCATCCCCGCCCTCGACAGCTTCCCGTATAAAAAATGGCTGCTGCTGGCGGGCCAGGCGACGCGCGCCATGCGTCAGGAAGAGATGCTCAACCCGCCGGTGCTGGGCTGGTATCCGCTGCGCCAGGCCATCGCCAGCTATCTCAACATTTCACGTGGGCTGTCCTGCAGCGCCGAACAGGTGCTGATCACCAGCGGCTACAGCGGCAGCCTGCGGCTGATCCTCGACACCCTCGCCAGCCGTAGCGACAAGGTGGTGTTTGAGGATCCGGGCTATTTTATGGGCCAGCAACTGCTCAAGCGGATCGTGCCGCGCCTGCACACGGTGCCGGTCGATCGTTCGGGTATCGATACCGAGTACCTGCTCCGTCACCATCGCGACGCGCGTTTTGCCATCGTCACCCCGTCGCACCAGAGCCCGCTGGCGGTGACGCTCTCGCTGCCGCGCAAGCAGCAGCTGCTCGACTGGGCCAGCCAGAACGAAGCGTGGATTATCGAAGATGATTATGACGGAGAGTTTCACTACACCCGCAAGGTGCTGCCGTCGCTGAAAAGCCTCGACCGGCATGACCGGGTGATTTTTATGGGCACCTTCAGTAAAACCATCATGCCGTCGCTGCGCATGGGCTACGTGGTGATGCCCGCCAGCACCGTCGGGGCTTTTACCGACTGCGCGGACATTACCACTAGCGGCCAGCCGGTGCTGACGCAAAAGATCCTCACCGCGTTTCTCAACGAAGGGCATTTTTTCCGTCATTTGAAAAAGATGCGCGCGCTGTATCAGACCCGCCGCGACTGGATGATTGCCGCCCTGCGCGAGGTGTATGGCGATCTGTTTTTCACCGAGCAAAACGACGGCGGAATGCATGTTGTGGCGTTCCTGACCAAAGGAAGCTGTGACCGGGAAGTGGCGCGCTGCTGGCAGGAACAGCAGCTGCAGGTGAACGCGCTTTCGGAGTGGTATCGCGGGTCGGGCAAACGCTACGGGCTGGTGATGGGCTATAACAACGTGCGGTCGTATCAGGAGGCGCTGGATTTGCTGGAAAGGCCGAAGCGGCAGACGCTTGCGCTGTTGAGCTGAACGTCGCCGGGTGGCGGCTACGCCTTACCCGGCCTGCGGTTTAAATATCATTGCGGGATAACCCAACGTCCTTGAGCTGCTCGTCGCTCATCTGGCTCAGGATGCGGCGGGTGCGGTTGATGCGATACCAGCTGCAGATCGTTTTGCCGATCCAGACAAACACAATAAACGGACGTTTTGAACGGTTTTCGTAGAATTCCATGATGCTCTCCTCGCTGTGCCAGTAGGGTTATCATCCTGGAAATCGGCCCATGCAATACAGACTCAAAAACAACTTTTTTTTAACATACAGATCCGCTAAAACAGTATCTGCATGCCAATTTTTACGGCAATCTGTACTGGTTTTATAATCTGTATGGTGAAAACAAAGGATACAGCATGACGCGCTATCAACATCTGGCCAACCTTCTGGCAGAACGCATTGAACAAGGGCTGTACCGCAGCGGCGAACGTCTGCCGTCGGTGCGCGCGCTGAGCCAGGAGCACGGCGTGAGCATCAGCACCATACAGCAGGCCTACCAGATCCTCGAAAACCTCCAGCTCATCACACCCCAGCCGCGCTCCGGCTATTTTGTCTCGCAGCGCAAGGCCCAGCCGCCTGTCCCGGCCATGACCCGCCCGGTTCAGCGCCCGGTGGACGTCACCCAGTGGGACGAGGTGATGATGCTGCTGGACGCCCGCGCCGACAAAGAGATGATCTCCTTCGGCGGCGGCTCGCCGGACGTGAATCAGCCGAGCCTGAAGCCCCTGTGGCGCGAGATGAGCCGTATCGCGCAGCATAACCCGAGCGAGATGCTGAGCTATGACGTGCTCGACGGGCGCCTGGAGCTGCGCGAGCAGATCGCCCGCCTGATGCTGGACAGCGGCTCTACCGTGGCGGCGAACGAGATTGTCATCACCAACGGCTGCCACGGCGCGCTGTCGATCGCCCTGCTCTCGGTGTGTAAACCGGGGGACATCGTGGCGGTAGAATCGCCGTCGTTCCACGGCACCATGCAGATGCTACGCGGGTTTGACATCAAGGCGATTGAAATTCCTACCGATCCCGAGACCGGGATCAGCATCGAGGCGTTAGAGCTGGCGCTGGAGCAGTGGCCGATCAAGGCGGTGATCCTGGTGCCCAACTGCAATAACCCGCTCGGCTTTATCATGCCCGAAGCGCGGAAAAAGCAGGTGTTAGCCCTCGCCCAGCGGCACGATATCGTGATTGTGGAGGATGACATTTACGGCGAGCTGGCGGCGGAGTACCCGCGCCCTCGCACTATTCATTCGATGGATATCGACGGCCGCGTGATCCTCTGCAGCTCGTTTACCAAAACCGTGGCGCCGGGCCTGCGCGTCGGCTGGATTGTGCCGGGGCGCTATTACGACCGGGTGATGCACATGAAATACGCCGCGGGCGGGTTTAACGTGCCTGGCACCCAGATGGCGGTGGCGGCGTTTATTCGCGACGGGCATTACCATCGCCACGTGCGCCGTATGCGCCAGATTTATCAGCAAAATATGGAAACCTACACCTGCTGGGTGCGGCAGTATTTTCCGGCAGAGATTTGCGTCACACGCCCGCAGGGTAGCTTCCTGCTGTGGATTGAGCTGCCGGAGAAGGTCGACATGGTGTGCGTCAGCAAGCAGCTGTGTCGGCTGAAGATCCAGGCCGCGGCCGGGTCGCTGTTTTCCGCCTCCGGGAAGTACCGCAACTGTCTGCGGATCAACGTGGCGCTGCCGCCGACGGAGAAAAATCGCGAGGCATTGAAGAAGATGGGCGAGGCGATTGTGATTGCGATGGAGGAGGGCTAGTGCGGCCTGGTGCCCTCACTCCGCCCCTCTCCCACAGGGCTGAGGGATCCCCACAAAATAATGCCAGCACGGACGACCCCCTCTCCCTTGAGGGAGAGGGCTGGGGTGAGGGGGAACATACAGCTCTGGTGGTCATTCCGTTCACTTTATGTTCCTTGCTACTCTGTAACGACATGACCGGTGAACGTGCCAGGGTGGCTCAGTCGCCACCACCCTGGCGACCCGGGCTCCCGGCGGTAAATCGCCGCTTCGCGGTGCCCTCGGCTTATTCCTTCCGGCTTATCGGGTACGGGCGGAGGTAACGTCCCTGTAAAGCCCGCCCTCTCGGCGCATCCCTGCGCCTCGCCCCGGCCGGAAGGCAAACGCCTCAGCGATTTACAGCCGGACCAGGGCGTCGCTGTAAGTCTTCAATCTTTCTGAAACAACGTTATTGCTTCTGTTTAATCATTACTGGGGATTCCTCAGCCCACAGGGAGAGGGAGAAAACCGTGCCGCACTACTCGTCGAAGTACCAGTACCCCTGATTAATCAGCCCGGTGAGTTCTTCAACAAACGCCGGATTATTCAGCGCTTCACCCAGCTCGGCCTGCCCGAGTTCGGTGTAACGGCACAGCGCATCCGCCGCCTTCGCGTCCACCGTCTCCAGCTGCTCGCTGTTGATGAAGAAGCTGCCATTGACGTTCAGCACGCGCAGGCCGTTCAGGCGAGACAGCGTTTCGCCGCCCTGCAGCGCGTCCAGCACCTCTTCTGCCGAATACGGCGGCTCGGCGGCGGCGATATCCAGCTCGTGGCGCGGCGTGGAGACAAAGCTGCCGAACCATTTTGTGAAATCATCCGGCTTGCCGATCATGTCGATCATCATCTGACGAATGCGATCGAGCTCGTACTTCTCCACGCGGCCCGGGTGTTCGCGACAGGTCAGATCCGGATCGCTGTAGTGCTCGCCGCCCAGATCGTTTTCCAGCGCGTAATCGGCGAAGCTGCTGATCAGATCGCGACCGTTCGGCCCGCGGAAGCCAACGGAGTAGTTGAGCGCCGTCTCATGGGTAAAGCCGTCGTGCGGGAATCCAGGCGGGATGTAGAGGATATCGCCCGGGGCCAGATCTTCGTCAATAATCGGCTCAAACGGATCGACATGCAGCAGCGCCGGATGCGGGCAGAACTGACGCATCGGCAGCTTGTCGCCCACGCGCCAGCGGCGGCTGCCCATCCCCTGAATGATAAACACGTCGTACTGATCGATATGCGGACCCACGCCGCCGCCCGGCACGGAGAAGGAGATCATCAGATCGTCCAGACGCCAGTCCGGCAGGACGCGGAACGGACGCACCAGCTCCGCCGCGGGCATATGCCAGTGGTTCACCGCCTGCGCCAACAGCGACCAGCCAGTTTCGCCCAGATCGTCAAAGTGCTCAAACGGACCATTGCTGGCCTGCCACTTGCCGTTGAAATGGCTCACCAGGCGGCTATCGACTTCCGGCTCCATCGCCAGGCCTGCCAGCTCGTCCGGGGTAATCGGGTCGACAAAATTTGGGAAGGCATTTTTCAGCACTACGGGTTGTTTTTGCCAGTATTTCTCAAGAAATTCCGGCCAGTTCAGGTTCAGTTGATACGCCATGGGTAGCACCAGTGAGAGGAGAAACAGGCGCGATTATAGGCAAGAAGGCAGAGGGGGAACTTGTCATGGGTCAAACGAGGGCGTGTAGGTCGGGTATCACCCGACCTAACGCCGCGAAAACTTAATCCAGGTTCAGCTCGTCATAATGGGTAATCAGTTTACCCACGATGCCGTAGTCCAGCGCTTCTGCCGGAGACATCCAGTAGTTGCGGTCGGTGTCTTTTTTCACTTTTTCCAGCGGCTGGCCGGTGGCGTCGGCGATCAGCTTGTTCACGCGATCCAGCATGCGGATGATCTCGCGCGCTTCGATCTCAATATCCGTTGCCTGACCGCGCACGCCGCCCAGTGGCTGGTGGATCATGAAGCGGGTATTCGGCAGCGAGTAGCGGTGCTCTTTTTTCGCCGCAAGGAAGATGGTGATCCCGGCGCTCGCCACCCAGCCGGTGCCGATGACGTGCACTTCCGGGCGAATGAATTTGATGAAGTCGTGGATGGTATCGCCCGCTTCCACGTGGCCGCCCTGGCTGTTGATGTACAGCTTGATTGGATCGTTGCTGACGCTTTGCAGCAGGATCATCTGGGTGATCACTTTCTGCGCCAGCTCCTGGTTGATCTCACCGGAGATAACAATCGAACGGGACTCCAGCAGTTTTTGCTGCAGAGCGCCCGCGCCGCTTGACCCTTCCGCTTTATCCTTGTCGCTTTCTTTCAGTGTGTAGTGCATTGTTACGTCCTCAGCATTTAGCGCTCAAAACCAGAGTGTAGCCTGTTTTACCCGTGAAAGTCCTCAGGCGCACACAATGCGAACATCCTGCGCCGCCAGCGCGTCAAAAACGCCCTGCTCCATCCCCTCTTCCACCACCAGCACGTCAATGTCGCGGCTCTTCGCTACCACAAAGCGCGCGACGCCAGGAAGCTTGTCTGCGGTCAGGGCCACAATGGTCTGGGTGCTCCGGGCAATCACGGCTTTTTTAAACTCGCAGTCGGCAAAATCAAACCCCGTAAGCCCCGCCTCAGGATCCATCGCACAGCCGCCGATAAAGGCCTGATCGAAGATAATGTCCTGAATCTGGCTCGCCGCCGTGGCGCCAACCGTTCCGCCGGACGCTCGCTGGATCTGCCCGCCGGTGACAATCACCTCACACAGAGGATGATGCAGCAGCTCCGCGGCAATCGCCGGAGAATTGGTCACCACCGTGACGTTAAGATCCGCCGGAAGGGCTTTTGCCAGCGCCAGGTTTGTTGTCCCCGCGTCGATAAAAATGCACCCACCTGCCTGAACCAGTGTTGCTGCTTTCTGCGCGATTGTGTGCTTTTCTGCACTTATTTTCTGCTCACGGCTGAAAAAACTGCCCGCATCCGGAAGCTGAAGTACCGCGCCGCCGTAGACCTTTTTACAATAGCCCTCTTTGCTAAGTTCATGTAAATCACGGCGAATAGTGTGCTCGGATACGTTCATCTGGCTCGCCAGCTCGGTACAGACCACCCTTCCGCTCTCCTGAAGGATCTGTCGGATCCGCTCTTGTCGCTGTTCAGGAAAAGTTGCATAATCGAGCATTTAAAGTCCTTTGAAAAGTCTAATCGAGTATCAATGCGCATAATGTTGCATAACCGCGCAACACAAACAACGAGGGTAACTATGAATATTGCACATGTCGCACTCTGGACCCGCAGCCTGAACGCACAGGTTCAGTTCTGGGAAACGGTTTTTAATGGCCGCAGCAACGAACGCTACGTCAGTAAAAATCGCCCCGGTTTCGAATCACACTTTATTACCCTGGATGACGGGCCGACCATCGAGCTGATGACGCTGCCGGGCCTGCCGGACGCCCCCGCGCACCCGGAGTTTATCGGCTGGGCGCATATCGCCATCAACGTCGGCAGCAAAGCGCAGGTGGACCGCATGGCAGCGCAGGCGCAGGCAAACGGCACGCTGCTCAGCGCCCCGCGCATGACCGGAGACGGCTTTTATGAAGCGGTGATCGCGGACCCGGACGGCAACCGCATTGAGCTTGTCGGTGCATAAAAACAGCGTTTCGCTCCTTCACCGCCCCTGCCCCGGCTCGCTATACTTCATATGGTTATCATATTGTTAAATGATAATGATAGTTAATGTGTTAAGATGAAAGGCAGCATAAACAGTCCCTTACGTACCCACCGGGACGGTTTGCATCCTCGACATTTAAATCTGCACCGGGGCGGTGAATGGAACACATTGTGTATGTGGTTGATGACGATGACGCAGTCAGGCAGTCCGTAATCGGGCTGCTGGAATCAGCGGGCCTGAACGCCGTCGGCTTTTCATCGGCAGAAACGTTTCTTCAGCATCGCTTTGAGGATCTGCCGTCGTGCGTGATCCTCGACATGCAAATGCCCGCCATCTCGGGCTTTGAGGTGGCTGACGCGCTCAAGGACAGCGGGCGCGAGATCCCGATTATTTTTCTCACCGGCCACGGCACTATTCCGATGTCGGTGCGCGCCATTAAAGGCGGCGCGTACGAATTTCTCACCAAGCCCGTCGAATCCACTGCGCTTATCGACGCCATTGAATCCGCGCTTCAGCTGGCGGAACACAACGCCGCACGCAATAAAGAGCACTACGCCCTGAAGCAGCGTCATCTGTCCCTTACGCCGCGCGAGCACGAGGTGCTTGAGCTTGCCATCACCGGCAAGCTCAACAAGCAGATTGCCGCCGAGCTGGGCGTAAGCGAGATCACGGTGAAGGTGCACCGCCGCCGCGTGATGGAAAAAATGCAGGTACGCTCCGTGGCGGAACTGGTCAGGGCCGTTGAGCGCCTGACCAAAAGCCAGCCCGCGGAGTAACGTTTACCCTTCCTGCGCCGCCAGCGGCAGCGCGAAGGTAAACACCGTGCCGTGCGGCTCCCGGCGGCGCGCGCTCAGCTTCCCGCAGTGGCGCTCGATGATGCTGGCGCTGATGGTCAGCCCCATCCCCATCCCCTGCGGCTTGGTGGAGTAGAACGAGTCAAAAATCTGCTCCAGCCGCTCGGGCTCAATGCCGCTGCCGGTGTCAGCGATCTCGACGATCACTTTCCCGTCCGCGTTGCCGGTGCTGAGGGTAATGGTGCTGGCGCGATCCTTCACCTCGGCCATCGCCTCTACCGCGTTCATCACCAGATTCAGCAGCACCTGCTGGATCTGCACGCTGTCGCCGGTGATAAAGCTGTCCTGCGCCTTTAACAGATAATCAACGCTAATGTGTCGCTGCTCCAGCTCGCTGCGGGAGAGCGTGAGGATATGGCGGATCAGGTAGTGCATGTCGATGCGCGAGAAGGTGGGATCCTGCTTGCGCGTCAGGGACTGAATGCTGCGAATGATCTCCCCCGCCCGCGCGCCTTCCGCGGCGATCTCCTCCAGCCCTTCACGCACTTTATCCAGCCGGGCGGGCTCGCGGCTGAGCCAGCGCAGGCTCGCCCCGGCGTTCGAGACGATGGACATCAGCGGCTGGTTGATCTCGTGGGCGATGGAGGAGGTCAGCTGTCCGACGGTGGTGGCCCGGGAAACGCGCGCCAGATCCGCCTGCGCGACCCGCATGGCATCCTCCGCGGCGCGCTGGCTGGTGATATCGGTGATGATGCCGTAGTACTCGTTCACCTCGCTGCCCACGCCCACCGGATCGCCAATGCCGAGGATGTAGCGCGTTGAGCCGTCGGGACGCTTAACGCGAAACTCCGCGCGCATGGAGAGCCCGTCGCGCACGCTCTGGGTAACGATGGCGCTTATGCGGGCGTAATCGTCCTCGTGAACGAAAGTCAAAAACTCCGCCATGGAGATCATCTTTTGCTGCTCGGGCAGGCCGAGAATGCGGGCGTACTCTTCCGAGACAAACATCAGATCCTGCTCCAGCTCCCAGCGCCAGCTGCCAGTGTGGCTGATCTGCTCGCCCAGCATCAGCGAGGTCTGGCTGGCACGCAGCTCTTTTTCCACCCGGCGGCGCTGGATGTTCTCCGCAAGCAGCTCGGCATAGAGCCGCGCCGTCTCCAGGGAGACCGCGGCCTGCGCGCCCAAGAGGCTCACCACGCGCGAGTGCTCGGCGGTGAAGACCTCCGGCATCAGGCGGTTTTCCAGGTAGAGCACGCCCACCAGCCGCGCCTGCTTGAACATCGGGACGCACATGACCGCTGCCCCCGAGGTCACCAGATAGGGATCCTGGCTGAAGGGATGAAACTCCTCCGGCTTACCGGTGCGGATCTCCTGCCCGGTGCGGATCACCGCTGCCAGCACCGACAGTGGCATGTCGGTCGCCGTCGGCACGTCTTTCAGGATCCGCACCCGCACGCCGTCGGTGCTGGTCCAGGCGCTGGCCTCGATCTCCGGGATCAGGTTATCGCTCACGCGAAGCAGCAGACCGCGCTGCGCCCCGGCGCGTTCGAGCAGGATCGTCATCAGGTTTTCGATCAGGCGCTCAAGATTGATCTCTTCCGACAGCGCGCGGGAAGCTTTGATCACGCTCTGCAGATCGCGGATCGTTTCATTCTGGGCGAACGCCACCGTGTCGTAGGCGCTGGCCTGCCCGGAGGCCAGCAGGTGCGGGAAATCCTGCTCCAGCTGGCGCACCTTAGCCTGCGCGCCCGCGCGGCCCCAGGCGGCAATCGAGCCGCGGAAGTGGGCGTCCGACGCGGTCGGGTAGCCGCAGGCCAGCGCGAAGCGGCCCGCCAGCTCGTGGGCCAGGGCGTTAATAGGGTTAAACCCGCCCTCGCGGGAGAGCCGGACCGCCTTCTCATACTGCTCAAGCGCAATGCTGTTCATCCCGTCCAGACGGACGATTTCGGCGTAGATCAGCGCCTCTTTATCCGCGAACGTGCCGGGATTAACGCGTGCCCAGAGGGCGATTTTGTCGTAGTGGGCGTGAATGCTGCGGCGGTGATTCGCCGAAAACGTCTCCGGCGTCAGCTGGCGGGAGAGCGCCAGCGCGCTGTAGAGATGGTAATCCAGCAGATGAATGTGCCCCGGCGCAGACCACGCGTACCAGCCCGCCATCTCGAGATCCGCCTGCGCGTCGGCATACTCGCCGCAGGTAAAGTGCGCCATGCCGCGGTAGAGCCAGTACCAGAACAGCATGGTCGAGGTCTGCTCCGGGGCCTGCTCCGGCGACGCGGGAAGCAGCGTCTCGGGCAGCGCCTGCGACGCGGTCCAGGTACCGATGACAGGCGTGCGCAAAAACTCCACGAAGGTGCGCTGGAGCATCAAAATGGTCTCAACGTCCTGGAAGTGGGTTTTACGCACAAACGCCAGGCCACGATCGATGCTGGTCAACACCCCGTCCAGGTGATCGCCCCGCGAGAGGAAGTTAATGACCTGATGGCAGGCCGCAAAGCAGGCTACCGTCATATCCCCGTGGGTCACTGCGGCGGTGAAGCAGGCCTTTGCGCACTCGATGGTAAACGATAAAGGCTGGGTCCAGACGCTGAGCTGGTCGAGGGGCAGCAGGGTTTTGGCTTCGAACGCGTCGTAGCCGTGGCGGTTCACCATCTCGCGGGCCAGGGTGCCGTACTGGAACCCGAGGCGATACTCGGCGTAGCGGTGGCCAATCAGCACGCCAAACCAGGCCATCGCCGTGGTGGAGGCGCCGGTGATGCCGTGGTCGAGCGTCAGGTGCATCATGCGGCAGAGCAGCAAAAAGTGCAGACGCGGGCAGATGAAGCCGGCGCAAATGCTGGCGCTGTAGAGCAGGTTCATCACCGCTTCGGTTTCCGGGTTATCCATCCGCGAGAGCTGGGCAAAAAGATTTTGCGGCGCGTCGCCCGTGCGGTTGCAAAAGAGCGCCCAGGCCTCGTCACAGTCGGCATCTTCCGGATAACGGCCAATCTGAATACCAAAAATCCCCAGCCAGCAGAGCGCCGCCTCCAGCGCCAGACGGCTGTCCGACTGGCGAGTGTAGACTTCCACCAGCAGGTTGGCCGCCAGCGCCTTTTCGGTCAGCCCGCCGGGGCAGCCGAGAATGGCGTCACACAGCTCGCGGGTCCGCTCCAGATGGCCCAGCGCAAACTCGCAGCCCGCCTCTTCGATATCGAGCATGAAGTCTGACACCGCCCCGGCGTTGCCCAGCGCTCTGGCGGTCTGGATATAGCCGAGCGCCGAAAGATAATCCCCCGTGCGCTTCGCCCGTCGCGCGGCCAGCAGGCTCAGCTCGCGGAACATCTGCCGCTGCGGCGCGGGCTGAATGCTGTCCAGCGCGGCCGTGACGTGGTGAACGGCGCGGAACAGCAGTTCGTTCCCCGCCGCCTGACGCGCGGCGTCGGCCAGCAGGCTGGCTGTGGTCAGGTGAAGATGGCTTTTCTCATGCTGATCCAGCAGCGCAAAGGCGGCCTCCTGCACCCTGTCATGGGTGAAGGCGTACTCTTTTTCCGTCAGCACGATGAGCTGGGCCATCACCGCCGGGTGCAGCGCATAGCGCATTTCCGCCATCGACATGCCGACCACGCGGCATATCATCTCCATCTCACCCGTGCCGCCGAGGCAGGCGAGGCTGCCCAGCAGACGGCGCGTCTCGTCGGGCAGCTCTTCAAGCTGCTCCAGAACCAGAGTCACGACGTTCTCGGTGTAGTGTCGGGCGCGGATCGCCTGCAGATCGTAGTGCCACTTATCCTGATATTTGTTGTGCACCACCAGCCCGTCATCCACGATGCGGCGGAAAAACTCGTGCACAAAGAGCGGGTTGCCCCCGGTTTTTTCATGGATCAGCGTGGCGAGGTCGGTCGTCGCCGCGCTGCGGGTGCGAAATATCGTCGCCAGCCAGCGCGCCACCGCCTTCACGGACAGCGCCTGCGGGACAATTTCAGTCGCGTTTTGCGCTGCCTCCGGCAGGCTCGCCAGCTGCTGTTGCAGTGTCGGTTCGGACAACGAACCGATATCGCGGTGGGCGATTACCAGCAGCAGCGGGATAGCGCCGCAGGTCACCAGCAGATGTTTCAGCGTATACAGGCTGGCGGCGTCGCTCCACTGAAGATCGTCAAGCACTAGCACCAGCGGGCAGCCCTGAGTGGCAAAGGTTTTCACCAGGGCCAGCACCATATGGCTGAAGCGCGCCCGGGCATCAATGGAAAACGTATCCGCCGAGAAGCGCGGCTTGCTCTCAAGCAGCAGGCCCAGCTCGGGCACCAGGCTGACGGCCAGCGCTTCGTACCCCTCAAGGGCGCGGGAGAGGCGGATTTTCCACTTCGCCACCTCGTCTGCGGGCAGCCCCAGCAGGTGCAGCGTCAAGG
The DNA here is from genome assembly GCF_034106185.1 of Enterobacter sp. 296B2. NCBI lineage: Bacteria > Pseudomonadati > Pseudomonadota > Gammaproteobacteria > Enterobacterales > Enterobacteriaceae > Enterobacter > Enterobacter sp. 296B2. The sequence continues at coordinate 23,146 of NZ_JAWNCA010000037.1, read as the reverse complement.
TGCGGAACGCGGAGCTTAATACGCCGTAGGGCAGGGACGGCGAAAACTGATCGACTTTCCCCACCGCCAGCAGCACCTTACGCTGCTGCAGCGTTTTGAGCGCCGTCGCGATGATCGACGATTTGCCGATCCCCGACGGCCCACCGATCGTTACCAGCTCCGGCACCAGGCTCTGCCCCACCCGCTCAAACGCAGCAATGACGTCATTCGCCTGCGGATGCGTCGCGAACAGCGAGTCCGCCAGATGGATCGCCGGGGTGCGGTCCTGCTGGCCGGGGGTAAAGGCGACGATCTCGCCCTCGCAGGTCAGCGTCGCCTGGCAGCGGCGGAGGTCGGCAATCAGCCCGTCGACCGTCTGGTAGCGGTTATCGGGGTGCTTTTCCAGTAGCTTCAGGATAATGGTGGACAGCATTCCCGGCACGTCCGGGCGAATCACGTCCGGGGCCAGCGGCTCCGAGGCAATATGGTAGTGCGCCCAGTTGGTCTGATCGTCCTCCCCCAACTCAAACGGCAGGCGTCCGGTCAGGAGTTCATACAGCACCATGCCGAGGCTGTAGAGATCGCTGCGGCCGTCAACGGGGCGCCGGGTGCGGGTGGTGTGCTCCGGCGACATGTAGGCGGGCGTACCGCCTGAAACGGCAAGCCGGGTCTGGGAAAAGGCGCCGGAGAGGCTGCAGGAGAGGCCAAAGCTGCCCAGACGGCAGGCGCCATCGTGATGAACAAATATCGAGCCGGGCTTGATATCACCGTGGATCAGGTTTTGCAGGTGCATCTGGCGCAGGGGAGCGCAGATCTGGATCGCCAGTTCGATAAAGCGCGAGATCCCCGAGATAGCCCTGCCCGCGCGCCGCGCCAGCAGTTCAAACGAAAACGGCGCATACACCAGCGCGAAACGCCCCCGGTACTGGGTGGACGCGACGGCGCGGATGGCCCAGCTGTCCTGCAGCACATCGCGCAGGGCAAACTCATTTTTGAGCAGCCGTGTCGCCCGCTCCTCTTCTTCGTCACTCACCGCGGTGGCAATGATGAACGAGCCGCCGGAATGGGGATGGCGCGCGTTCATCCAGGAGATACCGCCCTCCTGCGCCAGCACGGTAAAAATCACATCCTCTTTAAGGACAAAAACCCGCCCCTGGTGAAGATTCCCCTGGGCGGGCCAGAATGCAGGCTGCTCGTGTTCGTTCATCCGCGATCCTTATCGTCGGCGGGCCAGCTCCCGCTGTATATGATCCAGCAGAATATCGATGTTAATGGGTTTACGCAAAAATGCAGCGGCGCCCAGCCTGAGAGCGTACCGCTGCATATTTTCATCAGCATGACCGGAGATAAAGATCACGGGCGGCGGGGGGACGGCCAGCAGCCGCAGCGTTTCAAACAGCTCCAGGCCGCTCATGCCCCGCAGCTTGATATCGGCGATCACCATCGCCGCGCCGGACAGGGCGAGCGGATGACTCAGAAATACCTCTGCCGAATCAAACGTGTCGGCGGCATAGCCTTCCGACTCCAGGAGATTACTCAGCCCGCTGCGGACGGAACGTTCGTCATCAATGATGGCAATGCGCCACGGCAGCGTCATGCTGTCTTTCCTCTAAAAATCATTAAACGTCGCGATCGTCCTTCGCGGGCGCAGGAGGCGCCGTGCCGCTGATTTTCGGTACGCATTCGTGACGAAACCAGGCGAGGGTAAGCGGTTCGCGACTCAGTAAACGCCGTCCCACCGGGATGAGCTGTTCGCCCACCAGCATGCCAAACAGGCCAAGCAGGGCGACAACCGGCGGCGCCGGGGAATGGACGTCGAGCAGAGCGTAAATTACCCCAGCACCCACGCCGCATACCAGAGAAATTATCCATGCTTTCATGAGGTCGCTCCCGTCTGCGATTTGGCCTGCGGAACCGTCACCTGAGGCGGCGGCGCGCCGTCGCGGGATAACAGATGGCGCGTCGCCTGTTCACCCGCCAGCATCCCCAGCAGGCCAATCAGCGCCAGCGCGGGCGGCGCGGGGGAGCGCACCTTCAGCACGGCATACATCAGGCCAATCAACACGCCTGCCGCAAGGGATATCAGCCCAGTACTCATTGTGAACTCCAGAGAAAGAGGCAGCGGCGAGCCGGATGAGGGACCAGCCCGCCAGCGGAACTTAGCGTGCCGGAACAGGCGCTAAGGTGCGGTGCTCGCTCTTCTGGCGAGACGGCGCTTTGTGCACCATGGTGTAGGCGTAATCCACGCCCATGCCGTACGCGCCGGAGTGCTCGCGCACGATATCCATCACCGCGGTGTAGGTCTCTTTACGCGCCCAGTCGCGCTGCCACTCCAGCATCACCTGCTGCCAGGTCACCGGGATCACGCCCGCCTGGATCATGCGCTGCATCGCGAAGTCGTGGGCTTCTTTGGAGGTGCCGCCGGACGCATCCGCCACCATATAAATTTCGTAGTCGCCTTCCAGCATCGCGCACAGGGCAAAGCTGTTGTTGCACACTTCGGTCCACAGGCCGGCAACCACCACCTTCTTCTTGCCGTTGGCCTTCAGCGCGTCACGTACCTTCTGGTCATCCCAGGAGTTCATGGAGGTACGCTCCAGGATGTCCTGGCCCGGGAAGACGTCCAGCAGCTCCGGATAGGTGTTACCGGAGAAGCTTTCGGTCTCAACGGTGGTGATGATGGTTGGAATGTTGAACACTTTGGCCGCTTTCGCCAGCGCCACGGTGTTGTTTTTCAGCACCTGGCGGTCAATAGACTGCACGCCAAACGCCATCTGTGGCTGGTGATCGATAAAGATGATCTGACAGTTCGCAGGGGTTAACACTTCGAGCTTTGAAGAGGTCATAGCATTTTCCAGTGGTTAAGGGTAGAAATCGCCGTGAGTGCCACGACGATAAAGTCACCCTCATCCTGCGGTTTTCCGTCGCCGCGCGTAATTATCTCTTCGTATAGTTAACCTTAGGTATAGTTATACCTTGGTATACCTATCCTATTGTATAACTGGATCTTTGCCGAAACCGGTTCCCATAATCCTGACCATTCCCCCTCTCAGTCAGGAGCAGTTATGGTTACCCTCGGTAAAGCCGATCTCATTCTGGTTAACGGCCAGTTTCACACCGTCGATCGCGAAAATCCTGTCGCGGAAGCCGTTGCCGTGCGCGACGGAAAATTTCTGGAAGTGGGTACCGTCGCCGAGGTGATGCAACACCACTGCGACGGCACCAAAGTGGTGGACCTGAAAGGCCACACCGCCATCCCCGGCCTGAACGACTCGCACCTGCACCTCATTCGCGGCGGGCTGAACTACAACCTTGAGCTGCGCTGGGAAGGCGTGCCGTCCCTGGCCGACGCCCTGCGGATGCTGAAAGAGCAGGCCCTGCGCACGCCATCGCCCCAGTGGGTGCGCGTGGTGGGCGGCTGGACCGAGTTCCAGTTTGCCGAGCGCCGCATGCCGACCCTGGACGAAATTAACGACGCCGCGCCGGATACCCCGGTCTTCATCCTGCACCTGTACGACCGCGCCCTGCTCAACCGCGCCGCGCTGAAGGTGGTCGGCTACACCAAAGACACGCCAAACCCGCCGGGCGGCGAGATCCAGCGCGACGCCAACGGCAACCCGACCGGGATGCTGATCGCCCGTCCGAACGCCATGATCCTCTACGCCACGCTGGCCAAAGGGCCGAAGCTGCCGCTGGAGCAGCAGGTCAACTCCACCCGTCAGTTCATGCGCGAGCTGAACCGCCTGGGGCTGACCAGCGCCATCGACGCGGGCGGCGGCTTCCAGAACTACCCGGAAGATTACGAGGTGATTGCCGAGCTGCACGAGAAAAAGCAGATGACCATCCGCATCGCCTACAACCTGTTTACCCAGCGTCCGGGCCACGAGCTTGAAGACTTTGAAAAATGGACCGATATGCTCACGCCGGGCCAGGGCAGCGACTTCTTCCGCCACAACGGCGCAGGGGAGATGCTGGTCTTCTCCGCCGCCGATTTTGAAGACTTCCTCGAACCGCGCCCGGACCTCGCGCCGGGCATGGAGGACGAGCTGGAGCGCGTGGTGCGCCATCTGGTGGAGCACCGCTGGCCGTTCCGCCTGCACGCCACCTACAACGAATCCATCAGCCGCATGCTGGACGTGTTCGAGAAGGTGAACCGCGACATTCCGTTCAACGGCCTGCACTGGTTCTTCGACCATGCGGAAACCGTTACCCAGGCCAACATCGACCGCATCAAAGCGCTGGGCGGCGGCATTGCCGTGCAGCACCGCATGGCCTTCCAGGGCGAGTACTTTGCCGAGCGTTACGGCATCGAAGCCACCCGCCACACGCCGCCGGTGGCGAAAATGCTGGAGACCGGCGTGCCGGTGGGCTTAGGAACGGACGCTACCCGCGTGGCGAGCTACAACCCGTGGACCGCGCTCTACTGGCTGGTCTCCGGCCGCACCGTCGGCGGAATGCAGATGTACGACCACAGTGCCCGTCTGGATCGCGATACCGCCCTGATGCTCTGGACCCAGGGCAGCGCGTGGTTCTCCAGCGAGCAGAACCAGAAGGGGCAGATCAAGGTCGGCCAGCTTGCCGATCTGGCCGTGCTGAGCAAAGACTACTTCCGCGTGCCGGAAGAGGAGATCAAGGGCATCGAGTCCGTCCTGACGGTGGTCAACGGCGACATCGTCTACGCCGCAGGCAGCTTTGGCCCGCTCGCGCCGCCGGCCATTCCGGTTCTGCCCGAGTGGTCCCCGGTGGTGAAGGTGCCGGGCCACTACCGCAGCGCGCCGCCGCAGGCCGCACGCGTTGGCATGAACCCAATTCACCACTGCAGCGGCCCGTGCGGGGTTCACAGCCACCAGCATGATTTCGCCCGCACGTCAGAGATGCCGGTGTCCGACGATAACGCTTTCTGGGGGGCGCTGGGCTGCAGCTGCTTTGCATTCTGATGAAAAACACTACTATGCCGCCCCGGGTCGACCTGGGGCTGTTCTTCCTGCGCCTGACCGGCAGCCTGCTGCTGCTCTACGTGCACGGCCTGCCAAAGGTGCTGCACTTCAGCGAAGAGCTGACGCGCATTGAAGATCCTTTTGGCTTCGGGCCTTACGCCAGCCTGATCCCGGCAATATTCGCTGAGGTGATCTGCCCGCTGTTTATCATTGCGGGCGTGTACACCCGCCTGGCGTGCCTGCCGATTATCGCCGTGCTGCTGGTGGCGATGCTGGCGGTCCACCCGAACTGGTCGATAGCCGAAGGGCAGTTTGGCTGGCTGCTGCTGATTATCTTCACCACCCTCGCCCTCACCGGGCCAGGCCAGTGGCGGCTGCAGCGTAAGGCAACGGAGAGGTTCGCATGACCCAGGTTAACGACGTTCGCGACGCACACGTCGAGACGACGCCCGAGCAGGCGGTTTCGCCGTGGCAGCCGCTGAGCCAACCGGTGTTCCGCATGCTGTGGATCGCCACGGTGGTCTCTAACGTCGGCTCATGGATGAGCGACGTCGGCATCAACTGGAGCATGCTGACCCTGAGCGCCGACCCGCTGGATATCGCGCTTGTACAGGCGGCCAGCAGCCTGCCGATGTTTCTCTTCGCCCTGCCGTCCGGGGTGATGGCGGACATCGTCGACCGACGTAAATACCTGCTCTTCTCCCAGCTGTGGGTGTTCATCGCTGCCGCCGTACTGACGGTGCTCTCCTTCACCGGACACGTCACCCCCACCGTGCTGCTGGTGGCAACGTTTCTGCTGAGCGTGGGCGCGGCGATGAGCTCGCCGCCGTTCCAGGCCGTGGTGCCCGATCTGGTGAGCAAGCCGGAGCTGGGCGCCGCCGTGGCGCTGAACTCGCTCGGGGTGAACATCAGCCGGGCGATTGGCCCCGCGCTGGGCGGTTTTCTGCTGTCGCTCGCCGGGCCGTGGATGGTGTTTGCCCTGAACGCGCTGTCCGTGGTCGGCGTGGCGTGGGTGCTGTGGCGCTGGGGGCAGGCGCCACCCGTGCAGCGCCTGCCGCCGGAGCACTTCTTCTCCGCGGTGCGCTCCGGCATTCGCTACGTGCACGCCGCGCCGGTGCTGCGCAACGTGCTGGTGCGCACCGTGGCCTTCTTCGTTTTCGGCAGCGCGGGCTGGGCGCTTCTGCCGCTGGTGGCGCGCCGCGAGCTGGGCTTAGGCCCGGCGGGCTACGGCGTGATGCTGGCATGCATTGGCCTGGGGGCGATTGCCGGAGCGATCCTGCTGCCGCGCCTGCGCCAGTGGCTGAACGCCGACCGCCTGATGGTGGCCGCCAGCCTGACCTTTGCTCTCACCATGCTGGCGCTGGCGTTTGTGCGCCACGTCTGGCTGCTGAACCTGTTTGAGTTCTTCACCGGCTTCGCGTGGATTGCGGTGCTCTCCACCCTCAACCTCGGCGCGCAGCGCAGCGCCGCCCGCTGGGTGAAGGCCCGCGCGCTGGCGGTCTACCTGACGGTATTCTTCGGCTCGATGACCGCGGGCAGCGCCATCTGGGGGCAAATCGCCTCGCAGTTCGGCACCCCAACCTCGCTGGTGGTCGCCACGCTGGGGATGGTGCTGGCGAGCGCCACCGTGTTCCGCTGGAAGCTGGGCAAAGATCCGGACCTGAACCTCGACCTCAGCGGCCAGCCGCTGGACGGCGTGGAGATTGACCTGCCGAACGAGCGCGGCCCGGTGCTGGTATCGCACGAGTACATCATCGACCCGCAGAACACGAAGGCCTTCCTGGAGGCGGTCCACGAGCTGCGCCGGGTGCGCCGCCGCGCCGGGGCGATGAGCTGGGCGGTGTATGAGGATATTGAGCGCCCCGGTCTGTTTATCGAGACCTTCCTGATGGGCTCCTGGATTGAGCATCTGCGCCAGCAGGAGCGCCACACCATGAATGACCTCCTGCTGCAGAGCCGCGTTCTGGCTTTTCATCAGGGCACAACATCACCGGCAATTCGCTATCTGGTCGCGCCGGTTTAAACATAACAATCACCTGTAGAGGAAGACACTATGGCAACGTTTAAGGCAAAAGACGGCACGCAGATTTACTACAAAGACTGCGGCGCGGGCAAACCAGTTCTCTTCAGCCACGGCTGGCCGCTGGACGGCGACATGTGGGACAGCCAGCTGAACTACCTGGCGGAGCGCGGCTTCCGCGCCATCGCCTTTGACCGTCGCGGCTTTGGCCGCTCGGATCAGCCGTGGAACGGCTACGACTACGACACCTTTGCGTCCGACATCAACGACCTGATTACCACTCTGGATCTACGCGACGTGACGCTGGTGGGCTTCTCCATGGGCGGCGGCGACGTGACGCGCTACATCAACAACTACGGCAGCGCGCGCGTGGCCGGTCTGGCGCTGCTGGGCGCGGTAACGCCAATCTTTGGCAAATCCGACTCCTTCCCGCAGGGTGTGGATCAGAGCGTGTTCGACGGCATTCGCGACGGACTGCGTAAAGATCGCGCCCAGTTCATCAGCAACTTCGCGACGCCGTTCTACGGCACCAACGCCGGGCAAACCGTCTCCGCCGGTGCCCTGACCCAGACGCTGAACATCGCTCTGCTGGCGTCGCTGAAGGGCACCATCGACTGCGTGACCGCGTTCGGCGAAACCGACTTCCGCCCGGATATGGCGAAAATCGACGTGCCGACGCTGGTTATTCACGGCAGCAACGACCAGATCGTACCGTTTGAAAGCACCGGCAAGCTGGCGGCGGAGATGATCAAAAACGCCACGCTGAAGGTGTACGACAACGCGCCGCACGGCTTCGCGCTGACCCACCAGGACCAGCTCAACGAAGATCTGCTGGCGTTTGTGAAGTCGCTGTAATCCTTTAAATGCGAAGCCTGATGGCGCTTCGCTTATCAGGCCTACAAGGGCTGATCCTGTAGGCCGGGTAAGGCGCAGCCGCCACCCGACGCTTTCGCAGACGCGTTCCGCTCCGCCAGCAGCCGACAAATCTCCGCATGCTTCTCCTCGGTGAAGGTAAAGCGCGACATAAAGCCCATGCGGATCAGCGACCCAATCGCCGGTAACAAACAAATCCCGAAGAACAGCCCCGACAGCACGCCTTGGCTCTGAATTTGCGCCTGCGGCACGTAGCCGATCATCGTCAGAAACACGCCGATTAACCCGCCGCCTACCGCCACCGACATCTTGCCGGTAAAGGTCTGCCCGGAGAAGGTAATCGCCGCGCAGCGCTTGTGGGTGTGGTACTCCGCGTACTCGATGGTGTCGGCAATCATCGACGAGGTGAGGATGTTAGTCATCATCACGAACAGCGTGCTCAGGCCGAGCAGAATAAACAGCATCGTCACCTGCTGATAGCCGACAAACCACATCACCACGCGCACCGCCACGTCCAGCCCGCAGAGGATCATAAACAGCTTCCGCTTCTGCATCCGGCGCGTCAGCATCGGGGCAACCAGGCACAGCACCGCCGCCACGATCCCCATCACACCAATCGCCATCTGCAGGCTGCCGTCGCCCAGGTTGTTGATAAAGAAGTAGATATACAGCCCGCCCGCCACGTTGTGGAACACGCAGAAAAAGAACGACAGCAGGACGATAAACAGCGGCTTGTTCTGGCGCAGGTTGTGGAAGGTGTCGCGGATGGTCACCTTCTCCGGGCTCGGCGGCACGCGCTCTTTGATCTGCATAAAGCCGTTGAGCATCAGCGGCAGGCCCACCAGCATCATCACCAGCGCCGCCATAAAGTAACCTTTATCGTTGCTGTACTGGGCGAAGAACGCCGCCAGCTTCGGGAAGAAGATGTTGGCGCAGGCAATCCCCGCGTTGACCCCGAGCATCGCCGCCGTCACCGCGCGGGTGCGCTGGGCGGAGTCGTTGGTCATCACCGACGACATCGACCAGAACGGGATATCGGAGATGGCGTACAGTGTCCCCCACAGGATATACGTCACCCCGGCGTAGAGGATTTTGGTGGTCATGTCCGCTTCGATTTTATAGAACGAGAGCAGCGTGACGCCGGTGATCAGCAAAGGCGCGATCAGCAAAAAGTGGCGAAACTTGCCGAACCGGCTGTTAATGGTGTCCATAATGCTGGCAAACAGCGGATCGTGAACCGCGTCCCACGCGCGGGCAATCAGGAAGATGGTGCTCGCCGCCAGCGCCGAGATCCCCAGCACGTCGGTGTAAAAATAGTTAATAAACGAACCCACTAAACCAAAGCTAAAACACTGACCTAAACCATAGCCAAAATAAGACCACAACTCGCGAGACGGTATTTTCATTGTCGTTGCCATTGTTATATGCCTGCCTGGTTGCCCGGCGGTGGTCCGCCGGGTCGATATTATTTGTCCTGCGCCTGAGGGGCGATCTTGCGCAGCTGCTGCATCAGGGCGATTTCACGGCGCGAGAACGGAATGCCGTTCTCCTCAAACACGTCGTGGAACCAGAGGCGGCAGTAGTCCGTCGACTCCTTCATCACCACCGGCCACGGCAGCCACGTCTGGGTTTTGCCGCGCACCAGCCCCCACTGGTACGGCGCGACCTTCGCCGCGTACATCAGCGGGAGCTGCTCTTCGATGGTGCTGCCCACGTGACGCGCCAGCCATTCGGTGCAGAACAGCGGCCGACCGAGCTTTTGCAGCTGCTGGATAATCGCCGTCATGCGCCCGGTGTGGGTGTATGCGTGGAAGCTCACCACGTCCGAGAGTGCCAGCGCGGTCTGGTCCAGCGGGTGCCGGAAGAACGTTTCGCCCTCCTCTTCCGGCGGCAGACGCCACGCGCAGACGGTGAGCGGCTGGGTCGGGTCCTCCTCACGCACCCACCGGAACGCCAGCTTCATTAACTCGTGCGCGCAGGTCTCCAGCTTCGCGTCGTACTGCACCTCCTGCGTGCCCGTCGCGAAAATACCGCGGTTGCCCGGCTCGTTATAGAGATCCCACAGCAGGACGCGCTTATCCTCGCGGAACTGGCGCACAATGTCGCGGATATAGCGTTCAATGTCTGCCCGGCAGTCCGGATCGCACACCTTGTCACGCCCCGGGCTCGCCGCCGCCTGGCTGTTGTGCTTGCCCGGTACCGGCGGCTTTTGCGGGCCGAGGTACGGCTCGTCGCCGGAGAAGCCGCAGTCGTCCATCAGGGTCAGCATGGTGCTGAACCCGTGACCGTCGGCAATCGTCAAAAACTGGTCGATGCGCGCAATCAGTCCGTCGCGGTCGTGCTCCCAGACGATAAACGGCAGGTTGATGCGCAGGGTGTTGTAGCCCGCGTCCGCCGCCCAGCCCAGCTCGCGCTCGATGGTTTCGGCATCGAAGGTTTCCTCCTGCCAGATATCGGTCCAGTTCACCGCCGTCGACGGCAGATAGTTAAACCCGCACAGCCAGCCTTTTTGTTGATACCACGCCTGTGCCTGCTCCCTGCTCCACTGCTCTTTCATTACGCATCCTCTTACTGATAATATTTAGCTAATAAATATTAGCCACGGAATAAATGCGCAAATCACGGCGCTCCGAAAAGCGACGGCTCTCACAAAGTTCACGCTTCAATGAATGAGAAACGTGATCGACGGCGCTAAAGCGTGCGGTTAGGGTATGATGCGAAGTCGCGAAAGGGAGAGGACGGATGAAGCGAAAAACGAAAGTGACGATGAACGATATTGCGCGGGCGGCAGGGGTGTCGCAGGCGACGGTATCGCTGGTGCTTAACCATTCCCGCAACATCAAGCTCAGCGACGACACCCGCCAGCGGGTGATTAGCGTTGCCACCGAGCTCGGCTACGACCGCCTCCCCGCCGTTCACGCCCCGCGCAACCAGGAAGAGATTGCCCTGCTGGTCAGCTCCATGCAGAGTTTCGACCCGTTTATCGACGCCATCAGCCAGGCGCGGGAAGCGGCGTGGCGCAACGAGACCCTGCTCACCGTCTACGACTACGGCGACGACATCGAGCTGGCGCTGAACATCATCCGCCAGCTGGAGAAGCGTAACTGCATCGGGATTATTCTCGCGTCTCCGGTCACCACGCAGGTGGACATGACGGCCTTCCAGGACTGCACCCGCATCCCGCTGGTGCTGCTCAACCAGCGCGACCCCGGCTCGCCGCTGCTGCCGTCGTTTATCCCGGACGACTACGCCAACGCTTTTCAGGTGACTAAACACCTCATCGCCTGCGGGGCCACGCGCATCGCCCACATCACCGGGGAGAGCTGGATGGAGGCCTCGCGCCAGCGTCTGGCGGGCTACCAGGCGGCATTACAGCAGGCCGGACTGGCGTGCGACGACAGCCTGGTGCGCCAAACCAACTGGCAGTTCAGCGAGTCCTTTACCGCCACGACTTCTCTGCTGGAGCTGACCGAGCGCCCGGACGCCATCTTCTGCGCCAGCGACTGGCTGGCGATTGGCTGCTATCAGGCGCTGGCGGTGAACGGCGTGCGCATCCCGCAGGACATGCTGCTGGCGGGATACGACGACCAGAAGATTTCCGAGCAGCTCACCCCGCCACTGACCAGTATCCAGCTGCCCTACAGCGAGCTGGGACGGCTGGCGGTGGAGTACCTGTGCAATCAGGAAGATGCCGCCACGCACGTGACGCTGGCGGGCAGGCTGAAGGTGCGCGCTTCAAGCCTCGTCTGAGGTAAACACCATGCCCGCATAGGGCTTCTCGCGACACGCAGCCAGCCGCGCGGCGAGGCTGCCCACGTGCAGCTCCAGCTTGTGCCCGTCCGGGTCGAGAAAATAGAACGACGCCCCCTCGCTTTTATTCTGCTTCCAGACGGTGACGCCCGCCTGCTCCAGCCTTTGCGAGAACGGTTCAAAATCCGCCTCCGCGATGGTAAACGCGTAATGGGTGTAGTCGCTCTCCTGCGGCGGCACGTACCGGCGCGCCTCGTCGTACGACAGGCAGACCCACAGATCGCCGCAGGTGAGATAGGCCCCGGTATTCCAGCGGGCGTGCAGGGTCAGCCCCAGCAGCTCGTGCCAGAAGGTGACGCTTTTTTGCAGGTCGCTGACCGCGAGGGTCAGATGGTTGAGAGATTGCAGCATGACGTGCCCTTTTGTTTTTCGCGCCGGACGTGGTACGGTAAAGAGATGAACATAAACCACGCCGTGCTCACCGTAAACCGCTGGTGGCTGCCTTCTTAAAGGCGGCACGGAGTAGTTTTTCCCATTTTCAGATAGCCGCCGAAAGGCGGCTTTCACATTTCTAAGACCCCTTTCGGCAACTGCACATTAAGGAGTCTTTATGAACGCACCCACCATCCTCACCGGCGATCGCCCAACCGGCCCGCTGCACCTCGGCCACTTCGTCGGATCGCTGCGCCAGCGCGTGGCGCTGCAGCAGACGCACAACCAGTTTGTGCTGATTGCCGACCTGCAGGGGCTGACCGACAACGGCAGCAACCCGCAGAAGATCCGCGACAACATTCCCGAAGTGCTGGCCGACTACCTCGCCGCGGGCATCGACCCGAACCTGACCACCGTCTGCCTGCAGTCCGCCCTGCCCGCCCTCGCCGAGCTGACGATGCTGTATATGAACATCGTCACCGTCGCCCGCGTGGAGCGTAACCCGACGGTGAAAAACGAGATTGCCCAGAAAGGCTTTGCCCGCTCGCTGCCGGTCGGGTTTATGGCCTACCCCATCAGCCAGGCAGCGGACATCACCGCGTTTAAGGCCGAGTGCGTGCCCGTCGGCGACGACCAGCTGCCGATGATTGAGCAGACCAACGAGATTGTGCACAAGATGAACAGCCTGCTGCCCGCCCCGGTGCTGCGCCACTGCAAGGCGATGCTGAGCGACACCAGCCGCCTGCCCGGCATCGACGGCAGCGCCAAGATGTCAAAATCGCTGGGCAACACGCTGCACCTTTCGGCCAGCGAAGAGACCATTCATCGTGCGGTGAGCGCCATGTACACCGACCCGAACCACCTGAAGGTGAGCGACCCGGGGCAGATTGAGGGGAACGTGGTGTTTACGTATCTCGACGCGTTTCATCCGGACAAGGAGAAAGTGGCGGCGATGAAGGCGCACTATGAGGCGGGCGGGCTTGGGGATCGGGCGTGTAAGAACGAGCTGGAGGCGTGGCTGCAGGAGCTGATTGCGCCGATGCGGGAGCGGAGGGCGATGTATATGCGGGATAAGGGGGAGCTGATGGCGATGCTGAAGCACGGCACGGAACGGGCGCAGGGGGTTACGCAGGAGACGTTGAGGGAGGTGAAGGTTGGGCTGGGGGTGCCGGTGTTTAGTTAAGTTAGATTTAGCGGTGGAGTGCGTGGAATTGGCATGAAGCCGCTAACTTGATTATTACGGAAATCAGCGAGGCGCAATAAATTCTGAAATGCATTATTAGCCAATGTCGTTTGTCATTCTGTTGAGAGCGCTATATTCATAGACTCTTTATATTTCAACCGTCTCAGCAAAAGCTATGAGCAAGTTTATTATTTACATGCTGAATATATTATTTTGTGGTTATGTACTGGTTACATGCCTCATTTCTTTGGTTAGTTTTGATAACTGGGAGGACCGTACAGTCACAATAACAATCATATTAGGAAGTGCACAGCTTATTCCGACATCACTTAATCGGGTACTGCCTCATAAGTTACATATATTAGGGGGGATAGCTGAACTGGTAGAAGGTCCGCTATTAGTTATTGGCGCAATTATGTGTCTGCATGTGTTAGAACCCTGGCCTATGAAGATTATTGGCATGTTTGCGTGGGTTATTTTTATGATGTTCCGGCCATCTTTTACGAAAAGGAATAAAGAATGATATTCTCTGCCCGCACAAACGAAACGCTGGCGGGCAAGTTCAAGATAGAATCAAGCAGCGGAACCCGATGTTGGACGTTCGTTCCACGCGTCGTGCGCTAACAAGTTACCGTCCTTGTACAAATGGGTAATCTTCTCATAATTAAACGCCACTTCCTCCATATGCCCCGTCCCCGGACAGCCTCGGGTGTCGTACATTACTGGACTCACAGAAATGACCTTAACGTTCTCGAGCGTGATTCGGTAATACTCCTCCTCTTGCCCGGAATAGTTAATATGGTAAAACCTGAATTCTGCCGTTTTAAGGGTCTGGCCCGTTGCTGCCGCTTTGAACAGATAGGGCGAAGAGCTGTCCAGTTCCTTGGTAAACTGAAACGGCGAATGTTGGCGAGTGCCGGTGACCTTTCCCGTTGCCGAGTCGGTTGGCAGGCTGAGGTTATGTTGTAATCCTCTTAGCTCAATACTTCCTTCCCTGTTTGCAACGTCACAGGAACCACAAATCATTGTGCCGCCGTCATTGGTTAAAAAGAGATGTACAGGTACGGCCATTCTATTGCTCCTTGCGTTTTAGTCGTATAACCATTTGCCCGCTTTTGCGGATTCGATAAGCATTCCAATAGTGAAATCTGGAACCATCACCACCGGGAATTTTTTGAATGGATTCCATGAAAAAGGCTCATCAGGGTAGTAGGTGTTTATGTTAAAATTCCCTCTATCAACATCAAATTCTTTAAAAAATTCTTCCATTAAATCTTCTGCTTCAGTGACATCAAGCTGCATGTCAGTATCCAAATCAGTTTTTGCATTCAGTAATTTCTGCTTCGCTTCGTTATTCATCAGATAAACGCCGTTATAGCGTCTGGCTAAGGCGTAGATGCGCTGCTCAATATCCTCTACCATAGTTTGTCGCTGCCCCGTGCGATTCGATTATAATCACGTATTGCAGCATAGGTGATTAGTGATACATCAGCGACTAATATCACCATACCAACTAATGGAATCGTTCTTCCGATAAACGTACTGATTTGTGAAACCATCCTACAGCGTACAGTCCATGGCGTGTAGCCGCCAATCCATGTCGGGAGTTTGATTCCATACGGGAACTTTGCTTGTTTGAAATAGCGCCTCATGGCTTTCGAGGCTCGGGACGTTCCTTCCTTCGCCCCCGCGGGTTTCTTTCTGGTCTTCTGATTATTAGCACCGCTGTATAGCGCAGCAATTCCAGCGACATCGTCAATACCAAAATGATCGGCAATTGACTCACAGTAAATCATAAAGAAAAGGCCGCCAGCGGTAAGATTTGTTCTGCCAGCATAAAAATACGTTCCATTTAGTTCTTCGGTTGTGTCCATAGTTCATTCCATTGAGTTGTTCCAGGAAGAATCATAAATGTTGGACAATAATTAGATTGAGATCTCTAACATACTTCTGAAAACCTCATTATATAATCATAATGATAAGAATACAGCCATATCATTCAGTTCAATAATATTATTGAAAAAACAGATTACCCCTTCCACTAATTTAAACACCCTCGATTCAGGATCAAGGGTGTTCCAATACGTTATTATTTTGCCTGGCCTATATTGCGCTTAACTAACGGGATATCTCCAGTATCATTTAGCACTCCCGGAAACGTCTTCAGCCACTGCGCGACTTTCTGCTTATTTATATTCACCACGCTCATACCTTCCAGGCAACCCCATAATTCTCTTGTATGCTGTGGCGTAATCACAATGCAGTCTTTCATGGCGCGGATTTTTACCGGCATACCGTTGATAAAGCCCGCGCGGGTTAACCACTCGCCGCCCAGGAGAAGGTATTTCATGTCTATTCGTGCATACAGCTCGCAGCAGGCGGCACTGTCCTGCGGCGTTTCCGCGCGGGGATGGACGGGGGCTGCGTTGGGCTGGTTGCCGTGAAGACGGCGGGCGCTGTTTTTGCGTACCAGCTCGCGGTTTTCAATCATGCCGGTGAAAGCATCTGATTCTGTTTTGCAAACAGTAAACTCTGGCTTAAAATTCGTCGCAGCCATTTTCAACTCCTCGATAGTTGGTTGTGGTTAGCGGTATGGGGGTGTTGCAGCACCTTCATATCGCGAATTGTTCATTAAATATTCTTCAATATTTCCTTTGCCGTTCGGCGTAATTTCTGGTGCTCATTATACCGTGCTGAATATAAATACAGCGGTTTGGTGCGGGGTAAATTTAGAATTTGCAAGGGAGATTCAGGAAAAGGGTTGGGTCAGAGAAATTACGCAGCGAGGACTATCAGAATATAAGGTGAGCGCCCGCATGAACCTCAGAGCAACCATTCGCCGATCTGCGGGCTGGCAATGAGTCGTTTTATTATCAAGTTCGGTGACCGACTGAGCGATCACCTTTAATACAATGGCAGTTACACAGCATTACGGACAGGCTCCTTTGAGAGGATAAGCGTTAATAAAGAGGAGGCACTCAATGCCTCCTTTCTATTTGTTACGCTCTTACGTTCCAATCGTCCGTATACTGGACATTACCATCAACATAACGCCAGGTGATTTTGTCATACATCAGGGAAACAGATTCCATGTTGTTGATCTGCGAGTTTCCTGCCATTTTAGCGTTTGGCATCCCTGGGTTAATGCCCGTCACTTTCACACCCTCAATGGTCATGACGAAGTAGCACTCTTCTTGTCCTGCATGGTTAATGCGATACCAGCGAATCTCCGCACTTTTCAACGTTTGACCGGTGGCAACGGCTTTGTATAGGTACGGGCTGGAGCTATCAAACTCCTTTTCAATCATCATCGGAGAATGTGAACGCTTGCCAGTAATCTTGCCGTTGGCACTGTCTACTGGAATGTTCAGACCATGACTAAAGCCAACAATCTCTATACTCCCCTCATGATCCTGAACGTCTAAGGCTCCTTTGATGTCTGCGCCGCCATCGTCAGCCACATGTAAGCCGGAATAGGCATTTTACAAACTCCTTTTAGTTGTGATTTTCTTCGTGATGAACCAGTAGCAAACAATCGTTAAGAGCAACTGAAAGCCCACAATCGCCGCTATTGTGAAATTTGAATACGTTTGATCCGGGAATAAAGACTGATAAGGCAGTAATCGAAATAACGCCCAAAACAGGAAGGTAAACCCGAAGATTTTAGCTAACCGTCGCAATGTTGAACTGAACCACTCTCTGGGGATACCAGCTGGACTAACTTTGTGAGTCGCGCCACGGTACGCCGTGGTAATAGCGCTCATGACAGGTACGCTGATTAATGTATTGATTAAGATGCTAAAGTAGCCGTCTAACGATTCCCAAACTTCTGAATCAGGTTCACCTAAAATGAAGCGGGTAAACTTGTCGGCGCTTTGGAAATCGAAAAGCTCCGTAATAGAATTAACTAATCCATCATACGGAACCATTTCAGCAACGATCAGCACAACAACAGCGAACAGCACTATCTTGATGAATAAACTAAGGGCATGTTTTGCCATTGGAGATCACCTCAATCGTGCCGTATGCCTGTAGCTTCCTCATGCAAGGAACATCTATTTTTTGGCTTCTCAACAGAGCATTACGCAACATGGCAAAATCAGAATCATGTGGGAGAGTGATACAACCTTCTGATAGTACGCCTGGATGCAAACGGAAATTGCCACGCTTAACGCTCTCAATCCATGTGTAATCATCGCTCCCCCAATCATCACGCCATAATGCGAACCATTCAGAATGTTTGAATGTTGCACCATTGGCGAAGTGATTATAAATGTCTCTTCCCACTGCGTTTAGCTGTGACTTGAGTCCACCCTGAGGGCGGTCAACAATCCAGTATTTACCGCTGGTACTGGCCCCTCTTTGGGGATCATTCCACATGCCCCACGATTACGGTAAGCACCATTACCAGAGAAAGCTAAAAAAGTGCCTATACCAGGAAACGATAACGGGGAGTAGTACGCATCATTAATTACAAACTTTCCATGTAGAGCCATAGATAACCCTTTTATCTATAATGACTTGTTGGCTTATCGTACTCCTACGCAATCGGACATAAGAAGGTTTTCTTCCGAGAGACTTCTGATTTTCAGATAATAGCCCGTTGGTGGTAAGACAACGTGTAAGGCCGTTAAGCGGTAACATCAGAGGTGTATTAGGAAGCTAAGTTTATCAAGTTGACCATGTGCCCTCAGGGGCGAGACCGAACCGCTGGCAGTGTAAGTATCCCGGCAAAAACGAACCATTCACTTTTAGAGATCTTCCGACATACTGATTATGTCCGCCTGAGGAGCTCGCCTTGCGTAAAGCCCGATTCACTGACCACTAGTTCATTGCCGTTCTGAAGTCCTTCGTAGCCGGACGTGCCGTTAAGGATGTCTGCCGCGAAGCCTGTATCTCTGAGGCCAGCTATTAAAATTGGAAAGCAAAATATGGCGGGATGGAAGTAGCTGATATTTAAAAAACCAAAGATCCGGAGGATGAAAATCGTCGCCCAAACAGATGTTTGCCTATTTCAGCCTTGAATGCCGGGCTCTGAAAGACGTTACCAAATAAAAGCTTTAAAAACCGCGATAATCCGTGAACTCGCCAGCTATCTGACGGCGCAATTTGCCATGAGTTTACGCTAGGCCTGCAGAACATTATCGCTGAGCAGGAAGATTTATTTTTACCAGCTCGATGTCCGGGTGATGGAGCGGTGATCCAGGCACTGACTGAGCTGGTAGAGCGCTATCCGCGCTACGGTTTTAGAAGTTGTTTCAACTGCTGCGCAGGCGAGGCAATACCTGGAACCATAAACGCGTTCATCTGCATTACATTGAATATAAATACAGCGGTTTGGTGTGGGGTAAATTTGGAATTTGCGAGGGGGATTCAGGAAATAATGTTATGTACGGTAAGGTCATGTTTTTGTTGATTGCGAGTTGATTGGTCTGGGTTTTGCGATCATCATCGCAATTATTTACCTTCTACCGTAACGCGATGGCTTCCAGCAAAACTCTCGAACAGGCAATTGACGACATCACCATCTGGCGCAAAGGCGAACAGCGTGCGCCGCATAAGCCTTTATTGCTTCTATACGTGCTGGTGAACTATCAGCAGGGGCATGCGCGACTGTTTGATTATGGAACCGAGGTCCACGAGCAGCTGCTTGGCCTGTTAGAACGCTTTGGCCCATAGAGGAAAGCGCATTACCCGAATATGCCTTTCTGGCGGCTCAAAGGCGACGGTTTTTGGGATCTTCAGAATACTGAGTTCTGTTCAACTACTGGCAGTAAACAACCGCCTGTTAAAGAACTTGTGGACCATAACGTCGCAGGCGGGTTTGATGAAGAACACTTTGCGTTGCTGAGTAAGAATAGAAACCTGATCGGCTCGCTGGCGCGGCAGATCCTTGAAGCACACTTTCCAGAAAGTATTCAGGAAGAGATCGCGGATGAGATGGGTTTTGATATTCAACAGATCCGTAAGGTTCGAGATCAGCTGTTCCGCTAGCAGGTGCTGCGAGCCTATAACTATGAGTGTGCAATCTGCGGGTTTAACATGCGACATGATAACGCCTCTGTTGGACTTGAAGCCGCGCATATCAAGTGGAAGCAGTCTGGTGGACCGAGTGAGATCCCGAGTGGACTGGCCCTGTGTGCAATTCATCATAAGGAGTTTGAAAAGGGATCGATTGGGCTGGATGAGAGTATGCGGGTACTCGTATCTGAGGCGGTGAAAGGGAATGGGATCGTTGGGCGGTTGTTCTGGGATTTTGCCGGGAAGCAAATTGCGCTGCCGGTGGTGAAAGGGAATTATCCAAGAGAAGGATTTGTGGAGTGGCATAGGAAGGAGGTGTTTAGAGAATGAGTGCGAAGGCCGGACTCGCCTTTTCGTATAATTTATTGAAAATTAATGGGTTGTTAGGATTTATTTTGGGGATTTGCCCCCAAAATGGGACATAAAATTGAATACTGCGTGGAAGATCACAAAGTTGCGTGATTATTTTCCAGGCCCGAAACGCATTCCAGAGTAAGGCTTCTCACGGCATTGCTCCAGTCGAGATGCTAAATCTCCCACATGCAACTCCAGCTTGTGACCATCCGGGTCAAGAAAATAGAAAGATTGCCCTTCGCTTTTGTTGTCTTTCCAGACCGTCACTCCTGCCTGTTTCAGCTTATACGAGAACGGTTCAAAATATTCTGGCGCGATGCTGAATGCATAGTGGGTGTAGTCGCTTTCCTGCGGGGCTACGTAGTTACGGGATACGTCGTAAGAAAGACAGATCCAAAGGTCACCACAGGTAAGATAAGCACCAGTATCCCACTCAGCATGAAGCTGCAACCCCAGCAAATCGCGCCAGAATGTCAGGCTAGTTTGCAAATTACTGACGGCGAGGGTTAAGTGGTTCAGTGATTGAAGCATAGGGATACCTATTGACAGTTAATAAATTAACCGAACATTAATAGCTAATAAAATCCCGCATGGAAAGAGAATTTTTGTGGGCCTTGTTTTGTAATGATTTTTTTGACAATGACTTTATTTCATATATATATATTTAATAAACAACGATGTTAGATATTCTCCTAAAGGTGTCTTGTCATAGTAATTCACTTCGGAAACTCAAAAGTCGGCATTGGTTCCTTTGCGCTCATCTGTGTTGAATTCGCCCCACCTCTAAGCCATTCATCGATGTAATCAATAAAATCGACAAAATCAATAGTTTTAAGTTTTATTGCACACTCCCATATAATCAGAACGCGGATGTTTTTAGATGCAAGAATATCTTGATTTTTAACATCTCTGTCATGATTTTTATTGATTTTATTTTGCCAGTAGGATTCGTTATTTTTAGGAATGTGAGAAATAGGGCAGCTGTTATCATGCCCATGCCAAAAACAGCCGTGGATAAAAATGACTGCATTGTATTTTGGGAAATACATATCTGGTCTTCCAGGCAAACCACTATTATGCAATCGATAACGAAACCCTCTAGCAAACAACGGCCTCCTTATTCTTAACTCAAGCTTGGTATTTTTTGATTTAAATAACCTCATATCAGGCATATGAGCTCCTTCGGTTTCCAAATCTATTCCAAATCTATAATAGTAGCTTATACCATTAACCAATATATTAACACCTAACTTTATAACAATGAGTACTATCTAATCTGCTGTAGTGTCAGGTCTTATTTGCTAATATATTAAAAAGTAAATTGATAATTAATAAGTTATCATGTAAAATAGTAGGATCGTACAGCACGATATTTAGTAAAAATTTTAAGCTAACTTGATAGGTATAAAATGTCCACAATGAAACCCGCTATATTTTCATTCTTTTCAGGATCAGGTTTTCTTGACCTAGGCTTCGAAAATGCCGGGTATGAGGTGGTTTTCGTCAATGAATTCCATCCTCCCTTCATGGACGCGTATAAACACTCAAGAAAAAAACTTGGCAAACAGCCGCCACGCTTTGGGTATGCCCAAGAAAGCATTGAAACTATTGAGCATTCAGTAATTAAGCATAGCATGAAAACACTGAAAGGTGAAAATCGCCTCGTGGGCTTCATTGGCGGACCACCATGCCCTGACTTTTCTGTTGCTGGCAAAAACAAAGGCAAAGATGGTGAAAATGGCAAATTATCACAAAGTTACATTGACCTGATAATTGAAATGATGCCTGATTTCTTCCTTTTTGAAAACGTTAAAGGCTTATACCGGACTCTTAAACATAGAGAATTTTTCGAACAAATTAAGAATGAACTAGCTTCAGTAGGATATATCCTGCATGAAAGATTGATTAATTCAATTGAATACGGTGCGCCTCAAGACCGAGAAAGGATTATTTTAGTTGGTTTTCTTGATAAGTCTTTAGCCAAAAACTTCGAATGGAGCGGCCAAATATACCCCAATAAGGAAGCTTTCCAGTTCCCTTGGCCAACAACAAACACATACGAAGAAGACTCAAGTATGGAATGCCCACAAGGTATTCCAGAAGAACTTACTATAGAATACTGGTTCGAGAAAAACGATGTTATCAATCATCCAAACGCTAAAAATGTATTTACGGCCCGAGCCGGTTTAGCAAGATTCCAGTCAGTAGAAGAAGGCGACGATAGTAAAAAATCATATAAAAGGCTTCATCGCTGGAGA
The DNA here is from genome assembly GCF_034106185.1 of Enterobacter sp. 296B2. Lineage (NCBI taxonomy): Bacteria > Pseudomonadati > Pseudomonadota > Gammaproteobacteria > Enterobacterales > Enterobacteriaceae > Enterobacter > Enterobacter sp. 296B2. The sequence continues at coordinate 1,339 of NZ_JAWNCA010000037.1, read as the reverse complement.
TACTCTCCAACAGCAGCATATGGTAATAATGAAGTTCATCTTCACCCATACAAACCTCGTCGTATTACGGTCGCTGAAGCATTGGCAATCCAGTCTTTGCCAAAAAGTTTTGAGCTACCAGGGGATATGACTTTGTCGAATATGTTTAAAACAGTCGGCAACGGCGTTCCCTATATCGCCGCGCTCGGTATTGCCCAATCAATTTTGCAACATTTAGGATACAGTAATGAGGATCACAGCATCGAATCTGGTTCAGGCGATTTCGAGCTTACCCAAAAATACGCTGTTTAACTATATAAACGATAGGAATAGCGGGAAGATTGAGATTGTACGTATCCAACATCCCGAAGGTCCTATCGAAATAAAGAGATTTGATCCTAAGAAAGGTCAAACTCAAGCAACAGCCAAAACAGAGAGTATTTCGACTCAAATGCTTTGGCGACTTGCAAATGCGCTCGAAGAAAACAGACCTGTCAACGTTGAAAGGGTTTTCGGTGCCAGTTACAACACCCGCTCGGTATTGGAGAGCTTGCTCGCACATACTCCAGAGTTCTATTGGTGTAGGCCAGCCAGACTGGAAATCATGAATGCACAAAAGTCTATAAAACCAGGACATAAGCATCTGATTTTTCTGCCAGATATGCCACATACTAATGGTTTGTTAATTGAGCACCAGACTAATATTGTTGTCTCTGAAATGAGCTTCGATGTTGTTCACCAAAGCGTTGATATTGAGACAATTAAGCCGACTAAAGGCATGACTATTGAAGAAAAAAGACGTCATGCTCAGATACAAATTGCCTTAGTAAAAATAGGTCATTGTTTAGGTTTAGATACTTGGGTAGCAGCCAATGATCGTAGCTTACAATATAATGGTAAAGCTATAGCGCAAATGGACGGTGTAATAAGTTCATTATCTGATGAGCAAGTACTCCAATCGTATAATGATGCGATTAAAGATGCTCGTCTTATAGACTGCATTTGGTTTAGGGAAGGCCGCATGATGCCAGCAGTAATGGAGATTGAACACAGTACTGGTATAAAAAGTGGTCTGACTCGCATGAAACAATTCTATGATCATGCACCGAGATTACAAGATATCCGTTGGACTATCGTTGCTCCTGATGAATATCGAGCAAAGGTGATAGAATTTGCAAACATGCCCCAATTCATTGAATTAAAAGCTAAATTCTTCCCTTACTCTTCAGTTGAAGAATTATACTCTCTATGCGACCGAAGAAAACCTAAAGGAATAAATGATTTATTTCTAGATTCTTTTATGGAAGATTGTGTAATATAGCTAAGAACATCAAATTAACATGAACCTACTGATATATAC
>NZ_JAWNCA010000036.1:0-40187 GCF_034106185.1 Enterobacter sp. 296B2 | reverse complement strand
TTAAATAACAATAGATTATGAATTTAGTTTAATCAGTATCTATTGCCGGGTGGCACCATGGCGTATCGTCGTCCACACTTACTCTTTAGCCAAAAGAGAGGTTAGTGATGCCATATAAAACGAAACGCGAATTACCCGATAACGTGAAAAACGTCCTGCCCGAACACGCCCAGGATATCTATAAAGAAGCATTTAACAGCGCATGGGATCAGTACAAAGATAAGGACGATCGGCGGGATGATGCCAGCCGGGAAGAGACGGCACACAAAGTCGCCTGGGCCGCAGTAAAACATGACTATGAGAAAGGAGACGATGATAAATGGCATAAAAAGAAATAGCCGTGAAATTATTCGCTGCCTTCATTTTGACTTTTCAGGCGGTTGAACTTCCGTTGTATTGCAACTGGTCCGCTAATTGCTTATCGTTATTTGACTGCTGGCAAAATGACCAGCACAGAATGTCGGGAAGGCGAATTACAGATGTCGCAAGGAAGCATGCAGTGGCGGAGGTGTAAAGTGTTAACGCGTGATTTCTTAATGAAGGCAGATTGTAAGACGGCATTTGGTGCTATTGAGGAATCGCTTCTCTGGTCAGCTGAACAACGTGCGGCGTCGCTCGCTGCCACGCTTGCCTGCCGCCCGGATGATGGCCCGGTATGGATTTTTGGCTACGGTTCACTGATGTGGAACCCGGCTCTCGAATTTGTTGAATCGGCAACGGGTACGTTGCCCGGCTGGCACCGCGCATTTTGCCTGCGCCTGACGGCCGGACGCGGCAGCGCCTGTCAGCCAGGGCGCATGCTTGCACTGAAAGAGGGCGGACGCACCACGGGCGTGGCGTATCGCCTGCCGGATGCCACGCTCGAAGAGGAGCTGACGCTGCTCTGGAAGCGCGAGATGATCACCGGCTGCTATATGCCGAGCTGGTGCAAGCTGGAGCTTGACGACGGACGCACCGTAAACGCGCTGGTGTTTATTATGGATCCGCGCCATCCGCTGTATGAGGCGGACACCCGCACGCAGGTGATTGCCCCGTTAATTGCCGCCGCCAGCGGGCCGCTCGGCACCAACGCGCAGTATCTCTTCTCCCTCGATCAGGAGCTGACCCGCCTCGGCATGCAGGACGATTGTCTGAATGAGCTGGTGGTAAAGGTGAAGGCGTTGCTGGAAGGGAACCCGCTCAACAGCACGCTGCGACCGGGTTTTGCCTGAGAATACGCCCGGCTCGCCGGGCGTTTAAATTACGCTGCCACGTAACTGACCGAATGTTCCAGCGACTGGCTGTGGCTGTCGATCAGAACATCCCACGTGCCGGTATACGGCACGGTTAGCCAGGCCTTATCATCCTGAACGGTCAGAATATCCGCCTGGGACTGCTTCTGTGCTTTCGCACTCATCAGATGAATACGACAGCGCTCTGAGCAACGCACCACCACCGTATCCCCGCCAAACAGTTTCAAACTTGTTTTCACCAGTGCCATTTATTTACCCCGTCGATTTTGCCCATCCCGAGCGTGATATTGTTCACAAAATACTCATTGCATAACACCAAAGAGGGAGGCGAGGGATGCTGATTTTGATCAAAAAATGGCATAACGTTTAAACAAAAATGACAAAATGCCTGAAAGCATTCAGCTGGCGCGGGTTTTACCCGGTAAACCCGCGCGGAAATAAAATTAAATGCGGAAATGACCGGCGGTTTCAGCAAGGTCGCCCGCCTGGCTTTGCAATGCGCTGGCGGCCGCGGCGGACTGCACCACCAGCTCGGCGTTCTGCTGCACCATCCGGTCGAGATGGGTTACCGCGTGGTTGATCTCGTGAATGCCTTTCATCTGTTCGCTGGTCGCAATAGATATTTCGCGCATGATGCCGGAGACGCTGCCGATGCTGGATCGGATCTCATCCATGCTTTCCCCGGCCAGATGCACGTAGCGCGAGCCGGTGGCCACGCTGTCGGTGGTAGAGTCGATAAGCGATTTGATCTCTTTCGCCGCCTGGGCGCTGCGGCTGGCGAGGTTCCGCACTTCGCCGGCCACCACAGCGAACCCGCGCCCCTGCTCACCGGCACGCGCCGCCTCGACGGAGGCGTTCAGCGCCAGAATGTTGGTCTGGAAGGCGATGCCGTCGATCACACTGGTGATATCGCCAATTTTTGCAGAAGCCACTTCGATGGACTGCATGGTGCTGATGGCCTGCGAGACCACTTCACCGCCGCGCGCTGCGGCCGCAGAGGCCCGGCTTGCCTGGTCGTTGGCTTCTGCTGCCGATTCATTCGACTGGGTGACGGAGGCGGTTATCTCTTCCACGGCGCTGGCGGTTTCGCGAAGGCTGGACGCGGCCTGCTCGGTACGTCCGGAGAGATCCTGGTTGCCTGCCGCAATCTCCTGCGCGGCGTTTTTCACCGAGGCGCTGGCGTCGCGAAGCTGGACCATCACCACCGAGAGCTTATCGCTGAAGGCGTTAAACGCCTGCGCAATTTGCGCCACTTCGTCATCGCCGCTGTCCGGCAGGCGCTGGGAAAGATCGTTGGTGCCGTTGGCAATGCTGTGCATCGCGTCGCGAATGTCGGACAGGCGCTTAAGCAGGCGTGCAATCAGGACGTGAACAATAGCGCCGCTCAGGAGTGCCAGGATCACCAGCGAAATCGCCGACGCTTTCAGCAGGGAACGCATGCCGGAGGTGGCGTCGCTGCTGTCGAGGGCGACGACCAGCAGCCAGTTCGTGCCCGGCACGGCTGAGGCGATAAAGGTTTTTTCCTCGTCATTCAGCGTTCCGTCGACCGGGTTACCACTTTTCAGCGCTGCAAGGTCGATGCCTTTGATCGTCTCGGCAAACGGCTTCAGCGTCAGGGCCGGCTCGTTGGCGGCAATCACCGTGCCGTCGGTGTTCAGGAGTAACCCGCTGCTGGCAGGCGTGGGGTGGATACCGCGCACGTTCGCCACCACGCTATCCATGGCGACATCGCCCGCCACCACCGCTTTCAGAGCGCCATTCTCCTTCACCGGCACGGCAAATGTCACCACCAGCTTCCCGGTCCCGGCATCAACGTAGGGCGCCGTCACAACCGGGCCGTCCGTGCTCACCACCTGCTGGTACCAGGGGCGTATGGTCGGGTCATAATCCGCCGGGACGCCCGCCGGGTCGGAGAATTTCGCTGTCTTGCTGGCATAGCCCACGTAGACGTTGGTGAAGCCGCCAGCCTGGGCAAGCTGCTTAAATACCGGAACGGGATCGTCAGCCAGCGCGATGCTCTGCGCGGAGGCAATCACCGTCATTTTGCTTTTGACCCAGTCGGCAATCGCCATGTTGTGGCTGGCGCTGGTGCTGGTCAGAATATCGCGCTGGGACTGCTGGTTATCCTGGCGCGTCACCTGGAAGTTAATAACGGTATTGAGAAGAAGGGCGACGACAAGGCAGCCTGTCGTCGCGGCGATAATGCGTGCGCGAATGGATCTGAACATAAGTGAAATACCTGCTGTGTTGTTTCCATGCCTATCGGCAACCCCGCAGGTAAACTTGATGCTGAAACCGCGTCCATAAGAAAATAATATTTTTACGGGTTTATTATTAAAAAGTTAATACTTTATCCGCGGTCAGCGTCCATTCGGCCAGTTCCACCAGCGTACCGATTTCCACGCCATCGATCAGCGGCAGCCCGGTAATACCTCGCCCGTCGGTGCAGGTCTTGCACAGTTTCACCGGTACATTTTGCGCGGTCAGGATCTCCAGCATCTGCTGAATGTTATAGCCCTCTGCCGGTTTCTGCCCCTTCAGCCCGGCAGTGACGGCGTCCGACATTAAAAAAAGCCGTAACGCCAGGTCGCTCTCTTTTTCGCGTAGCGCGATCGCCAGGCGCAGGCTGTTGAAAAGGGATTCGCTGCCGTAGGCCGCACCGTTGGCGACGATCACAATCTTCTGCATGTTGACTCCTGTTCTTTAAAAGGCACGAATATTGCTTAATTACCCGGAGTTTCGCTGTCCGGGAGAGTAAGCATGACATTAATGGCCGGCATTTCGCCAGGTGCAACCGAATGGCTCCAGCGCGCAAGGCGTATGCGCCGGGAGCAGCTCAGCAGGCTGGCGCAGCTGAACGTGCTGGTGCACGGCATTAGCCAGCTGGTGCATATGCTCCAGTGCGAGCGCGGGGCGTCCAACGTCTGGCTCTGCTCACAGGGTAAGCTCTACGCGCCTGAATGCAAAGCCAGCCGGGCGCTGGTGGACGAAAACCTTGCTGCACTGAATGACATTCTTGGAAAACAGTCCGCCTTCCCGGGAAGCGCCGTTTGCGAACGTATCGGCAATGCGCTGCTCACGCTTGAGACGCTTCCCGCGCTGCGCGACGGTGTAAGTCGGCAAACGCTGACGGCTCCGCAGGCAATGGAGCACTACTCCCGTATGCTGCGCCACCTGCTCAGTATCGTGCCTCAGCTTAATGACAGCATTGACGACCCGCAAATCGCGGGCCGTTTCGTCGCGCTTTATAGCCTGATGCAGGGGAAAGAGCTGGCAGGACAGGAGCGGGCCCTGGGGGCGATTGGCTTTACGCAGGGCTTTTTCGACGATGTGACGCGCCAGCGGCTGGTTGACCGCATTGACGGGCAGCAGGCCTGCTTTGAGATCTTTCTCTCCCACAGCCAGGCTGACGTGCAGACTATATTCTCACTCAACTGCCAGCCCGATCGTGAGACGGAGCAACTCCGGCGCGTGGCCTGTACCCGCCAGCCTGCCGCAGACAATGGCCATACCGCGCTCGCCTGGTTTGCGCTGCAAACGGCGCGGCTGGAGCATCTGCGCGCGCTGGAAGAGACGATCATCGCCGATCTGATGGTCGCGGTGGATGAGCGTATTCAGCGCGACGAGGCGTACCCGCTTCCTGGGGATGAAGAGGACGATCCGCTTGCTCACTACCCGGATAAACCGCTGCTGACCCTGGTTCGCCAGCAGGCGCGTGAAATAGAGCAGCTGTCCCGCCAGCTCGCGTCGCTGCGCGATACGCTTGAGGAGCGTAAAACCATTGATAAAGCCAAAAGCGTGCTTATGACCCATCAGCATATGAGTGAAGAGCAGGCCTGGACGACGCTGCGCAAAATGGCGATGGACAAGAACCAGCGCATGGTGGATATCGCCCGCGCGCTGCTTACGGTGAAGAGCGTGTGGCAGGTAACACCTAAGGAGTAGCTGCACAATCAGCGGGCATTTTATGCCTGATTGAGGTGCGTGAACGCGGGCAAAACCCGGCTTCAGGCCCTGAAACAGAGTCTTCAGACCTGGCATTAGCTTTGCATTATTCAATTAACCATTTTTGACGGTGCGCCAACGGCGGTGCATCAGTCTTCGGGATAAAGGCGTCCAGCGGTGCTTCGGCACGGCGGGCGCTTTTTTTTGGCTTTTTTTTGGGAGCGGTTATGGCGGATTTGTCGAGACGGCGATTTTTGCAGGCCAGCATGCTGGCGAGTGGCGCAGTGCTGTTACCGGGTGTAATGCAGGCCGCCTGGGCGGCAGGCTCGGATAAACCGGAACAGGAGACGGTGCGCGTCGGGTTTATCCCGCTGACCGACTGCGCGCCGGTGGTTATCGCAGCCCTGAAAGGCTTTGATAAAAAATACGGTATCACCCTTGTTCCCACCAAAGAGGCGAGCTGGGCGGCGGTGCGCGACAAGCTGGTGGCGGGGGAACTTGATGCCGCACACATTCTTTACGGCCTGCTGTACGGCCTGGAACTGGGCATCGCCGGCAAGCCACAGCAGATGGCGAACCTGATGACCCTCAACCAGAACGGTCAGGCCATTACGCTCTCCAGCGATCTGGCAGAGAAGGGCGTTCGCGACCTCGATGGGCTGAAAACGCTGATCGGACAGCAAGCGCCGGGAACCTATACCTTCGCGCACACCTTCCCGACCGGGACGCACGCCATGTGGCTCTACTACTGGCTGGCCAGCGCGGGCATTAACCCCTTTGACGACGTGCGCACGGTAGTAGTGCCGCCGCCGCAGATGGTGATGAACATGCGCATTGGCAACATGGTGGGCTTCTGCGTCGGCGAGCCGTGGAACGCGCGGGCGATTAACGACCGCATCGGTTTTACCGCCGCCACGTCGCAGTCCATCTGGGCCGATCATCCGGAAAAAATCCTCGGTACGCGCCGTGACTGGGTGGAGAAAAATCCGCACACCGCCCGGGCGCTGGTGAGCGCGGTGCTGGAGGCCGCGCGCTGGATCGAGGCGTCCCCGGAAAACAAACGCGAAACCGCGCAGATCCTCTCCCGCCGGGCGTGGCTCAACTGCAAAGAACAGTACCTCACCGGACGGATGCTCGGCGAGTACGACAACGGCCTGGGCCAGCGCTGGCAGGACGCGCACCCGATCCGCTTCTTCAACGAGGGGGCCGTCAGCTACCCGTACCACTCCGACGGTATGTGGTTCTTAACCCAGTTCCGCCGCTGGGGCTTGCTCAAAGCCGCGCCGGACTATGCGGGCATCGCGCAGCGCATTAACCAGACTGCGGTCTGGCAGGATGCCGCCGCCGCGGTCGGCGGCATGTCCGCACCGTCATCACCGTACCGCAGCAGCACGCTGATGGACGGCACCGTCTGGAACGGCACCGATCCGGAAGGGTACGCCAGCCGTTTCGCCATTCACCGTAAAGGGGCCTGATTATGCCGCATCTGCAAAATACGAAACCACAACAGACGTCAGAGTGCGGGGAAGTGATTGTCCTGCCTCCGGTACAGGTTCGCCGCCGTACGCCCGCATTTGCGCGCCGGATGAACGATTTTTTACAGCGCGTGATTCCGGCGCTGCTCGGTCTCGGGCTGCTGGTGGTGCTCTGGCAGCTGGCAGCGATAAACAGCAAAGGTTTCCCGACGCCGCTCAGCACGCTTGATTCCGCTATTACCCTTTTCGCCGATCCTTTTTATCGCGACGGGCCTAACGATATGGGCATTGGCTGGAACGTGCTTGCTTCACTGCAGCGCGTTGCCATCGGCTTTGGCCTGGCGGCGCTGGCGGGCATACCGCTGGGTTTTTTGATTGGTCGCTTCACCTTTTTCGCGCGCATGTTTAACCCGCTGATTGCGCTTCTGCGCCCGGTCAGCCCGCTGGCCTGGCTGCCCATCGGCCTGCTGCTGTTCCAGAAGGCGGAGCCCGCGTCGAGCTGGACCATTTTTATCTGCTCTATCTGGCCGATGGTCATCAACACCGCCGAAGGCGTGCGCCGCATTCCGCAGGATTACCTCAACGTCGCCCGCGTATTGCAGCTTTCCGAGTGGACCATTATGCGCCGCATTCTTTTTCCGGCGGTGCTGCCCGCTGTATTGACCGGGGTGCGCCTCTCCATCGGCATCGCCTGGCTGGTGATTGTCGCCGCCGAGATGCTTACCGGAGGCCTCGGCATCGGCTTCTGGATCTGGAACGAGTGGAACAACCTCAACGTCGAAAACATTCTCATCGCCATCGTCATCATTGGCGTGGTCGGGCTGCTGCTGGAGCAGGGGCTGATGCTGATCGCCCGTCGCTTTAGCTGGCAGGAAAAATAAGGAGCGAACATGAAACCATTAATTCAGGTCCAGGCCGTGAGCCAGCTTTTTTCCACCGCCAGCGGCGAGTTTCTGGCGCTGCAAAACGTCTCTTTTGATATCCACGAGGGCGAAACCGTCAGCCTGATCGGCCACTCCGGCTGCGGCAAATCGACGCTGCTGAATCTCATCGCCGGCATTACGCTGCCGACGGAAGGCGGGCTGATTTGCGACAACCGCGAAATCGCCGGGCCGGGGCCCGAGCGCGCGGTGGTTTTCCAGAACCATTCGCTGCTGCCGTGGCTGACCTGTTTCGACAACGTGGCGCTGGCGGTGGATCAGGTGTTCCGCCACACCATGAGCAAGGCCGAGCGCAAAGCGTGGATAGAGCACAACCTTGACCGCGTGCAGATGGGCCACGCGCTGCACAAGCGTCCGGGGGAGATCTCCGGCGGCATGAAGCAGCGCGTCGGCATTGCCCGCGCGCTGGCGATGAAGCCGAAAGTGCTGCTGATGGATGAGCCGTTCGGCGCGCTGGATGCGCTGACGCGCGCCCACCTGCAGGACTCGGTGATGCAGATCCAGCAGGCGCTGAACACCACCATCGTGCTCATTACCCACGACGTGGACGAGGCGGTGCTGCTTTCCGATCGCGTGCTGATGATGACCAACGGCCCGGCGGCCACCGTCGGGGAGATCCTCCGCGTAGACCTGCCGCGTCCGCGCAACCGGGTTCAGCTGGCGGACGATAGCCGCTATCACCACATGCGTCAGCAGATCCTTCATTTCCTCTATGAAAAGCAGCCGAAAGCGGCGTAGCGAGGGGGCTTTGATGCGACTGGTCATTATCGGGAATGGCATGGCGGCAACCCGGCTGATTGCTTCGCTCACCGGGCGTGCTTCCGGTCGGTTCGCTATCACCGTCATCGGTGATGAGCCGGAGCATGCCTATAACCGCATCCAGCTTTCGCCGGTGCTGGGCGGTGAAAAAACGGCTGCGGGCATCTGCCTTCAGGATGACCACTGGTACCAGGTGCGGGGCGTAACGGTGCTGCGCGGCGAAAGGGCGCTCGCTGTGGACCTGGACGCGCGGGAAGTGCAAACCACCGCCCGAACGCTTGTCTGGGATGCGCTGGTATTTGCTACCGGGTCAACGCCCTTTGTGCCGCCGATCCCTGGCGGTGATGCACCGCATGTCTTCACGTTCCGTACCCTGGAGGATACCCGGGCTATTCAGGCGATCGCCGGTCCGGCGGTGGTGCTGGGGGGCGGCGTGCTCGGCGTAGAGACGGCGGCAGCGTTGGCGCGTTCAGGTGACGACGTCACGCTCGTTCATCGCGGTCCGTGGCTGATGGAGCAGCAACTGGACCAGCAGGCGGGAATGCTGCTGGAAGAGGCGCTGGCGGCGCGGGGCGTTAGCTGTGAACTCGCCTCCGGTATCGCGGCGATTGAAGGGAATAGCGTGACGCTGCTGAACGGACGCCGCGTCACCGCCGCGCGCGTGGTGCTGGCGACCGGTGTGCAGCCCAACGTCGCGCTGGCGCAGGCCAGCGGCATTCGCTGCGCGCGCGGCATCGTGGTGGATCACCAGATGCGGACTTCCAGGCCGAACGTCTACGCCATTGGCGAGTGCTGTGAGATTGACGGCCAGACGTTTGGCCTGGTCGCCCCCTGCCTGGCGCAGGCGGATATTCTCGCCGCGCGGCTGGGCGGGGACGTTACTGCGCCGTTTGCCCTGACCGACAACGGCATGCGCCTCAAGGTGACCGGCGTGGAGCTGTTCAGCCTCGGGCGTGCGGAAGCGCTGGAGAGCGATGTGGTCTGGAGTTCATGGGATCCGCTGACCCGTCACTATCGGCGTTTACTGATCCATCAGGGGGCGCTGGCTGGCGTGCTGCTGATGGGCGACTGCCGCAGCGCGGCAACATTTACCGATTTACTGGCAACGGCTGCGCCCGCCCACGCGGACTGGCTGTTCGATCGTTTCACTACGCAACCGCAGGTTGCAGGACAGAACGCTATGACAAAACCTACTCTGGTGGTGGTTGGACACGGTATGGTCGGCCATCATTTCCTCGAAGACTGCGTTAACCGCAATCTGCATCAGCAGTATCAGATCGTTGTCTTTGGCGAGGAGCGCTATGCCGCCTACGATCGCGTGCATCTCTCGGAATATTTTGGCGGACGCAGCGCGGCGTCGCTCTCGCTGGTGGAAGGGGATTTCTTTGCCAACAACGGCATTGAGCTGCGCCTGTCGCAGCAGATCGTCGCTGTCGACCGCGACGCGCGCGTGGTACGTACCGCCAGCGGGCATGAAACGCACTGGGATAAACTGGTGCTGGCGACCGGCTCATACCCGTTCGTCCCGCCCGTGCCGGGCAATGATCTGCCGGGCTGCTTTGTCTACCGCACCCTTGACGACCTGGACAACATTGCGGCCCACGCCGCGGGCTCGCGCCGCGGCGTGGTGATTGGCGGCGGCCTGCTCGGGCTGGAGGCGGCGAATGCCCTCAGGCAGCTCGGGCTGGAAACCCATGTGGTGGAGTTTGCGCCCAACCTGATGGCGGTGCAGCTTGATAATGACGGCGCGGCGATGCTGCGCAGGAAAATCGAGGCGCTGGGCGTCGGCGTTCACACCAGTAAAGCCACCACGGAAATTGTCTCGACGGTCGACGGGCTGACGCTGCGCTTTGCCGATGGTGAACAGCTGGAAACGGACATGGTGGTCTTTTCTGCCGGCATTCGTCCGCAGGACGCATTAGCGCGCAGCAGCGGGCTGGCTGTCGGCGAGCGCGGCGGGATCTGCATTGATGACGGCTGCCGGACCTCCGATCCGGACGTGCTGGCCATCGGTGAATGCGCGCTGTGGGAAGGGAAAATTTTCGGCCTGGTGGCGCCGGGCTACCAGATGGCGCGCGTGGCCGCCGCCGTGCTCGCGGGCGAAGATAAAACCTTCACCGGGGCAGATATGAGCACTAAGCTCAAGCTGCTCGGCGTGGACGTGGCGTCCTTTGGCGATGCCCACGGGCGCACGCCGGGAGCGCTAAGCTACCAGTGGACACACGGTCCGCAGCAAATCTACAAGAAAATTGTGGTCAGCGACGACGGCAAAACGCTGCTGGGCGGCGTGCTGGTGGGTGATGCCAGCGAATACGCCACGCTGGTGCAGATGATGCTTAACGGCATCAGCCTGCCGAAAGAGCCGGAAACACTGATTTTACCCGCATTGTCAGGCAGCGCGCCGAAAGCGCTGGGCGTGGCGGCGCTCCCGGAAAGCGCGCAGATCTGTTCGTGTCATAACGTCAGTAAAGGCGATATCTGCCGGGCGGTGAGTGCGGGCGCAGCGGATATCGGCGCCGTTAAGCAGTGCACCAAAGCGGCAACCGGCTGTGGCGGATGCAGCGCGCTGGTGAAGCAGGTGATGGAGTTCCAGCTTGCCGAGCAGGGCGTGGAGGTGAAAAAGGATATCTGCGAACACTTCCCGTACTCGCGTCAGGAGATTTACCACCTCGTGCGCGTCAACCATATCCACACCTTCGACCAGCTCATCAGCCGCTACGGTCAGGGCCACGGGTGCGAAATCTGTAAGCCGCTGGTGGGGTCGGTGCTGGCCTCCTGCTGGAACGAGTACCTGCTCAAGCCGGCGCATCTGCCGCTGCAGGACACTAACGACCGCTACTTCGCCAACATCCAGAAAGACGGAACGTATTCCATCGTGCCGCGCATGCCCGCAGGGGAAGTGACGGCAGACGGGCTGATTGCTATCGGTCAGATTGCCAAACGCTACGGCCTGTACAGCAAAATCACCGGCGGGCAGCGTATCGATCTGTTTGGCGCCACTCTGGAACAGCTGCCGGAAATCTGGCAGGCGCTGGTGGAGGCCGGGTTTGAAACCGGGCACGCCTACGGGAAATCCCTGCGCACGGTGAAATCCTGCGTTGGGTCGACCTGGTGCCGCTACGGCGTGCAGGACTCCACCGGCCTCGCGGTCCGGCTGGAACACCGCTACAAGGGGCTGCGTGCGCCGCACAAAATCAAAATGGCGGTTTCCGGCTGCACCCGCGAGTGCGCGGAGGCGCAGAGCAAAGACGTGGGGGTGATTGCCACGGACAAAGGCTGGAACCTTTATCTGTGCGGCAACGGCGGCATGAAGCCGCGGCATGGGGATCTCTTCGCCAGCGATCTGGACGACGAAACACTGATCCGCACCGTCGACCGTTTTCTGATGTTTTATATCCGCACTGCGGATCGCCTGCAGCGCACCAGCACCTGGATGGACAACCTGGAGGGCGGCCTCGACTATCTGCGGGAGGTGATCCTCAACGACAGTCTCGGCATCGCCCACGAGCTGGAGCAGGAGATGGCCCGGGTAGTAGAGACGTACCAGTGCGAGTGGCAAACCACGCTCAACGATCCTGATCGCCTGGCGCTGTTCCGCACCGCGGTGAACCACGCACCGTCGGACGATAGCAAGCGCTGGCAGGAGATCTGCGGCATTGACGATATCCCGGAGCAGGCGGGCATCGGCGCGCGGCTTGGCCGAAAACCGATTGCGCTGTTCCGCTTTGGAACGTCCGTTTATGCCCTGGACGATCTGGAGCCGGGCAGCAGCGCGAACGTGCTTTCGCGCGGCATCCTTGGCGATGCGGTGGGCGAGCCGGTGGTAATTTCCCCGCTCTACAAGCAGCGTATTCGTCTGCGCGACGGCTGTCAGGTGGAGAACGGTGAACCCGCGGTGCGCACCTGGCCGGTAAAAATTGAAAACGGCAAGGTGTGGGTCGGAAACGAAGAGCTGGTGATGCGTGCGGAGGCCTCATGACGGATACCCGGACAACGTGCCCCTACTGCGGGGTAGGCTGCGGCGTGGTCGCCAGCGTGGAGGATGGCGCGGTCAGCGTTCGTGGGGATGAAACCCATCCTGCGAACTTTGGCCGCCTGTGCGTGAAAGGATCAGCCCTGGGGGAGACGACGGGCTTGCAGGGGCGGCTTTTGCGCCCCGTTGTCGACGGACTTGAGGTTGACTGGGCGCAGGCGCTGAACGCGGCGGGTGAGCGGCTGCGGGAGATCGTCGACACATGGGGGCCGCAGGCGGTGGCGTTTTACGCCTCCGGCCAGCTGTTAACCGAGGATTATTATGCCGCCAACAAGCTGATGAAAGGGTTTATCGGCGCGGCGAACATTGATACCAACTCCCGGCTCTGCATGTCCTCAGCGGTGGTGGGCTACAAGCGTGCCTTCGGCGAAGACGTGGTGCCATGCAGCTATGAGGATGTGGAAAACAGCGATCTGGTGGTGCTGGCTGGCTCGAACGCGGCCTGGACGCATCCGGTGCTCTATCAGCGCCTGGTGCAGGCAAAGCATAACAACCCGCAGATGAAGGTGGTGGTGATTGACCCGCGTAAAACCGCTACCTGCGATATTGCCGACTTGCATCTGGCGCTTAAACCCGGCAGCGACGCCGGGCTGTTTGTGGGGTTGCTCAATCTGATTCAGGGCACCGATGAGTGGCCGGTTGCCCGCGTGGCGGCGTTTTGCGACCTTCCTTCAGAGAAGGTGGGGACTTTTTATGACTGGTTTGTCACCGCACCGCGGGCGATAACGCTCTACACCATGGGGATCAACCAGTCCATCAGCGGCAGCGACAAGTGCAGCGCCATCATTAACGTTCATCTTGCCAGCGGGAAATTTAATCGTCCGGGCTGCGGCCCGTTTTCGCTGACCGGACAGCCAAACGCCATGGGCGGCCGGGAAGTGGGCGGGCTGGCGAACCAGCTGGCGGCGCATATGAACTTCGAGCCGGACGATCTCTCTCGGGTGGCGCGTTTCTGGGGAACGGAACGGCTGGCGCAGACGCCGGGCCTGATGGCGGTGGAGCTGTTTGACGCCATCGCCCGCGGCGAGGTGAAGGCTGTGTGGATCATGGGCACCAACCCTGCCGTGTCGCTGCCGGACAGCCACGCGGTGTGTCAGGCGCTGGCAATGTGCCCGCTGGTGATGGTTTCTGAAGTGATGAAAGATACCGACACCAGCCGGTTTGCCCATATCCGTTTTCCGGCGCTGGGCTGGGGGGAGAAGGACGGCACGGTGACCAATTCCGAGCGGCGCATTTCGCGCCAGCGCGCGTTTCTGCCCGCGCCGGGCGAAGCGAAGCCTGACTGGTGGATCGTGGCTCAGATTGCAAAACGGCTGGGCTACGGCGAGGCTTTTGCCTGGGAGCATCCGCACGAGATTTTTTGCGAGCATGCGGCGCTGACGGCCTTTGAAAACGACGGCGCGCGGGCATTGAACCTGCATGAGCTGGCCGGGCTAACCCGTGAAGCGTGGGAGCGACTTGAACCTTATCAATGGCGAACGGGGGATTTCCCGCGCCGAAACCTGGTGCCGGTCGAGCCGCTGCCGCACGGCGCAACGACCACCGCGCTCTACCCGCTGATCCTTAACTCCGGGCGCATCCGCGACCAGTGGCACACCATGACCCGGACAGGATACGTACCCCGGCTGATGCAGCATATCGCGGAGCCGTTTGTTGAGGTCTGCGCCGCAGACGCGATCCGATTTGCCCTGTGTGACGGCCAGCTGGCGCGCATCAATTCCCCGCGCGGCGTCATGGTTGCCAGAGTGCGAATCAACGATGGAATACGGGAAGGCGAAGCATTTGCCCCGATGCACTGGAACGCTGAGTTTGCCCGCCAGGGTAAGGTGAACGCGCTGGTGGAAGGGCGCTGCGATCCGGCTTCGGGCCAGCCGGAGAGTAAACAAACCGCCGTCAGAATCATGCCCTGGCAGCCCGGCTGGCAGGGGGAGCTCTATGCCCGGGAATGGCCGGAAATACCCTCTTCGGTTCACTGGTGGCGTAAACCCTCGCGAATGACGATAGCAGGTGATAAGCCGCTGCTCCCGTGGGTCATGGATTATGCCAGCGGGCGCGGCTGGCAGCTGCAGGTTGCGCAAACCGGGGAACGCAGCAGCGTGCTGGCCTGGCACGAAGGCCATCTGATGCTCGGCTTCTGGGAAGGCACCGCGTTGCCCGAGCTGGCGCACCCGGTGATTGACGCCGCATTTCAGTCGCCACCCTCGACGCCCGCAGCGCGGCATGCGCTGCTGAACGGGCAGGGCGCGGGGAAGAGTGCCGATCCGGGGCGCATCATCTGCAGCTGTTTCAGCGTGGGAGAAAACGCGATACGGGAAGCGATTGCCGGAGGGTGTGATTCCGTAACCATGCTGGGGGCGCGGTTACGCTGCGGAACGAACTGCGGTTCGTGCGTGCCTGAGCTCAAAACAATGTTTCAGGAAATTCCGGAAAATTCCCCTTAAAGCTGCAAATGGGGAGAAATCGCGTTAAGGTAACTGGTGTTCTTACGTAAGCACCGGGTAATTCTTACGACATTGATGACTGTTTCTCCCCCTTTCCGAACGCTTGTTTTACTCTCCCTTGTTACTGTCGGAGCCGTTCATGGTGCTCCGAATTCCTTTATCCAGCAGGCACAAAATCCCTTTGATAATAACGGGGACAGTCTGCCCGATCTCGGCATGGCCGCCCCAACCGGGGAAGGGGAAAAGCATCTGGCCGAAATGGCGAAAGCCTTTGGTGAAGCCAGTATGACCGACAACGGCCTGACAACGGGCGAGCAGGCGCGGCAGTTTGCCTTTGGTCAGGTGCGCGACGCGGTGAGCGGCGAGGTGAACCAGCAGATTGAATCCTGGCTGTCACCGTGGGGGAATGCCAGCGTCAATTTGCTCGTGGATAACGAGGGCAAATTCAACGGCAGCAGCGGGAGCTGGTTTATCCCCTGGAACGATAACAACCGTTATCTGAGCTGGAGCCAGCTAGGCCTGACGCAGCAGACGGATGGCCTGGTCAGTAACGCCGGAATCGGCCAGCGCTGGGTGGCCGGGAAATGGCTGCTGGGCTACAACACCTTTTACGACAACCTGCTGGATGAGAACCTGCAGCGTGCCGGGCTGGGTGCGGAGGTGTGGGGAGAAAATCTGCGGCTGTCGGCTAACTACTATCAGCCTTTTGCCAGCTGGCGCGACAGCTCTGACGTCCAGGAGCAGCGCATGGCGCGGGGATATGACGTTACCGCCAAAGCCTGGCTGCCGTGGTTTCATCACCTGAACACCAGCGTCAGCGTCGAGCAGTATTTTGGCGAAAACGTCGACCTCTTCAACAGCGGAACTGGCTATCACAACCCGGTAGCGGTCAATCTCGGGCTTAACTATACCCCCGTGCCGCTGGTGACGCTGACCGCCGGGCATAAGCAGGGCGAAAGTGGTGAGAGCCAGAATAACCTCGGGCTGAAGCTTAACTACCGCTTCGGCGTGCCGCTGGTGAAGCAGCTCTCCGCCGGGGAAGTCGCCGCCACGCGTTCCCTGCGCGGTAGCCGCTATGACTCCCCCGAGCGCAACAGCCTGCCGGTGATGGAATTTCGCCAGCGAAAAACGCTCTCCGTCTGGCTGGCAACCCCGCCGTGGGACCTGAAGGGGGGCGAAACCGTTATGCTGAAGCTACAGGTGCGCAGCACCCACGGCATCCGCCAGATCCACTGGCAGGGTGATACCCAGGCCTTAAGCCTGACGTCACCGGGGAAAAGTAACAGCACCGACGGCTGGAGCGTGATTATGCCGGCCTGGAATGATGGCGAGGGGTCGACAAACCGTTGGCATCTTTCGGCGGTGGTGGAAGATGAGAAGGGCCAGCGCGTCTCGTCCAATGAGATCACGCTTGCTGTGGTGCAGCCGCTGGCCGCATTACCTGACGACGACCCGCGCTGGAAGCTGCTGCCGGATGAGTAATGCTTAAAAAATGCGTTCCTGATGGACCCACACCGCGGCTTCAACGCGGGATTTTAGCTTCATTTTCTTCAGCATATGCTTCACGTGCACTTTGACCGTGCTTTCGGTGATATCCAGACGGCGGGCGATCATTTTGTTCGGCAGGCCCTGAGCGATCAGTTTAAGAATATCGCGTTCGCGCGGCGTTAACTGGCTGACGTCACGGTCAGACGTGGCGCGGTTCGCCCGCAGGCTGGCGGCCAGCACCGGCGTCAGGGCCTCGCTCAGCACCATCTCGCCTGCGGCCGCCTGCTGCAGCGCCTTCAGCAGGTCTTCCGGCTCCATATCCTTCAGCAGATAGCCATCCGCGCCGCGCTTCAGCGCCGTGACCACATCCTCTTCGTGATTGGAGACGCTAAAGACCACCACGCGACCGGAAAGGGATTTCTCGCGCAGCTTGTCGAGCGTTTCCAGACCGTTCATGCCGGGCATGTTGAGATCGAGCAGGATCAGATCGGGATCGAGGGATTCGGCAAGCTCAATGCCCTGTTCACCGTTACTGGCTTCGCCAACCACGGTAATATCGGGTGCCATGCTGACCAGCTGTTTTACGCCAGTACGCAGCATCGGATGGTCGTCGATCAACAGGATGGATGCCGGTTCCTGATTAGTCATGGGTTTCTCCTTGAGCAGTTGTAAGCGGTTTTTCGGGAATGAAGGTGACCACGACTTCCGTGCCCCCCGTCTCTCTCCGGCGAACCTGGCAATCACCGCGCAGGCTTTGGGCGCGGTCTCGCATAATGATTAAACCGTAGTGGTTAGTGCGTTCGGCGTTTTCCGGCACGCCGCGGCCGTTGTCGTAAACCGTCAACCTGACCTGGTTAGCGTGCTGGCTGACGGTAACCGTAACCGCAGTCGCTTCAGCGTGTTTAAGCACGTTGCTCAGTGCTTCGCGGGCGATCTGCAGCAGATGAATCGCCTGATGGGAAGGGACAAACCGCGGGGGGAGCTGGTAATCCAGCTTCACCGGGAAGCCCAGCCGGGCGCTAAATTCCTGGCAGCTGGATTCCAGCGCCGGGCGCAGGCCCGGCTCGGTCAGCTGCAGGCGGAAGGTGGTCAGCAGCTCGCGCAGCTGTACCCAGGAGGTGTTCAGCTCGTTGCGGATCTGGCTCAGCAGCTGTTTATTGCTTTCCGGCATCTCCGCGTCCTGCATCTGCAGGCAGCTCACCTGCATTTTCATACAGGAGAGCGACTGGGCGATAGAATCGTGGAGCTCGCGGGCAATGGTCGCACGCTCTTCCATGACGATCAGCTGCTGCTGCTTTTCCTGATGTCGGTCAAGCGCCAGCGTGGCCGTTAGCTGTTCAACCAACGTATCAACCAGCTGCTGCTGGTCATGGCTCAGATGGCGCCCGGCTGGCAGCGTTGCCAGCAGAATACCGTACTGGGTATGGCTGTCCGTCAGCCGCCACTTCAGGGTAGTTCCGCCAGACGTCTGCAGCGGCAGGCCGCGCGGGCACAGGTGACAGCCTTTATCATCGCAGGACATGTCGGACTGACAGGTAAACTCCTGATGATTATCTTCATCTTCCACATCGTAAACCCGCAGCTCCAGATCATGCAGCAGGGTCAGATTTTGCAGGCCGTTCAGCACCGGCGAAAGGCGTTCACATAACGGCACCTGCATGTGCAGCCGACGGTTGGCCTGCCACAGGAAGGAGAGGATTTCGTTTTTCTGCTCCAGCCCGGCCGTTTTTTCCTGCACGCGCTGCTCAAGTACCGCATAGCTTTCAGAGAGCTCCGCCGACATGGTGTTCAGTGCCTGGCCGAGCATGGCCATCTCGTTGCGACCGCTGATGTGCGTACGCTGGGTAAAATCTCTGTTCGTCACGGCGCGCGCCATCGCCAGCAGTTGTTTCCACGGATTCAGCAGCCGCGCCCGGAGCCAGATAATGGTAAAGATCAGCAGCAGGCCCATAAACAGCGCCATGGCACGGTGTACCATCACCACCCGGTCGATGCGTAATTCGGTGGTTTGGTCGAAAGAGGAGACCAGCGCGTCAATACGGGATACGAAACCCGCTACGTCCTGCGCAACGGTTTCGGCGCTGCGCGCCTGTTTCAGGCCGGGTTCCAGTTGGGTGTGCCAGTAGCCCTGCAGGGCTTTAAGCTGGGATTGCTGGCCGGCGCGGATGGCGGCGTTTTCCAGTTCAGGGCTGAAGGCCGTGCGCTCCATTTCATCAATCAAGGGCCGATCGTCCTGCGTCAGGGGGACCGACGCCAACAGACGATAACTCTGCATGCGTAGCGAGCCTGCCTCGTTGATGGCATGTGCATTACCCTGTACTCCCTGTACCAGCCAGCCGGAAATCGCCATGCCGGTCACGCCAAGGGCGGTAGACAGCAAAACAATCAGGGCTAACTGATTCACGAGAGTCAGCGGTGATAAACATCTTTTTAACATAGAGTTGCCGGGCTCCTGACGTGGCCTGCTTGCAGGAATGGCGTTATTCTGGTGCATACCCTGGAGTATACCCATACCAATAAAGGATTACCCCTAAATTGCCAACGGAGTATAGGCGAAGAAGCGGTGGTAGCAAGGAACCGTCAGTACAGTGAAAAACCACGTCTTTTTTACCGAATTATTCTACTCACTAAGGATAAGCCCTTTTTTTGCGCCGCAAATCCCCGAACTTTTCCTTTGATTTATATCAACTTACCGCCGCCCTAAAACCCTAATGTTTGCAGCATCATTCGAGAATCAGAGGTGTCTATGAGTCACTCATCCGCTCCCGAAAGGGAAAATGGTGCCGTTATTACAGACTGGCGTCCAGAGGATCCGGCGTTCTGGCAACAGCGCGGCCATCGTGTAGCAAGCCGGAATCTTTGGATTTCCGTTCCGTGTCTGCTGTTAGCGTTTTGCGTATGGATGTTGTTTAGCGCGGTCGCGGTAAACCTGCCGAAAGTTGGGTTTACATTTACGACCGATCAGCTGTTTATGTTGACCGCATTGCCGTCGCTGTCTGGCGCGCTGCTGCGTGTTCCATACGCGTTTATGGTGCCGGTCTTCGGCGGCCGCCGCTGGACGGCGTTCAGTACGGGCATCATGATCGTCCCTTGCGCGTGGCTTGGCTTCGCGGTGCAGGATACCTCCACGCCGTTCAGCGTGTTCGTGATTATCTCCCTGCTGTGCGGTTTTGCGGGGGCTAACTTTGCCTCCAGCATGGCGAACATCAGCTTCTTCTTCCCGAAAGCGAAGCAGGGCGGCGCGCTGGGCATTAACGGCGGTCTGGGCAACATGGGCGTGAGCGTGATGCAGCTGATTGCGCCGCTGGCGATCTCTGTTTCTATTTTTGCCGCCTTCGGCGGCGGTGGCGTCGAGCAGGCGGATGGTTCTTCCCTCTACCTGCAGAACGCGGCCTGGATTTGGGTCCCGTTCCTGGTGGTCTTCACCCTGGCAGCCTGGTTCTTTATGAACGATCTGAGCGCGTCGAAGGCCTCTTTGAGCGAGCAGCTGCCGGTGCTGAAGCGTGGACACCTCTGGGTGATGGCGCTGCTGTATCTGGCTACCTTCGGTTCGTTTATCGGCTTCTCAGCAGGCTTTGCGATGCTGTCGAAAACCCAGTTCCCGGACGTTCAGATCCTGCAGTTCGCCTTCTTCGGCCCGTTCATTGGCGCACTGGCGCGCTCGCTGGGCGGTATGATCTCTGACCGTCTGGGCGGTACCCGCGTGACGTTGGTGAACTTTATTGTGATGGCGGTCTTCTGTGCGCTGCTGTTCCTGACGCTGCCTGCTGACGGGCAGGGCGGTAGCTTCATCGCCTTCTTCGCCGTGTTTATGGTGCTGTTCCTGACCGCCGGACTGGGGAGTGCTTCCACCTTCCAGATGATCTCCGTGATCTTCCGCAAGCTGACAATGGATCGCGTGAAAGCACAGGGTGGAAGCGAAGAGCAGGCCATGCGTGAAGCGGCGACAGATACGGCTGCGGCGCTGGGCTTTATCTCTGCGATTGGCGCCATTGGCGGCTTCTTTATCCCGAAAGCGTTCGGTATCTCGCTGGACCTGACCGGCTCTCCGGCAGGCGCCATGAAAGTCTTCCTCGTCTTCTATATCGCCTGCGTTGTGATTACGTGGCTGGTATATGGCCGTAATACCAAGAAAAATAAGTAAGTGTGATTATCCGTTTGCGCGGCCTTCGGGCCGCGTTTTTTTTGGTCGAATAATAGTTACAACATACTGAAAGCTTTTACAGCAGTCACCTGCGGGTAACATTGTGATCGCCATCGCGTTGCAGGCAGGTCTACCCCTTAATACCTGAGATGTTAAATTTTGCCCGGGTTATTGTACGATGAATGAAAAATGTCTTTATAAATCATTTATTTATTCATTTTAAAAATATACCGCTTTGGTGGTATTTAGTCTAACCCCTCCTTTTAAAGTCCCTCTTCGTCTTGATCGTTATCAATTCTCCTCCTCTTTCAGGGCGTTACCTTCGCTGCAAATCAGCAATGTCGATTTAGAGAGCCACAGGCTCCATACAGGAGATACCCGATGAGCAAATTTTTGGACCGGTTTCGCTACTTCAAACAGAAGGGTGAAACGTTTGCCGATGGGCACGGCCAGGTTCTGGATACCAACCGGGACTGGGAAGACGGTTACCGCCAGCGCTGGCAGCATGACAAAGTCGTCCGTTCTACCCACGGCGTAAACTGCACTGGCTCATGTAGCTGGAAGATTTTCGTTAAAAACGGTCTGGTGACCTGGGAAATGCAGCAGACCGACTATCCGCGTACCCGCCCGGATATGCCAAACCACGAACCGCGCGGCTGCCCGCGTGGCGCCAGCTACTCCTGGTATCTCTACAGCGCTAACCGTCTGAAATACCCGCTGATGCGTAAGCGCCTGATGAAAATGTGGCGTGAAGCGAAAGTGCAGCACAGCGATCCGGTGGATGCCTGGGCGTCCATCATTGAGGACGCCGACAAAGCGAAAAGCTTCAAGCAGGCTCGCGGTCGCGGTGGCTTCGTTCGCTCTTCCTGGAAAGAGGTGAACGAGCTGATTGCCGCCTCCAACGTCTACACCGTCAAAACCTACGGTCCTGACCGCGTGGCGGGCTTCTCGCCAATCCCGGCGATGTCGATGGTCTCTTACGCCTCCGGGGCTCGCTATCTGTCACTTATCGGCGGTACCTGCCTGAGCTTCTACGACTGGTACTGTGACCTGCCGCCTGCGTCTCCGCAGACCTGGGGCGAGCAGACCGATGTGCCGGAATCCGCGGACTGGTACAACTCAAGCTACATCATCGCCTGGGGCTCTAACGTACCGCAGACCCGTACCCCGGACGCGCACTTCTTTACCGAAGTTCGTTACAAAGGGACCAAAACCGTTGCGGTCACCCCGGACTACGCCGAAATCGCCAAGCTTTGCGACCTGTGGCTGGCGCCGAAACAGGGTACCGACGCCGCGATGGCGATGGCGATGGGCCACGTCATGCTGCGTGAATTCCATCTCGACAAGCCAAGCCAGTACTTTACCGACTACGTGCGTCGCTACACCGACATGCCGATGCTGGTGATGCTGGAAGAGCGTGAGGGCTACTATGCCGCGGGCCGCACGCTGCGCGCTGCCGATCTGGTGGATTCGCTGGGCCAGGAAAATAACCCTGAGTGGAAAACCGTTGCGTACAACAGCAACGGCGAGCTGGTAGCGCCAAACGGCTCTATCGGCTTCCGCTGGGGCGAGAAGGGCAAGTGGAATCTTGAGCAACGCAACGGCACCACCGGCGAAGAGACGGAGCTGCGTCTGAGCATGCTGGGCAGCCAGGACGAGATTGCCGAGGTCGGCTTCCCGTACTTTGGCGGTGAAGGTTCCGAGCACTTTAACAAGGTCGAACTGAAAAACGTTCTGATGCACAAGCTGCCGGTTAAGCGCCTGCAGCTGGCCGACGGCTCAACTGCACTCGTCACCACCGTTTATGACCTGACCATGGCGAACTACGGCCTGGAGCGCGGTCTGAACGATGAAAACTGCGCAACCGGCTATGACGACGTGAAGGCGTACACCCCGGCCTGGGCCGAGCAGATCACCGGCGTACCGCGCGCGCAGATCGTTCGTATTGCCCGCGAGTTTGCGGAAAACGCCGACAAGACCCACGGTCGCTCCATGATCATCGTCGGCGCTGGTCTGAACCACTGGTATCACCTCGATATGAACTATCGCGGTCTGATCAACATGCTGATCTTCTGCGGCTGCGTTGGTCAGAGCGGCGGCGGCTGGGCGCACTACGTGGGCCAGGAAAAACTGCGCCCGCAGACCGGCTGGCAGCCGCTGGCGTTTGCCCTCGACTGGCAGCGTCCGGCACGCCACATGAACAGCACCTCCTACTTCTATAACCACTCCAGCCAGTGGCGCTACGAAACGGTCACCGCGCAGGAGCTGCTGTCGCCGATGGCGGATAAATCCCGCTACAGCGGCCACCTGATTGACTTCAACGTGCGCGCTGAGCGTATGGGCTGGCTGCCTTCTGCGCCGCAGCTGGGCACTAACCCGCTGCGCATTGCACAAGAGGCGAAGCAGGCAGGGATGTCCCCGGTGGATTACACCGTGAAATCACTGAAGGATGGCTCAATCCGCTTCGCGGCAGAACAGCCTGAAAACGGTAAAAACCATCCGCGTAACCTGTTCATCTGGCGCTCCAACCTGCTGGGCTCGTCCGGTAAAGGTCACGAGTACATGCTGAAATACCTGCTCGGTACCGAAAACGGTATTCAGGGGAAAGATCTCGGCAAGCAGGGCGGCGTGAAGCCGGAAGAGGTGGAGTGGAAAGATAACGGTCTCGACGGCAAGCTGGATCTGGTGGTGACCCTCGACTTCCGTCTGTCCAGCACCTGCCTGTACTCCGACATTGTGCTGCCAACTGCGACCTGGTACGAAAAAGACGATATGAATACCTCGGATATGCATCCGTTTATTCATCCGCTGTCTGCCGCCGTTGACCCGGCGTGGGAATCGAAAAGCGACTGGGATATCTACAAAGACATCGCGAAGAAATTCTCCGAAGTCTGTGTGGGGCACCTGGGCAAAGAGACCGACGTGGTGACGCTGCCAATCCAGCACGACTCCGCCGCCGAGCTGGCGCAGCCGCTGGACGTGAAGGACTGGAAAAAAGGCGAATGCGACCTGATCCCGGGCGTAACCGCGCCGCACATCATTCCGGTTGAACGCGACTACCCGGCGACCTACGAGCGCTTTACCTCTATCGGCCCGCTGATGGAGAAAATCGGTAACGGCGGGAAAGGGATCGCCTGGAACACCCAGAGCGAAATGGACCTGCTTCGCAAGCTCAATTACACCAAAGCGGACGGCCCGGCGAAAGGCCAGCCAATGCTGAACACGGCGATTGATGCGGCAGAGATGATCCTGACCCTGGCCCCGGAAACCAACGGCCACGTGGCGGTGAAAGCCTGGGCGGCACTGAGCGAGTTCACCGGCCGCGACCATACGCACCTGGCGACGAATAAAGAGGAAGAGAAAATCCGCTTCCGCGATATTCAGGCGCAGCCGCGCAAGATCATCTCCAGCCCGACCTGGTCAGGGCTTGAGGATGAGCATGTGTCCTATAACGCGGGCTACACCAACGTTCACGAGCTTATCCCGTGGCGCACCCTGTCCGGCCGTCAGTCGCTGTATCAGGATCACCAGTGGATGCGCGACTTCGGCGAAAGCCTGCTGGTGTATCGTCCGCCAATCGACACTCGCTCCGTGAAAGCGGTGATGGGGGCGAAATCCAACGGTAACCCGGAGAAGGCGCTGAACTTCCTGACGCCGCACCAGAAGTGGGGTATCCACTCCACCTACAGCGACAACCTGCTGATGCTGACCCTGTCTCGCGGCGGTCCGATTGTCTGGATGAGCGAAACGGACGCCAAAGATCTGGGTATCGAAGATAACGACTGGATCGAAGTGTTCAACAGCAACGGTGCCCTGACGGCGCGTGCGGTGGTGAGCCAGCGCGTACCGGCCGGGATGACCATGATGTACCACGCGCAGGAGCGTATCGTTAACCTGCCGGGGTCCGAGATCACCGAGCAGCGCGGCGGTATTCACAACTCCGTGACGCGTATTACGCCAAAGCCGACCCACATGATCGGTGGCTATGCGCAGCTGGCCTACGGCTTTAACTACTACGGCACCGTAGGATCGAACCGCGATGAGTTCGTGGTGGTACGTAAGATGAAGAATATTAACTGGTTAGACGGCGAAGGTAATGACCAGGTACAGGAGAGCGTAAAATGAAAATTCGTTCACAAGTCGGCATGGTGCTGAATCTGGATAAATGCATCGGCTGCCACACCTGCTCGGTCACCTGTAAAAACGTCTGGACCAGCCGTGAAGGTATGGAGTACGCCTGGTTCAACAACGTGGAGAGCAAGCCGGGCACCGGCTTCCCGACCGACTGGGAAAACCAGGAGAAGTGGAAGGGCGGCTGGATCCGTAAAATCAACGGCAAGCTGCAGCCGCGCATGGGTAACCGCGCGATGCTGCTGGGTAAAATCTTCGCTAACCCGCACCTGCCGGGCATCGAGGATTACTACGAGCCGTTTGATTACGACTACCAGAACCTGCACAACGCGCCGGAAAGCAAACACCAGCCGATCGCCCGTCCCCGTTCGCTGATCACCGGGAAGCGCATGGACAAAATTACCAGCGGTCCAAACTGGGAAGAAATTCTGGGCGGCGAGTTCGAAAAACGCGCCAAAGACCAGAACTTCGAGAACATGCAGAAGGCGATGTACGGCCAGTTCGAAAATACCTTCATGATGTACCTGCCGCGCCTGTGCGAGCACTGCCTCAACCCGGCGTGCGTGGCGACCTGCCCAAGCGGCGCCATCTACAAGCGTGAAGAAGACGGCATCGTGCTGATCGACCAGGACAAGTGCCGCGGCTGGCGCATGTGCATCACCGGCTGCCCGTACAAAAAAATCTACTTCAACTGGAAGAGTGGTAAATCAGAGAAGTGCATCTTCTGCTACCCGCGTATCGAAGCTGGGATGCCAACCGTCTGCTCCGAAAGCTGCGTAGGCCGTATTCGCTACCTCGGCGTGCTGCTGTACGACGCGGACGCGATTGAAAATGCCGCGAGCACCGAGAACGAGAAAGACCTGTACCAGCGTCAGCTGGACGTGTTCCTCGATCCGAACGATCCGAAGGTGATTGAGCAGGCGCTGAAAGACGGCATTCCGCAGAGCGTCATCGACGCGGCGCAGCAGTCTCCGGTGTACAAAATGGCGATGGACTGGAAGCTGGCCCTGCCGCTGCACCCGGAATA
The DNA here is from genome assembly GCF_034106185.1 of Enterobacter sp. 296B2. Lineage (NCBI taxonomy): Bacteria > Pseudomonadati > Pseudomonadota > Gammaproteobacteria > Enterobacterales > Enterobacteriaceae > Enterobacter > Enterobacter sp. 296B2. Next base: position 14,571 of record NZ_JAWNCA010000036.1, on the reverse strand, counting down.
CCGCACCCTGCCGATGGTCTGGTATGTGCCGCCGCTGTCACCGATTCAGTCTGCCGCTGACGCGGGCGAACTGGGCAGCAACGGCATTCTGCCGGACGTGGAAAGCCTGCGTATCCCGGTTCAGTACCTGGCTAACCTGCTGACCGCGGGGGATACCCAGCCGGTACTGCTGGCGCTGAAACGTATGCTGGCGATGCGTCACTTCAAACGTGCGGAAACCGTTGACGGCGTTAACGATACTCGCGCGCTGGAAGAGGTGGGCCTGACTGAAGCGCAGGCGCAGGAGATGTACCGCTACCTCGCAATTGCCAACTACGAAGACCGTTTCGTGGTGCCGAGCAGCCACCGCGAGCTGGCCCGAGAGGCCTTCCCGGAGAAAAATGGCTGCGGCTTTACCTTCGGTGACGGTTGCCACGGGTCTGACAGCAAATTCAACCTGTTCAACAGCCGCCGCATCGACGCTATGGATGTGACCAGCAAAACGGAGCCGCACCAATGATTGAACTCGTCATTGTTTCGCGTCTGCTCGAGTACCCGGATGCTGCGCTTGCGCAGCATCAGCAGGAACTCTTTGATGCACTCGCGTCATCTGAAAACCTGGACAAAGAGGACGCCCAGCGGCTTGGCGTTTTCCTCCGCGATCTGCTGGCGCGCGATCTTCTGGATGCCCAGGCGGACTATAGCCAGCTGTTTGACCGCGGGCGCGCGACGTCGCTGCTGCTGTTTGAACACGTTCACGGGGAATCCCGCGACCGCGGTCAGGCGATGGTGGATCTGATGGCCCAGTATGAACAGCACGGCCTGCAGCTCGACAGCCGCGAGCTGCCGGATCACCTGCCGCTGTACCTTGAGTATCTGGCACAGCTGCCGAAAGAAGAGGCGCTGGGCGGTCTGCAGGACATCGCGCCGATTCTGGCGCTGCTCGGCGCGCGTCTTCAGCAGCGCGAGAGCCGCTATGCGGTACTGTTCGACCTGCTGGTGAAGCTGGCTAACGCCTCTGTAGACAGTGAAAAAGTGGCGGAGAAAATCGCGGATGAAGCCCGCGACGATACCCCGCAGGCGCTGGATGCGGTCTGGGAAGAAGAGCAGGTGAAATTCTTTGCTGACCAGAACTGCGGGGAGTCTGAAATCTCGGCTCACCAGCGTCGTTTTGCCGGCGCGGTTGCCCCGCAATATTTGAATATCTCTAACGGAGGACGGCACTAATGCACTTCCTGAATATGTTCTTCTTTGACATTTACCCGTATATCGCGGGCACCGTGTTCCTGGTGGGAAGCTGGCTGCGCTATGACTACGGCCAGTACACCTGGCGTGCTGCCTCCAGCCAGATGCTGGATCGTAAGGGGATGCACGTCGCGTCTAACCTCTTCCACATCGGGATCCTGGGGATTTTTGCCGGTCACTTCCTGGGGATGCTTACGCCGCACTGGATGTACGAAGCGTGGCTGCCAATTGAGGTGAAGCAGAAGATGGCGATGATCGCCGGCGGTGCCTGCGGCGTGATGACCCTGGTAGGTGGCCTGCTGCTGCTGAAGCGTCGTCTGTTCAGCCCGCGCGTGCGTGCGACCACTACCGCAGCGGACATCCTGATCCTCTCCCTGCTGATGGTGCAGTGCGCGCTGGGCCTGCTGACCATTCCGTTCTCGGCGCAGCATATGGACGGCAGCGAGATGATGAAGCTGGTGGGCTGGGCGCAGTCCGTGGTGACCTTCCACGGCGGAGCGTCTGAGCACCTGGACGGCGTGGCGTTTATCTTCCGCGTTCACCTGGTGCTGGGGATGACGCTGTTTGTGCTGTTCCCGTTCTCCCGCCTGGTGCACATCTGGAGCGCGCCGGTGGAGTACCTGACGCGCAAATACCAGATTGTGCGTGCCCGCCGCTAATTCAGCGTTTTGATACTCACCCCGCATTCGCGGGGTTTTTTTTCGCCCCAGCCCAGGTTATTACCCGCCGCAGCAAACAGGATCAACGCGCCGCCCGCCAGCTGCGTCAGGTTCAGCGAGTGTCCGAACACCAGATTATCGACAACAATCGCCACCACCGGATAGATAAACGACAGGGAACCGGTTATGGGGGTAGGCAGCTTCTGAATCGCGCTATACAGCAGCTGGTACATTATGCCGGTATGGACGATGCCGAGCGTAAGCAGGATCGGCCAGGGGAAATCACCGGAAAAAGTCGGCAGGCTGGCAAACGGCAGAAGCATCACGACGCCCGTCAGCACCTGAATAAAGGCAATATGCTGCGGTGCGATGGTTTTCAGTTTGCGCGCAATGATTGCCGTCAGCGCGTAGAAGAAGGCCGCGGCCATGGCCAGACCGATACCGGTGAGCCATTCACTGCCATGCGCGCCGGTCAGCTCGCTGGAGAGCAGTATCACCACACCGCCAAAGGCGAGGAACAACCAGCCCCATTTCACCAGGCTGACGCGCTCGCCTAAAAACATCCCCATCAGGACCAGCATAAACGGCTGTGTGTTATAGACCACGGTAGAGAGGCCAATAGAGATGCGTTCATAGGCTGCGAAGAGCAGCAGCCAGTTCACTACTAAAGCCACACCGCCGAGAATCGCCAGCAGCAGCGTGGTGCGGGTAAGGGGACTAAAGGGCTTTTGACTTACCCGGATAAAAATAAAAAGCGCCATTGCCCCAATAAGGCAGCGCCAGAACACCACTTCCGTTACCGGCAGACCGCTGAGCAAAACAAACGCTCCGATAGAGCCGGAAATTAACATCGCCAGGCTCATTTGCCAGACGCCTTTATGGAAATCGCGCATCATCCACCTCCTGATTGAATGACGCTATTGTCGAAAAATGCTGTCGGGTTTTACAGGGGTGATATAAGGTTGAAAGTGTTAACTGCTTTTTAAAATTAGGTGAAACGAGTGGAATACCTTATTGATGATATCGACCGGCAAATTTTATCCTGCCTGGTTGAAGATGCGCGGATGTCTTTGAAGGTGCTCAGTGGCCGCATCGGTCTGACCTCACCCAGCACGGCAGAGCGTCTGAAGCGGCTGGAAGAGCGGGGCGTGATTCAGGGATATGGTGCGCGGGTGAATCTGGCCGCGCTGGGGTATACGCTGCAGGCGCTGGTGCGCGTGCGGCCTCTGCCGGGGCTGTTGCATAAGGTGGATAAATACATTCAGGCGATGCCGGAGTGTATTGAGAGCGACAAGGTGACCGGGGAAGACTGCTTTGTGATTAGGCTGGTGGTGCGATCGATAGAGCAACTGGATGCGCTGCTGGACGGGCTGGCGGAGCATGCCCAGTGTAATACGTCGATTGTGAAGAGTTCGCCGGTGAAGCGCCGGTTGCCGCCGATGTAGATTTCTGTTGCCGGGTGGCGGCTGCGCCTTACCCGGCCTGCGAAGGTTGATTCGGTTCGGTTTTGTTATGACGTTTGGATTTTATTGAAAGCGATGGTGGTAGGGGAAGGATTACTCGGCGCGTTGCGCCTTGCCCTTCGGGTCGTTGCCTGCGGCAACGCTTTCTCGCTACGCTCGAATCGAACCTTGGTCGAAGCTTGTCATCCTTCCCCGTTATGGGAATACACGATGTCCGGTGCGAATGGAAAGTTTAGAGTTATTTGAAAGCGATGGTGGTGGGGGAAGGATTACTCGGCGCGTTGCGCCTCGCCCTTCGGGTCGTTGCCTGCGGCAACGCTTTCTCGCTACGCTCGAATCGAACCTTGGTCGAAGCTTCTCATCCTTCCCCGTTATGGGAATACATGATGCGCAGTGCGAATAGAAAATTTAAGGTCATTTGGAAGTGATGGTGGTGGGGGAAGGATTCGAACCTTCGAAGTCGATGACGGCAGATTTACAGTCTGCTCCCTTTGGCCGCTCGGGAACCCCACCAGGGGTAATTCAAATTTTGAGGTCGTGCTGAGAGATGGTGGTGGGGGAAGGATTCGAACCTTCGAAGTCGATGACGGCAGATTTACAGTCTGCTCCCTTTGGCCGCTCGGGAACCCCACCACGGGGTAATGCTTTTAACTGGCCTGCTTCCTGCTGGAAGCGGGGCGCATCATATCAAATGAGACGCCCCTGTAAAGCATTCCTTTAGGGAAATGAAGTTGTTTGCCTGCTTTTTATCCGTAAAGGCGCAAAGCTAATCAATTCATTTTCCGGAAGATTAAAGAATGATGGTTCTGTTACCGTAGACAAAGACACGCTGCGCCAGCACCTGATACAGGGCACGACTTAGTACGTTCTTTTCAACGTCACGTCCGGCGCGCATCATATCTTCCGCGGTATAAGTGTGATCCACGTGAATCACGTCCTGCATGATGATTGGGCCTTCGTCCAGATTATCATTCACGTAGTGTGCGGTAGCGCCAATGATCTTCACGCCTCGCTCGTACGCCTGATGGTATGGGCGGGCGCCAATGAAGGCCGGCAGGAACGAGTGGTGGATGTTGATAATCTTGTTCGGGAAACGCGCCACGAAGGAAGGCGTCAGCACGCGCATATATTTCGCCAGCACCACGTAGTCCGGGTTATGCGCTTCAATGGCAGCAGCCATCAGGTTGTCGTGTTCTTCACGTGTATGGCCTTCATGGCTCACCAGCTCAAACGGAATATCAAAACGCTCAACCAGCGTGCGCAGGGTTTCGTGGTTACCGATAACAGCGGCGATTTCCACGTCCAGACCGCCGTAATTGGCCTTCATCAATAGATCGCCCAGGCAGTGAGCCTCTTTTGTCACCAGAATCACAATGCGACGACGGCCCGCTGGATTCAGCTCACGCACGGAACCTTCCGGCAGCGCGCTGTCCAGATCGGCCAGCAGGGTGGTGTCGTTGAAAATGCCTTCCAGCTCGGTGCGCATGAAGAAGCGACCGGTACGGTGGTCAACGAACTCGTTGTTCTGCACGATATTCAGTTCATGCTTGTAGCAAATGTTGGTAATTCGTGCGATCAGCCCTTTTTGATCGGGACAGATAGTGCGCAGAACTTTACGTTGTAATGATTGCATCGCCGGGAAATCCTGTTTGTATTTGCGAAGTCTGGGTTGTCAGGCGTTACTGCCCGCAACACTTTTTGAATTTTTTTCCTGAACCACAAGGGCAGGGATCGTTACGACCAAACTGTGGGCGCGTACCGTCAATATAATACCATTGCCCGCTTTCCTTTAAGAACCGGGAACGCTCGATAATGGCGCCAGGCCTGGCGTTCTCGGTAAAACGGGCAACAAAGCTGACAAAGCCTTCGTCGTCGTGGCTGCCTGGTGACGATTCAAACACGGTAAGCCCAAGCCAGTGGGTGTTGGCGAACCCGGTTTCGATCTCCTGTCGGAAATCGGCGGCGTGGCAGGACGGGTGCCAGGTTTTTATCAGGTAGTCTGCGTCTTTGATCACAAAAGCAGTATACCGTGAACGCATGAGGTGTGACGGGTCCGGTGCAACCTGATTGCCAGAAAGATATCGCTGGCAACATAGGCTATACTCCAGAGCGCTACCACAAGGGCAGAGTTGAGACACGATTCTCTTCCTGGAAAAAAATAAGGGCGTAAAACGCTTCGGGTAGCACTATGTTAACTGAGCAGTTGCGTTGACGCTATGTCAGGAATCCAGGGGAAGTAAAACAGGGCTAATGAGAAAGGTTAAAATTGGACTGGCGCTGGGCTCAGGTGCAGCCCGCGGATGGTCTCATATCGGCGTGATTAATGCCTTAAACAAAATGGGTGTTGACGTTGATATCGTTGCAGGATGTTCAATAGGATCGCTGGTCGGCTCCGCTTACGCGTGCGGCAAACTCCCTGAACTCGAAACCTGGGTACGCTCCTTCAGTTACTGGGACGTGCTGCGTCTGATGGATCTCTCCTGGCAGCGCGGTGGGCTGCTGCGCGGTGAACGCGTCTTTAACCAGTTCCGCCGGGTGATGCCTCTCGAAGATTTTACTGACTGCCGGATGCCTTTTGGCGCCGTCGCGACGAATCTCAGCACAGGCCGTGAACTCTGGCTGACCGAAGGGGATATTCACCTTGCGGTGCGTGCTTCATGCAGTATTCCAGGGCTTATGGCGCCCGTGCCTCATAACGGCTACTGGCTTGTCGATGGTGGCGTCGTGAACCCGGTTCCCATCTCTCTGACGCGTGCCATGGGGGCCGACATCGTCATCGCCGTGGATTTGCAGCACGATGCTCATCTGATGCAGCAAGACCTTATGCCGGTCAATCTCCAGAGCGAAAGTGCCGAAGTCGAAAAGCTTGCCTGGCATGAGCGCCTGCGCGGAAGAATCGGGCGTATGGCCGCACGGCGATCGGTTGCCGCGCCGACAGCCATGGAAATCATGACCACCTCAATTCAGGTTCTTGAAAATCGCCTCAAACGTAACCGTATGGCCGGCGATCCACCGGATATTCTTATTCAGCCTTACTGTCCGCAAATCTCTACCCTTGATTTCCATCGGGCTGAGGCCGCCATCGCAGCGGGCTCGCTAGCCGTCGAAAAGAAAATAGACGAGTTGCTGCCGTTTGTGCGAACAGCACGTTAAGCACCTTTTTTTGACTACTTCAGCAAAATCTGACAGGCGATAGTGCCGATAGCATGCCACTATTTAGTAACTGTCAGCCAGGGGAGGAACCATGACGCAGCCATTGGCCGGAAAACACATTTTGATTGTTGAAGACGAGCCCGTTTTCCGATCGCTACTGGATTCGTGGTTATCCTCGCTGGGAGCAAACACTTTACTGGCCGAAGATGGTGTCGACGCGCTGGAAAAAATGACCGGTATGACGCCCGATCTGATGATTTGCGACATCGCGATGCCGCGAATGAATGGGCTGAAACTGGTTGAACATCTGCGCAACGAGGGTGACCAGATGCCCATTCTGGTGATCTCCGCGACTGAGAATATGGCGGATATTGCCAAAGCATTACGTCTTGGCGTTCAGGATATTCTGCTTAAACCCGTCAAAGATCTGAGCCGGCTACGTGAAACGGTATTAGCGTGCCTTTATCCGAATATGTTTAATTCCCGTGTTGAGGAAGAGGAACGCCTTTTTCAGGACTGGGACGCGCTGGTGAGTAATCCGCCAGCGGCGGCGAAATTGCTGCAAGAGCTTCAGCCTCCCGTTCAGCAAACTATTTCCCACTGCCGCGTAAATTATCGCCAGCTGGTGGCGGCCGATCAGCCTGGGCTGGTGCTGGATATTGCACCTCTGTCTGATTCCGACCTCGCATTTTATTCTCTGGACGTAACCCGGGCAGGGGATAATGGCGTATTAGCTGCGTTGTTACTTCGTGCGCTCTTTAATGGATTATTGCAGGAACAGTTATCACATCAGGGACAACGGCTCCCTGAGTTAGGCAGTTTACTCAAACAGGTAAACCAGCTTTTTCGTCAGGCTAATTTACCCGGACAGTTCCCGCTGCTGGTTGGTTATTACCATAGCGGTTTAAAGAATCTTATCCTCGTTTCAGCAGGTCTCAACGCGTCACTGAATACCGGGGAGCACCATATTCAGGTGAGTAACGGTGTGCCGCTTGGAACACTGGGAACGGCGTATCTCAATCAAATTAGCCATCGCTGTTCTTCCTGGCAGTGCCAAATTTGGGGTGCCGGGGGAAGGCTACGCTTAATGTTGTCCACGGAATAAGCAATTGGATCTTAATTTTAAGATTGCTTTACCTGTGTTTTCTTGGGAGTGCTACTATCGCTGCCCAGATTCATGCGTATTTGTCCTAATTGATCGGCAACGCGTTCTTTTCAGACCCGGACTGCGGGGCGAGGCTGATATACTCAACGCGTTATTTATTGCATAAAAGTTCAAAACTTGAACAGCTCAGGAGAATTTGAATGGCTGCCCTAAATTCGAAAGTCAGAAAGGCCGTCATCCCGGTAGCGGGATTGGGGACCAGGATGTTACCAGCAACTAAGGCGATTCCTAAAGAGATGCTGCCTCTGGTTGATAAGCCATTAATCCAGTATGTCGTTAATGAGTGTATCGCGGCCGGCATCACTGAAATTGTGCTGGTTACGCATTCATCTAAAAACTCTATCGAAAACCACTTCGATACAAGTTTTGAACTCGAAGCCATGCTGGAAAAACGCGTTAAGCGTCAGCTGTTAGAAGAAGTTCAGTCTATTTGCCCTCCGCACGTTACCATCATGCAGGTCCGTCAGGGGCTGGCTAAAGGTCTGGGCCACGCGGTTATGTGTGCACACCCGGTTGTGGGTGATGAGCCTGTCGCGGTCATTCTGCCAGACGTTATTCTGGATGAATACGAATCCGATCTTTCCCAGGATAACCTGGCTGAGATGATCCATCGCTTCGACGAAACGGGCTGCAGCCAGATCATGGTTGAGCCTGTTGAAGATGTGACCGCTTACGGTGTGGTTGACTGCAAGGGTGTGAACCTTGAGCCAGGCGAAAGCGTGCCAATGGTTGGTGTCGTAGAGAAGCCTAAAGCCGACGTAGCGCCGTCTAATCTGGCGGTGGTGGGTCGCTATGTCCTGAGCGCTGAAATCTGGCCTCTGCTGGCGAAAACGCCTCCAGGAGCAGGGGATGAAATCCAGCTGACGGATGCCATTGATATGCTGATCGAGAAAGAGACCGTTGAGGCTTACCACATGAAAGGTAAGAGCCATGACTGCGGTAATAAGCTCGGTTATATGCAGGCGTTCGTTGAATATGGCATTCGCCATAATACGCTGGGTGAAGAATTTAAAGGCTGGCTCAAAGAGAGTATGGGTATTAAGAAATAACCCGGGCGTAAATCTCTGAAACCGGTGTGGCGCTGCCCACCGGTTTTTTTATGCCCATAAAACGCCATCACGAGCCTGTTTGTAAGCAAAACTAAATAGCCGAATAACGCTTTATGACGGAGTGTAAGAGGATGTTTGTGATAAATTGCGGGCAAAAAAAATCCCGCCAGAGGCGGGATTTTTCTGAATTCGGCGTGATTAATCCTTGATCAGGAAGTCATCCAGCTGTTTACCTTGCTCATCCATGGCTTTCTTGATTACAGCAGGAGTACGGCCCTGGCCGGTCCAGGTTTTAGTTTCGCCGTTCTCATCAACATAGCTATATTTAGCAGGACGGGCAGCGCGTTTTGCTTTGGTACCGGTTTTTGCAGCAGCCATGCTGTTCAGCAATTCATTTGGATCGATACCATCAGCAATCAGCATTTCACGATATTGCTGCAGTTTACGCGTACGCTCTTCGATTTCAGCAGCAGCAGCGCTTTCTTCTTCGCGACGTTCATTAACTACAACTTCTAATTTTTCCAGCATTTCTTCGAGCGTTTCAAGGGTACATTCTCTTGCCTGCGCACGAAGAGTACGGATGTTGTTCAGAATTTTAAGTGCTTCGCTCATTGTAGTAATCTCAAACTTATAATGGGGGGTGGTTTGTTGACCTAATAATAGAGCCATAAATTCAGATGTGCAATAGCCAGGAATGTAAGGAATTCAAAAAATACTAAATAAAGCCGCTATTATTAATTACGCTAACTTAAATTTCCTCTTCGACAGTCTCGCTTGTTATCACGATAACCTGCTTAACCCCGTCGCTTGCATCTTTTTTTTGTGACATTTACCGCAGGAATTATAGTTTCGGCGGATAAATATCAGCCTTTTGTATTAGTTCCAGGCTACGGCGCTAAGGCAGGAATAGTTAATAAATAGTGAATTTTAATGAACGCGGATTCCACTATAAAAAGAAGTGTTATGTTTGGCTAACCATATAACCTATTCATCAGCATGACCTCCATTACTCTCTGTTTTAACGGATTATTTTTGCGAAAAGAAGGTGTTTTACACCTTTCAGCACGGCATCGTTTGTGCGGCGTGTCGCTGATGACCAGACAAAATATGGTACAATGAATCATCGGGAATATTACACATTGATTAGGGTTTGACGGCCAATGGCACAACTTTATTTCTACTATTCGGCAATGAATGCCGGTAAATCCACCGCGCTGCTGCAATCCTCATACAATTACCAGGAACGAGGAATGCGTACCGTTGTTTATACTGCTGAAATCGACGATCGCTTCGGTGCAGGGAAGGTGAGTTCCAGAATAGGCCTCTCTTCGCCAGCCAGGCTTTTTAACCCGCAAACTGACCTGCTGGAGGATATCCGCGCTGCGCATGCGTCAGAGCCCATTCACTGCGTTCTGGTTGATGAGAGCCAGTTCCTGACGCGTGAACAGGTGCACGCGCTCTCTGAAGTGGTTGATGAGCTCGATATTCCCGTCCTGTGCTACGGGTTGCGTACGGACTTCCGCGGGGAACTGTTTGCCGGAAGCCAGTATCTGCTTGCCTGGTCAGATAAGCTGGTTGAACTGAAAACTATCTGCTTCTGTGGACGCAAGGCCAGCATGGTGCTTCGTCTCGACCAGGCCGGAAAACCTTATGCGGACGGTGAGCAGGTGGTGATTGGCGGCAATGAACGCTATGTGTCGGTCTGTCGTAAGCATTATAAGGAAGCATTGTCCGTAGGCTCGCTCACGGCGATCCAGCACGACAACAGAAAATAATATCTGCTGTTGTTCAGACATAAAAAAACCCGCCACGAAGGCGGGTTTTTTCATCAGGCTGTCAGTTAAGCACTTTTCTTCGCTTTCTTGTCAGCTTTAATGACCGGAGCTTCTGTTTTCACAGCAGCAACGTCACCTTCCTTGAACTCACGACCATAGTAGGTATCCAGCAGGATCTGTTTCAGCTCGGAGATCAGGGGGTAGCGCGGGTTAGCACCAGTACACTGGTCATCGAAGGCATCTTCAGACAGCTTGTCTACGTGAGCGAGGAAGTCAGCTTCCTGAACGCCTGCTTCACGGATAGATTTAGGAATACCCAGTTCAGCTTTCAGGCTTTCCAGCCATGCCAGCAGTTTCTCAATCTTCGCAGCAGTACGGTCGCCCGGTGCGCTCAGACCAAGGTGGTCAGCGATTTCAGCATAACGACGACGCGCTTGCGGACGGTCGTACTGGCTGAAAGCAGTCTGCTTGGTTGGGTTGTCGTTAGCGTTATAACGGATAACGTTGCTTATCAACAGGGCGTTCGCCAGACCGTGAGGAATGTGGAACTGTGAACCCAGCTTGTGCGCCATAGAGTGGCAAACACCCAGGAAGGCGTTCGCAAACGCGATACCGGCGATGGTTGCTGCACTGTGGACACGTTCACGTGCTACTGGGTTTTTAGAACCTTCGTTGTAGGACGCTGGCAGGTTTTCTTTCAGCAGTTTCAGAGCCTGCAGAGCCTGACCGTCAGAGAACTCAGACGCCAGTACAGAAACGTAGGCTTCCAGGGCGTGAGTGACCGCATCCAGACCACCGAATGCACACAGAGATTTCGGCATCTCCATAACCAGGTTGGCATCAACGATAGCCATATCTGGGGTCAGCGCGTAGTCAGCCAGTGGATATTTCTGACCTGTTGCGTCATCCGTTACCACCGCAAATGGTGTCACTTCTGAACCGGTACCGGAAGTGGTAGTGACGGCGATCATTTTCGCTTTCACGCCCATTTTCGGGAACTTGTAGATACGTTTACGGATGTCCATAAAGCGCAGCGCCAGTTCTTCGAAGTGGGTTTCCGGATGCTCGTACATAACCCACATGATTTTCGCGGCGTCCATTGGGGAACCACCACCCAGTGCGATAATCACATCTGGTTTGAATGAATTCGCCAGCTCAGCACCTTTGCGTACAACGCTCAGGGTCGGGTCAGCTTCAACTTCGAAGAACACTTCAGTTTCGACGCCAGCCGCTTTCAGTACAGAGGTGATCTGGTCAGCGTAGCCGTTGTTGAACAGGAAACGGTCAGTCACGATGAGCGCACGTTTGTGGCCATCAGTAATCACTTCATCCAGCGCGATTGGCAGAGAGCCACGGCGGAAGTAGATAGATTTCGGAAGTTTGTGCCACAACATGTTTTCAGCTCGCTTAGCAACGGTTTTCTTGTTGATCAGGTGTTTTGGACCAACGTTTTCAGAGATGGAGTTACCACCCCAGGAACCACAACCCAGAGTCAGGGAAGGTGCGAGTTTAAAGTTATACAGGTCGCCAATACCACCCTGAGAAGCAGGGGTGTTAATCAGGATACGGGCTGTTTTCATCATCTGACCGAAGTGGGCAACACGCTCTGGCTGGTTATCCTGGTCGGTGTACAGACATGAGGTATGACCGATACCGCCCATGGCAACCAGCTTCTCGGCTTTCTCTACCGCGTCTTCGAAATCTTTCGCACGGTACATAGCAAGCGTTGGAGACAGTTTTTCGTGAGCAAACGGCTCGCTTTCGTCGACAACTTTAACTTCACCGATCAGGATTTTGGTGGTTGCCGGAACGGTAAAGCCTGCGAGTTCAGCGATCTTATAGGCTGGCTGACCCACGATAGCGGCGTTGAGCGCGCCATTTTTCAGGATAATGTCCTGAACCGCTTTCAGCTCTTTACCCTGCAGCAGGTAACCACCGTGGCTGGCGAAACGTTCGCGTACTGCGTCGTACACGGAATCGACAACAACAACAGACTGTTCAGATGCACAGATAACGCCGTTATCGAAGGTTTTAGACATCAGAACAGACGCCACAGCACGTTTGATGTCAGCGGTTTCATCGATAACAACTGGGGTGTTACCTGCACCCACACCGATAGCTGGTTTACCGGAGCTATATGCCGCTTTAACCATGCCAGGACCACCGGTCGCCAGAATCAGGTTAATGTCCGGGTGATGCATCAGCGCGTTGGACAGCTCAACAGAAGGTTGGTCGATCCAGCCAATCAGATCTTTTGGTGCGCCAGCGGCAATTGCAGCCTGCAGAACGATGTCTGCTGCTTTATTTGTCGCGTCTTTCGCTCGTGGATGTGGAGAGAAGATGATTGCGTTACGGGTCTTCAGGCTGATCAGTGATTTGAAGATAGCCGTTGAAGTTGGGTTAGTGGTTGGAACAATACCGCAAATGATACCGATAGGTTCGGCGATTGTGATCGTCCCGAAGGTGTCGTCTTCAGACAGAACGCCACAGGTTTTCTCATCTTTATAGGCGTTGTAGATATACTCAGAAGCAAAGTGGTTTTTGATCACTTTATCTTCAACGATACCCATGCCAGATTCGGCAACGGCCATTTTAGCGAGAGGGATTCGAGCATCTGCAGCAGCCAGAGCGGCCGCGCGGAAGATTTTATCAACCTGTTCTTGGGTGAAATTGGCATATTCACGCTGGGCTTTTTTAACGCGCTCGACGAGGGCGTTCAGTTCAGCGATATTAGTAACAGCCATAATGCTCTCCTGATAATGTTTAAACTCTTTTAGTAAACCAGCGCTCGATACGTCAGACAGTATAGACAGTGCCAATACGACTTGCGTTACATAAAGTAAAACAAAGGGTTACTTTATGCTCCAGTACACTAATTTACTAAAAGAGCCTTACCTTAGCATCATCCCTTTTTGTCAGGTGACCTCCCTGGGGGCGTAATCAAGATTACTCACTTCTGAGTACAGAAATCATGATCTGCGTCAATTTTCCACTAAGCTGATACCTTTCAGCAGGGTTATTTAATGGATATATTTCCACTGTTAATTAATTAAGTAACTATTGGAAGTGGCGCTATCATTGTCTCAACATATGTTTAACATTCTGAAATGCTAACGTTTTGGCACAGATTTCTGGTGAAGTATGCTAATAAAAAGCGTATCTTCAGCGCGATTTTTCATGACAACGTACCAGTCCCGGGCATGCGCAAAAGCGGAGCAAAACGTGATCCAAACGCTCTTTGATTTTCCTACGTATTTCAAATTTTTTATTGGTTTGTTTGCCCTGGTCAACCCGGTGGGGATCATTCCTGTCTTCATTAGTATGACCAGTTACCAGACGGCGGCGGCCCGGAACAAAACCAATCTCACCGCTAACCTGTCTGTGGCGATCATTTTGCTCACCTCGCTTTTCCTGGGAGATGCCATTCTCCAGATCTTTGGCATCTCGATTGACTCCTTCCGCATTGCGGGCGGGATCCTGGTGGTGACCATTGCCATGTCCATGATCAGCGGTAAGCTGGGTGAGGATAAGCAGAACAAGCAGGAAAAGTCAGAAACCGCCATTCGCGAAAGTATCGGCGTGGTTCCGCTGGCGTTACCCCTGATGGCCGGGCCGGGTGCCATCAGTTCGACGATTGTCTGGGGCACGCGTTACCATAGTCTCATGCACCTGATTGGCTTTTCCGTCGCAATTGCCGTTTTCGCGCTCTGTTGCTGGGGTGTATTCCGCATGGCGCCGTGGCTGGTGCGCTTGCTGGGGCAGACGGGCATTAACGTTATTACGCGTATCATGGGGCTGCTGTTGATGGCACTCGGGATCGAGTTCATTGTAACGGGTATTAAAAGCATTTTCCCCGGCTTGTTGCATTGATATTTCATATGAAAGAACGGCGCTGCGGCGCCGATTTTTTTATGTAATTATCAGCAAATCATATAAATAAAGTTGAAATGCTCACATATCATAATAAATTCTACTAATAATGTTCATTGCTTGTATTTCATAGAGTTATGAATTCCCCTCCAGTCCACCTGCGCAGAAAATCTTCGAACGCTCTGTTATTTTACTCACACGATAGTCTGGGGC